>DATBOZ010000046.1:0-13915 GCA_036561585.1 Candidatus Eremiobacteraceae bacterium | reverse complement strand
ACCGACCCGAACAGGTCCCATAAAGGGACGCCGATGTACACACATGACGAGAGCACATTCGCGCACGATTGCAACAACAACCGCATCCAGGTGCGTGGCAAGCCCGTGACGACGTACCAGATGGATGTGCGGTCGCCGAAGCTCGAACCACTGTGGGCTGCATGGGTCGCTAGTGTCTTGAACGCCGGCTACGAATACGATTACATATTCGAAGATACCACGAATAACATCCACAACGAAACTGCGAAGCCTTGCGGCTACACAGAACCGATCTGGACTGCGGCGTCAAACGCGAACGACACCGCGCTAGGCCAACACATCATCTACAACGGCCTTGGCACACTCGCCGATGGATACAATGAACCGCCGCCGTCGTTCCTGGTCAATCCGACCACGGACGGCGGGATGTTGGAAGACTGTTACGTGAAAGACAGTCAAGTGTGGCCTAAAGCGGAGAAGGTCATTTGGGCCAACTATGCCACCACAGAACTGCGGATGATCAGGGCGAAGCGGCTCATGTTCTGCCGCGACTTGATCGCATTTCCGGCAGAGTCATCGCTGGATCAGCGCCTGTACATGTACGCGTCATTTCTCATGACGTACGATCCGTCATGGACGGTACTGTCCGAGAAGTTCTCGACGCCCAGCAATTTGGAGATCTTCCCGGAAGAAGGGCTCGTCGCGCTCGACCCGCTCATCCCAACGCCCTTCAGGATTACCAAGCTGCAAACGTCCCAATGGACGTACGGCCGTCAGTACGCGGCGTGTTATTTGTGGGGCCAGCCCATAGGCGCGTGCGCGACCGCGGTCAACTCGGACGTCGTGGGGACGCCCCATCCGTTCCCGTGGCCCGGCGTGTACGGTCACACGCTCGTGCTCAACGGAGCTGGCGTTCTCGACGGCGGCACTGCGACCGTCGACGGTCCCGCGCCGCCGGCGATGATATCCGGCGACACCGCCGTCATCGCGATTCAGTAAATACGTCCAACTCGCATTGCGCTACGCCTTCTGCATGGAAGGCGTAGCTAGCGCTCGTCTTTGCCATCGTAGGAGAGACATCCCGAGGGGCCATGGAGTCACCGTTGCGCGTCCGCAGCCGACGGCGCTGACTGCATATCCGTGGACGCGTTGGAACCGGCGGTGCTGAGTGAGGCAGCATCAATTCTCTGATAGCGACGAGGCCGCTGTTGCCGTTCTTGCGAATGGTTGCCTATGACCGCGGCGATTATCATGGCCGGCGGGCGTTCTTCTCGAATGCGCGCTACCAACGGCTCGCGACACAAGGCGCTCGTGCCGGTTCTGGGCATTCCGATGCTGGAGCGAAACCTTTGCGCGCTGTTGGGAAGCGGATTTCGCGATATCACGGTCGCGTTTGCCGCGGATGAGCCGGCGATCGATGCATTTGTCGCAAGCCGCGCCAAAGCACTGGCAGACGCGTGCGGCGCAAACGTCATGCCCTATCGCGAGGTGCGCCCGCTGGGAACGATCGGCGCGGTGCGCGCGTATGCCGGCCGCGCTGACGCGGTCGTCGTCGTCAACGTCGACAACATGACGACGCTAGATTTGCGCGAGTTGGCCGACGCGCACGTTACGTCGGGCGCCGCGATGACAATCGCGACACATGACGAGCCGTTCACCATTCCGTTTGGCTCCGTCACGGTCGCAGACGGCGACGTCGTCGAGTACCGCGAGAAGCCGGCGTATCCTGTCCGGATCTCGAGCGGCACGTATGTGTTGGGTCCGCGCGCGATCGCCGCCATCCGGCCGGACGTGCCGACCGGTGTTCCCGAACTCGTCTCCATGCTTATCGGCAGCGGCGAGAGAGTCGCCGCGTTCGAACACAACGCCATATGGATCGACGTCAATGACGCTGCGGGCGTCGCTCGCGCCGAGACCCTAATTAGAGACCACGCCGGCGCGTTCGAGCGCAGCGCCGCTTGGGCAAAGAACAAGACGTGACGTGGATTCGAAGGACGTAGCGCCGACGAAGGTGCGCCGTTACGATTACGCCGCACAATTCGGCGACGATCTCGACGAGCTGGTCGACGACTTGAAGTCGATCCTGCTGAGCGGCGAATACATTCTGAGCGAAGAGGTCGGGCGATTCGAAAGTGCGTTCGCGGACTTCATCGGGGTCCGGCATGCGCGCGCGACGAACAGCGGCACCGATGCGTTGATCGTCGGATTCCGGGCCGTCGGAATACAGCCCGGCGACGAAATCATCACGCATGCGAACACCTTCTATGCGACGGTAGCGGCGATCGTCCTCGCCGGCGGCAGGCCCGTGCTCGTCGATGCCGACGACCGATCGTTTTTGATCGACATCGAGCAAGCCAAGTCGGCGGTCACCGGTCGCACCCGGGCTCTGCTGCCTGTGCATCTCTACGGCAAGCCCACGCCCATGGAACCTATGCTCGCGATCGGCCGCGAGCGTGATCTTTTGATCGTCGAAGATGCGGCGCAGGCGCACGGTGCGTCCATCGGCGGCAAACGCGCCGGATCGTTCGGCACGTTCGCGGCTTTCAGTTTCCATCCGAGCAAGAATCTTTCTGCAGCGGGAGACGCCGGTGCGCTCGTGACGGAATCCGACGACCTCGCGCACGCCGTCGAGGCGCACCGGAACTTGGGGCAATGGGTGCAGAACGATCACCGCTTGCTCGGCATCAACAGCAAGATGGACGCGATCCAGGCCCGCGTGCTGTTCACAAAGCTCAAGTCGTTGGAACGATGGACGTCTGCGCGCAACGAGGTCGCGCAAGCGTACCGGGAGCTGTTGCACGACCTCCCGGTCACGTTTCAGTCGAACGATCTCGGCGAAGTGCACGCCTATCATCTCTTCCAGGTGCGCACGGACCGGCGCGACGCCTTAGCCGAGCATCTTCGCGGCCTCGGCATCGACGTCGTCGTCCGGTATCCGACGCCGATCCACTTGCAGCCGGCGTTTTCCGAATTCGGCTGGCGAAAAGGAGAGTTCCCGGTCGCCGAGCGGCTTGCTCAAGAACTTCTCTGCTTACCGATCCGGCCCGATATGCCCGAATCCGAGATCGTGTTCGTTGTGAACGGCGTGCGCGAATATTTCGGAGGAACCCCCACATGACCGGTGGCGTCCGCGTCGCGATCGTGGGTTGCGGGCGAATGGGCGCGGAACGTGCGGCGTGCGTCGCTGAGTTGGGCGCGACGATCGCGTACTGTGCCGATACCGACGGCGAACGTGCACGTTCGCTCGCATCGCGTTTCCAGTCGCAAACCGTTGCGGACATGCGTAGGATTCCTTGGCGGGAGGTGCAAGCTGTGTTCGTCTGCACGCCGCCCTCCACGCGTTCGGTCGTACGCGATGCGATCGGCGCGGGCGTCGCAGTGCTCGTCGAAAAACCGATCGGGCTTTCCGAAGCCGAAGGCGCCGCGCTCACGCGCGCTGTTGAAAAGCAGCCCGTCATCAATGCGGTCGGCTACATGAACCGCTATCGGCCGCCGGTGCTCGCGGCGCGCGCAGCAGCGGCGGCATCGACCGTCTCCGCGGTCGCCGGTCATTGGGCGAGCAAACGCTATGCCGTGCCGTGGTGGGGTCAACCCGACCTCTCAGGCGGACCGTTTAACGAACAGGCCACCCACCTCGTCGACCTGGTCCGTTTTGTCGTCGGCGAGATCGCAGACGTCCAGGCGTTCGCGGGTCCAAGCGGCGACGAGAATAGCATCTCTCGCGCTGCGGTCGCGATGCGCTTCGAAAACGGGGCGGTCGGCACGCTTGCGTACACCTGTGAAGCAGATGACAAGCACATCGGGCTTTCAGTGATGACCGCCTCGGGCGCGATCGAGCTGCGCGGTTGGAACTTCGCGCGCGCGGGCGGCGAGCAAGAGCCGGATCCAAATCCGTTCATGCTCGAGACGAAGGCGTTCCTCGACGCGGTGAGCAGCGGCGACGCCCTAGAGATCCGCAGCGATTTCGCCGACGCGACCAAGACGCAGCGCACGGTCGACCTGATCAGGCGCAGCTTCGCGGAGGGCATGAGGGAGTCGCGCGGATCGTCGACGCTCGACGTCAGCGCGCGATGAAGCCGGCCGGCGAGTCCGACGGAGCCGGCAAACCGTGGTCGGCCACGGTCGTCGAAACCCTGGCCGCGAATCCGTATTTTTCCGTGCTGCTGCAGGATGTCGTGGTCCCCGACGGTTCGCACCGGTCGTACTTCACGTTGCATTTCCCGACGCCCGCGGTCGGCATCGTCGCGCGGCGCGGCACAGACGTGCTCTTGCTCAAGCAGTACCGGTTCATCGTCGACGAGTACGTGTGGGCGATCCCGTCGGGCGGTGTGGCGGAAGGTGAGACGCCGCGCGACGCAGCCCAGCGCGAATTGCTCGAGGAGACCGGGCACACTGCGCGCTCGCTCTCGCCGCTGATGCATTGTTACGCGTCGTACGGCTGCAGCGATCAGCGGTATGAAATCTTCCTGGCAGACGGTCTTGAAGAGAGCGGCAGTCCGATCGACGGAAACGAAGTCCTCGAGATCCGCTGGTTTTCAAAAGAAGAACTGCTCGTGCTGATCGCTGCGAACGGCATCGTCGATAATCTCTCGCTCTCGCCGTTGCTGCTCGTGCTCCTCGAGGATGCGCGTCAGGCCCCCGGAACCGACGACCGGACCGTCACGCAGTAATACTCGATCAAGTCGGACATGCTGCGGCGCACGTCGTACGCCGGTGCGAATCCCAGATCTCGGATCCGCGCAGCATCCGCGTATGCGCGCGGTATATCGGCGGCTCGGCGGTACGTGTGCTCGATGGCGACGCTGCCGGTAAGCCCAGTGATGTCCAGCGCCAAGTCGAGCACGTGCGACATCGCCGTCTCGAGGCCGCTCGCCACGTTGTACGCCTCGCCCGGTTCGCCGTGCCGGACCAGCGTCGCAAGTGCCGTGGCCACATCGCGCACGTCGATGAAATCGCGCGTCGGCGAGAGGTCGCCAACCTCGATCTTCGCTCCGGTCTGTCCGCCACGGATCGCGGAGACCTGCGCGGCGACTTTACCACAGAAGTGGCGCTCGTCCTGACCGGGACCGAGGATATTGAAAATCCGCGCCCACACCGCATCGATTCCGTGGCGCTCCGTCAAGATACGGGCGACATGTTCCGATGCGAGTTTGCTCGCCGCATAAAGATCGAGGGGCAGGCAGGGCGTGTGCTCATCGAGCGGGCGCCCAGCAAGCGAGGAACGCCCGTATACCGCGCCGGTCGAACCGAACACGACGCGTTGGACGGAGATGTCCGCCGCGGCCAGAGCTTCGATCAAATGCACCGTTCCTTCGACGTTCGTCCGGAAGAGCTCCTCGACGGGATCGTCGCGAAGGCCCGAGGCCAAATGGATGATGGCGTCCGGGCGGAATGATCGCAGCGCTTGGTCGAGGCCGGCCCGATCGCCAAGGTCGACCGCAATGTACCGGTACCGTTTGTCGCGGGCGATGTCAAGCGATGCCGGCAGTGGAGCCGGCAGTTCGAGGTCGCCCCAATGCACGCGATGCGTGAAGTGCGCAACGTTTGCCGGCGAGCGCCCGAGCCCAAGAATCTCGGCTTCAGGCTCTCGTGCGAGCAGATGCGCGATGAAGTATCGGCCTACAAACCCTTGCGCACCGGTCACGAAATAACGCTGCGTCATGCGCCCGCCAGTCGCGCGAAGAGATTCTCGAGCGAACGCGTCATGATCGCGGTCGTATAGCCGTTGCGGTAGCGCTCGAGAGCCGCATTGCCGAGCCTGCTTGCCGTCGATGGCTCATCCAACAGTTGCGTCAGCGCGCGCGCGAGAGCCTCGGCGTCGCCGGCCGGCACGATGAGCCCGGTGCGGCCATGGTCGACAAGCGTCGATATTCCGCCGACCGGGGTGACGACCGACGGAAGTCCAAGCGACATCGCTTCGAGGATCGCCTGCGGAAGCGAGTCGAGCAGCGTCGGGTGCGCGTGGATGTCGACCGTCTTCCAGACGTCGCCGATATTTCCCGGATAGCTCACGATGCGAACGCGATCGGCGATGCGCATCTCCTCGGCGCGGCGGATCAACTCGTCCTTGTACGAACGGTCGCGGGGAAATCCTACTATCAAGAAAGCGGTATCCGGAGACGTGCGCAGAACTGTTCTCGCCGCGTCGAGGAGGACCGTCTGTCCTTTGGTCGGCAAGAGCGTCGCGATTTGAGCGATCACACGCGCGGCCGGATCTTCGGGCAGTCCGAGGACGCGCCTCATCTCGGCCCTTGAACGGCCGCTTTCGGGAGCGGCGATCCCATTGGGAATGACAGCCACCGGCGCCCGCGGGCGGCGCATGAACGTTCGCAGATTCCGGGCGCATGCCTCGGAATCCGTGATCACCGCCGAGGCGTTGCGCAGCACCGCCGGATGTACCCGGCGCCAAAGCCAGAGCGGTTCCCACTGCTCGACATGATAGGTCGTGACGGCCACTGGCGTGCGCGTGAGTGCCCCGGCAGCGACGCCCACCAGATTGCCCGGACCGAGATGGGCGTCGACGACGGCGATCGCGTTCCGTCGAAGATAGCGGACGAACCGGTTCAGTGTCCGCGCGAGCATCGTCGCACGGTTGAACGCCGGGGTGAGCGCGCCTCGGATCCGCTCATTTGGGTGCCCCTCACCGAGATCGGCGATGTCGACACCGGCTTGCCGGTAATGCCCACGCATGGTGCCGTAGGTGCGGTCGAACTCGGCGTCGGCTTGCTTGATGCACAGCACGCGGTGGTCGAAACGCGAGCGGTCGACCGCGCGCGAGAACGATAAGAGGCGGCCCTCGTCGCCGCCGAAGAGCAATTCGTTGATGAGCGACACGATCTTGATCTTGGCGCTCATGAGAATCGTTTCGTCCGGTCGTCGCAAGGCACGATGTATGGAATATACACCGGTATCGACCCCGCGTTTGACGGCTTCAGATTCGAACCCTCGACTTCAGATCGCATATGAAACGGATAGGTCTTTTGAACCATTGATGGGCGAGGTACACGCAGGCGGTCGGCCTAAGTCGTCACGCATCGTGTGGGCGGAATGCGCGCATCCCACTCGTCAGCATCGCATTCGTACAACTCGCGCGCCGAGGTGGCGCTGCATGAGAAAATTCGTATCGTCGTCTGGCGTTGCATCGATTCAGCGCGTGGCCGAACACGGCGGCTCAGGACCGATCGCATTCCGCAGGCTCATCGATTCCGGAGAATTCGACACGAATGTCGATTTCTTGGATCTCACCGTCATTCCGCCGGGGAGCACCATTGGGCTGCATGAGCATCACGGCAACGAAGAGCTCTACTTCATCGTCGACGGCGATCCGCTCGTCCGCGTTGACGGCGCCGAACGCCGTCTTCATCGGACCGATGTCGCCATCGTGCGCTCCGGCGGCTCGCACGAATTGATCAACGACTCCAGCCGTGACGTCGAGATCTTCGTCGTGCAGGTGCGCAAGTGACTCGCACGCGCGCGCTTTTCGTCGAGCACCAACCGCTCGGTATGTGGACGGCGACCACCGTCGACGAATCGTCCGGCAAGGCGATCCAACAATTCACGCTCGATGACGGACCTGGACCAGCAGCGACCGGCAGCGAACTAAAAAGCATCGCAGAGTCGCTCGCAGCGAATCTCGGCCCGGTGGATGCGGTCATCTACCTCGCGGATCACGCTGCTGGGCCGAAAGATTTGGCGCCAAGACTGATCTCCGGATATCCGCTTCCGGTTTGGGTGATCCATCCCGCCGTGGCCATCGCGAGCACGATTCCGCTGCAGCATGAGCGGTTCATCGTTGTGGACTTCGCCGGTGGGGGATCGGCGATGCTCCTCAAACGCGGCGCCGGCGGCGCCATCGAAGACCTTATGGAGTGCGAGGGCGACTTGCGAAGACACTTGTCGCGCAAGTCACACCGTCAAGTGATCCAAAACGACTTGTTGGAGGACGTCGTCGGCGCGTCGATCCCCGGCGCACCGGTGGCCGTCGCGGCGTCGACAGGCTTCGTTCCGGAACCCTCGCTGCCGCAGTTCGATACGATCTTCGCGGAACTGCTGCACGACCTCGAACCGATGCTTGGCGTCTTGCAGTCGTTCGGAGTCGATGCTGCGGTTTGCGTGAGTTCGCTGTTCGCGTCGGAACATGCCGCGGCGGCGTTCAGAAACGCGGCCGGACTTACCGGCGACGCCCGGCCGCTCCGGTTCATCCTTTCGACCGGCGAAGAGCGCTACGGAGGCGCACTCGCCTGCGTCAGCGCGGTCAAGCGTTCGCCCGGCGTCTGGTTTGCCGGATCCACGGATCGGCCGACGTTCTCGCTGATCACCGAGCGGCGCGTCTCGTACGAAGTGAAGAACGTATCGCGCCACATCTTCGATCTCGACGACCCAACGCTCGCCACACTGCTCGACGGCCGCGAAACGCTCGCGGTCGTCGACCGGACGATCAGCGATCGATACGATGCCGCATTATCCGCCTATGCTGCCCGCCACCTCAACCTCGTGGGCGAGATGATCATCGACGCCACCGAAGTCAGCAAATCGTGGACGCTCGTCGAGCAGGTCTGCGAACAGGCGATTCGCCGCGGACTCGGACGTGAAGGCGTCATCATGGCCGTCGGCGGCGGCATCACCCTCGATATCGCCGGCATGGCCGCGTCGATCTTCCGGCGCGGCATCCGCTACGTGCGCGTGCCGACCACGCTCGTCGGGATGATCGACGCCGGTGTCGGCATCAAACAAGGCGTCAATTTCGCTTCGAAAAAGAATATTCTTGGATCCTTCTACGCGCCGTTCGGTTGCATCAGCGACCATACTTTTCTTTGGACGCTGCCTCGCCGGCACCTTGCCTGCGGCATCTCGGAAATGATCAAGATCGCGCTCATGTGCGACCGGCGTCTCTTCGAGATCCTCGAAGCGAACGTCGCAGATCTTCTCGGGTCTCATTTCCAGGAGCCGCGCGTCGCGGCCGACGAATGCATCCTTCGCGCGCAACTGGCGATGATGCAACAGCTGCAATCAAATCTGTTCGAACACGACTTGCGGCGCTGGGTCGACTTCGGGCACACGTTCAGCCCGACGCTCGAACTCGAGAGCGACCACGAATTGGCCCATGGTGAAGCGGTGGCGCTCGATATGGCGCTTGCGACGGCGATCGCCGTTCGTCAGCAGGTCTGCGACCGTTCCGTCCTCGAGCGCATGGTCAACCTCTACCGTGCCGCAACCCTGCCGGTCTCCGACGCGCTTTGCTCTAGCGAAGTGCTCAAGCCAGGCCTGCGCGATATACGTCTCCACCGCGGCGGCAACCTGAACTTCGTCGTACCCACCGACGTCGGCGATGGGATCTTTCTTCAGGATATCGACGCTAGCGACATCGACGGTGCGGCGCACATTCTCGCCGACCTCGAGTTTGCACTCACTGGAACGTAAGCGGCGTGCCGGCGTTGGCAGTGGACCTCGGCGGCACGTTCTTGCGCTGTGCGGTCGTCTCCGGCGCGGGAAATATCTCGGATGTGCTGACCGAACGCATCGACCGTCATCCGCGCGACCCTGAATCTCTGTGGCGCAAAATTTTCGACCGGATTGAGGCCGTCGCCGCCGCTTCACACGCCGAACTCGGTCCGGCAGACCCGATCGCCTTCGCGTTCCCGGGTCCCGTCGCGGACCGGTCGCGTATCTTGGGCGCGCCGACCGTGATCGGACCCACAGCCGAGTTGCCCGACGTCGTCCAGATCTTGCGAGAGCGAACCGGGAGGCCGGTGTATTTGCTCAACGATGTCTCCGCCGCCGCCTGGTACTATTTGAACGAGATCCAGGCCGCCCGCTTTATGGTCGTCACCGTGAGCAGCGGGATCGGGAGCAAACTCGTCAACCGAGCCGATTCGGCGAAAGTCATGGATGCGTGGCCGTACGCAGGCGAGATCGGTCACGTCGTCGTCGACTTCAGCCCCGACGCGCCGATGTGCGATTGCGGGGGCAGCGGGCACCTCGGCGCGATCGCCTCCGGGCGAGGGACCGAAAATCTCGCGCAGCGCATGTCCAAACTCAACGCCGCCGCATTCGATGCGTCGCTGTGCGTCACGTCGTTCGGCGCGACTCAGTCGCATTTCACGAATGAGGACCACTTGGTGCCTGCCGCGCGGCTAGGAGACCCCTGGGCTTGGGATCTGATCTCTACGACGCAGGGCCCGCTCGCGCAAGTCCTCGCCGCGCTCATCGTCGCGGCGTCCTTGGAAAACGTTCTGATCATCGGCGGTTTCGCGATTAGTCTTGGAGACCGCTATCTTGCATGCCTGCGCGAGGCCGTGCAGCGACGGATCGCCGGACTGATCGAACTACCGGTCGACGACGTGATCCACTTCGGTCAATCCGCCGGCGAAGCGTGCTTGCGCGGCGCCGGCCTTTTCGCCGAGTCAGTCGCTCGTTCGGCACGATGAAGCTCGTCATCATAGGCGGCAGCGCGCACAGCACGCCGAATCTTTTCGCGCACGCACCACTGCGCGAAGCGGCTGACGATCTCGAGATCGTGCTCGCCGGACGATCCGAAGAACGTCTGGCTGCCGTCGCTCGCGCGATCCGGTCGATCGACGATGCACATCCATTGCACGTGAGCTGCGAACGAATCGATGCTGCATCCGGCATGCCAGCGTTCCGGGGCGCCGACATCATTCTCTGCCAGGCGCGATACGGCGGCTACGAAGCCCGGTCTTCCGACGAGACGTTTCCGTTGAAATACGGGATGTGCGGCGACGAAGGGCTCGGCGCCGGCGGGCTAGCCGCCGCATGGCGCGCGTGGCCGCCGCTTCGCGTTACGCTCGAATGGATTCGACGCGACTGTCCGGCGGCACGCGTCATCCTCATGACGTCGCCCGTGGGCATCCTGACCCGTTGCGCTCTCGCGGCGCAGCCGGATCTTTCGATCGCCGGGATCTGCGAATTGCCGTGGACCACCTTGCGCGAGGCTTGCGCGTGCGCGGGCGCCGATGCACATCGCGCCGCGTTCGAGTATGCCGGCGTCAACCATATCGGATGGCTGTGGGATGTGGCCGTAGCGGGCCTCGATGTCACGGCACGCTATGCTGCGGCGCGCGCTGAATCAGACGGCTTTCCGGACCGGGAATTGATTGATCGCCTGCAGGCGATTCCGCTCAAGTATCTTGCGATGCACTACGATGTCCAGCCAGTGCTTCACGCCCAACGCAGTGCCGCGCGTCCGCGCGGAGAAATACTGGCCGAGCTTCGAGACCGCGCATACGACGTCTACGAGCGCGGAGATGCGCGAGCGATCGCTTCGACGATGGCTCTTCGGCCGACGCCATGGTACGAACACGCCATCGCGCCGCTCATCGCCGGCTATGCCGGACTTCAGAGTTCGATACCATACTTTCTCACCGTGCGCAACGCGGGCCACGCGCCGGAGTTCGACGCAGATGACGTCCTTGAGATTCCGCACAGGATGGCCGACCGCGAATTGGCGCCGGTCGCGCGGACCGGCGCGATTCCGCCGCACATCAGCGCCGCACTCGAACCGTTCGTCGCGTACGAGCGCGCCGCAGCGGACGGCGTGAGCCGTCGCGATCTGTCGGCCATCGCGCGGGCCGTGCAGATCCATCCGTGGGTGAGCGATCCGAGCGTCGCGGCGCTCGTGGCGGCGGAGATCTGCGCTTAAGCCGGCGCGTCGATCATCATGCGCAGCCCTGATGTGAGACTCGTCGCAGGTTTCCAACCGAGCGCCGTCTGCGCTTTTGACGTATCGGCGACAAGCCGGTAGATCTCCGAATCGCCCGGCCGCTTGTCCCGAGTCCGCTCGGCGACCCTCGCACGCGCGCCGACGATCTCCAAGACGATGCAAGCGAGATCCGCCACGCACGTGCCGATGCCCGTGCCGACATTCACAATCAGCGGCGATGCGATCGAGCCCGACGAGGCGACTACGACCGCCTCTGCCAGGTCGTCGACGTAGCAATAATCGCGGACAGGCTTCAGGTCGGCGAGCACAATCTCGTCCTGC
This sequence comes from Candidatus Eremiobacteraceae bacterium, assembly GCA_036561585.1. Classification (GTDB taxonomy): domain Bacteria; phylum Vulcanimicrobiota; class Vulcanimicrobiia; order Eremiobacterales; family Eremiobacteraceae; genus JABCYQ01. The sequence continues at coordinate 1,935 of DATBOZ010000046.1, read as the reverse complement.
GAGCGCGCTTGATCGAGAATCGTCCAAAGAAGCGACTCGCGCGACATCCCGGGGCCGTAGATCGAGAACGGGCGCAGTATCGCCGTGTCGAGTCCGCGCGCGTGGGCGAACGCGCCGACCATCTGCTCGGCGCCGATCTTTGCGGCGGCATAGGGAGAGCGAGCGGAGAGCGGGTGGTCCTCTGCGACGCGCTCGGTCTGCGGGCGGCCGTAGACATCCGCGGACGAGAGATAAACGAAGCGCCGGACGCCTTCGTCGACGCAGGCCTGGAGCGACACGGTGGTTCCACCGACGTGCACGGCGACATATTCCGCAGCGCGCTCGAACGACGCGCGCACCGATGGCGGACCCGCGAGATGTATCACGGCATCGCAGCCTGAGACGATCGCGCGCATCGCGGACGCATCGCCGATGTCGGCGTGGACGATTTCCACCCCCTCGGGCAGCGCGCGTCCGGCATATCCGTCCGGTCCGACATGCGCGCGCACGCGTACACCTCGCGCGTGCAACGCGGCAGCGACCGTTGAACCGATGAATCCGCCTGCGCCGGTGACGGCAACTTTCGGCGGCAAGCTCTTGAAGCTGGTCTGCCCACTCATCGTCCGCTCGCCTGTTCGCCCGCAGTCGCATCCAAAACTTTGGCGAACCGTTGGCTGAGTTCGCGCTGGGTGAACGGTTGCCATTGCGGCTTGGCATCCGGTGCAAACGACACGGCACGGAAGCGAGCGTAGAGCAGCCTGATGACCGCCATGCACGACTCTTCGACGTGCGCGCAGTAGCCGAATCCGTTCCCGCGCAACGAGCCTGTTTTGGGCTGCGGTGGAAAATAGTACGCGATCAAGAGCACGCGTTTCACTTCGCCACTTCGACCTCGAAAGGCTCTGCCCGACGTCAAGTGTCACAAGTACAATGTGTTATACCGTGATTGAGCGACCGTAATTTGGATTCGGCGCGCATCTCCCCTGGGACTTTCATCGCACCCGTGAGCCGGTCGATTCGTGATTGTCGCACCGGACGTTTGAGGAATTTTGCTTAGGAGCCCTTGGCAAAAACCACGTGGCCATAATCGGCTCCGCGTCCGCGCTAGGCATGTGCTGAGCGGCTCTTTGGCGACGCGCGGCTAGCTAGTTGGCTTCGCCGGCGCGGTCTTGCGCCGCGTTGTACCCTCCGACCGCGCGAGCGAAGTCGCGGCCGTCGACCGCATCGTAGAAACTGTTGTGTGTTTCGCTGACGCCTCGATCCGCCCATGAGTCGTAGCTGCGACGCGACAGTGGCGCATGCACCGTGGGACCGCCGGCGTCGGCATACGATGCGTTGAACGGTCCGAAGTCGGAGGATTCTCGATGCGCGAGCACGAGGTCGCGTACTGCAGCGGCGGCATCGCGGGCCGCCGCGCGCAACGCCGCAGGCAGATGCTCGTCGCCGACGATCGCGTCGTACATGGCTTCCGCCGGACGATCGGCGTGCCACGGCATGTCGGCGCTGTGGTCGAAACGCACCATGCCGCGGACGCTTCGGACGTCGGCTTTGAGCGAGTGGGTCGCGTCGGACGCGCGCGGCAGTTTCGCCGCCGCGTCGTCGAAGGCGCGCACCGCTTCGCGCGCGCGCGCGATCTTTGCCGGCGCGAGATCGAAGACATCAAACGCAGCCGCCGGATGGAAGGACTCGCCGGCAGACCCATACCGCTGGCGCATGGTGGCGTCGACGACATTTTTTGCCCAGTCACCACCGCGGGTGAGCGCATCGGCCACGACGGCAGACGGAACGCCGGGAGCCAACATGGTCTCAGGGCTGGCGGCGAGATAGCGCACGCCGCTTCGCGACAGGACATCTGCGAAGCCCAATGTGGCCATGAGACATTGATTGGCCACGACGCCGGTGACGTTGTCGCTCGCGCCCGGATGAGCACGACGAAACGCGGCCCGCCCATCTGCG
>DATBOZ010000045.1:0-3643 GCA_036561585.1 Candidatus Eremiobacteraceae bacterium | reverse complement strand
CGTGATCGCCACGGAGAGCGCCTGGCGATTTTCTCGTGGGAGCGGTCGAGATTTATCTCGACCGCCGCGGCCGACCGATTCGGACGATGCGCTCTGTCTCGAGGCGCTCGGATCTGCGGGTTTGCGGCCGGTCGAGCTGCGTAAGATCGCTTCCGCTGCGAACATCGTCGAAGCGGCGGCGCGCTCGGCAGTCGATCGACTTGTGGAGGAAGGCCGCGTCGTGGTGCTCGCCAAGCCGCTCGCGTATATCGCGCGCGATGCATACGAGGCGGCATTCGGACGATGCGTCGCCGCGTTGCGCGATCGACACGCGCGCGCACCCTGGCGCTTAGGCTGTTCGGCTTCGGAGGTCGCCTCTGCCCTCAACGTCGACGATACCCTGTGCGCGCGCCTTCTCGTCTCATGGCACGACGACGGACGCATCGCGGTCAAGGCGCGGTGCTGGCGATTGCCGGATTTCACGCCTTCACTCACGCCCGAGCAGCAGGCGTTCTTCGCGGAAGCGTTTCGCATCGATGCTGCGCTGCCGCTGTTGCCTGTGTCGTATGCGAGCGCGATGGGCATAGCCGATGAACGTCGCATCGCCGGCGCACGTGAGGCGTTCGAATCGCTCCTCGCCGCGGACCAACTCCTCCGTATCGGCGACGACGTCTACCGGCGAAATCAATTCGACCACGCGCGCCTTACGGTGGAAAACGCGCTCGCGAACGGTGGCAGCGCGACGACATCGCAACTGCGCGTCGCGCTTGGGGTATCTCGCAAATACGCGTTGCCTCTTTTAGAACACTTCGACACGCTCGGCCTCACCGTGCGCGACGGAGATCTAAGACGGCTGCGCGCGAGCGCGGGAAATGCCGGGCCTCGCGTGCAAATGTGAAGTCACCTTGAGACCACACAATTCTGTTATCGCGCTCATCGTGGCCGTCATCGCGTGGTCCGCGTGCGCGACGCTCGCGCTTGCCGCGGATACCGGTTCGATTCGCGGCTCCGTCACAGACCCGGCCGGCGTTCCGATCGCCGGCGCGCGCATCGTCCTAGATTCGAGCGCGGCCCGTGAGTCGACGGCGAGCGATGCCGCCGGCGGGTTTGCGTTCGCAAACATTCCCGCCGCGACGTACGTCATCACTGCAGAGGCAAAAGGATTCTCACCGATCGCCGCGCGACTGCTCCCGATCACCGCTGGTAACACCACCGCCATCTCGCTCGTGATGGAGCGCGTCACGACCGGCAGCATTTCGACGCTTGGCCGCGTCGTCGTCAACGGCAGACAGGCGCTTTCGACGGCTTCAGCGCCTTCGGTCAATATCGATCCCCAAGATCTAGCCGGCAAAGGTATTGAAAATGTCGCTGATCTGCTCGGCGAACAGATCGCGGTCACTATGACGCGCCCGGCGGGCGGCGCGCCCGGCCTGCCGCAATCGGCAAGCCTGCGCGGTCCGGATCCGTCGGAAACCCTCATCGATGTCGACGGCCACGTCGTCAACAACGCGAACACCGGCGACTTCGACCTCGAGCTGCTCGACCCGTCGATGTTCTCCGACATCCAAGTCGTGTACGGGGTCGGGCCTTCTTCGCTCGACGGCGCAAACACTCAGGGCGGCACGATCAACTTCCACACTCTCGATCCGACTCCGCAGGACCACGGCCTGATCCGCGCCATTCTTGGAAATTTCGGAACGTCGGGTTACACGCTTCAGGCGACCGGCTCGGATCAGCGCCTGGGCTACGCCATGTCGTTTCATCACTACTATTCTGCCGGTGCGGTGAACGGCTACCCGGTGACGGACACAGGCGGCGCAAACGTCGTCCTCGGCAGCGCGATCAACGCGACGTCGTCGCTCTTCAAGCTGCGCTATTCCCTCGGGCTCGGAGACGGCTTCGTCGAAGCTACGTACCGAAACACGGCGGCGTATCGTGATCTGACTGCGCCCCTGAGCTTTCCCAACGATCCGACCCAGGTGTTCCCCGGCGCGTCGTTCAGCACGTTTCCTGGAGCCGCATCCTTGACGAATTCGCCCGCATATGGACTCGACGTCCAGCTTCCCATGGGTGAGCGTGGAACTACGGGCGCGGCGCCCGCCACATTGATCGTGCGCCACCTGACGAACATCACGGACCAATCCGCCCCCGGCGTGCCGCCGGGATCGAACCCGTATCTCCTGGACGATCGCGATGCGGTCTACGACGACTCCGCAGAGATCGATCGTTACCTGCCGGACGGTTCGCTCAGCCTTCTCGCCGACGTAAGGGTGGAGAATCTCGCGTTGCCCTCAAGCGCGCCGTTCGCCGCCGGCGTTCTCGATCAACGGCAGACGCAACGTTCATTCGCGGGCCGTTACGAATGGGATGCCTCCGCGCATATCCACTACACCCTGGCGACGTACTTCAGCCGGTACGACACGTTCGGAACCAGCGTCGATCCGCGCTTCGCTCTCGCCTGGACGCCGAGCGCGGACAGCGTGGTACGATTCTCTTATGGCACCGGCTTCCGAGCCCCGCTGCTGACCGAGCGAGCGATCAACCCGACGCTGACCGCCGAGCACACGAGCGAATTCGAAGTCGGCTTCGAGCATCGGTTCAGCCAGGATCACCTCGCGCCGACCATCGAGATCGACGCTTACCGGACGAGCTTGCGCGATCCGATCTTTTTCGTCCCCAATCCGAATCCGCAGCAAGGCCAATTCAGCTTCATCGAAAATCTGGCCAACGTCATCTACGCCGGCGTCGAGTTCCGCGCCGACAAGCCCCTGTCGCCCTCCGCGACTCTTCACGCATCGTATGGTATCGACATCGCTTACCCCATGAACGATCCGTTCGCGTTCGATCCGTCAGCGCCAAACGTCGTATCGGGTCAACAGTTCCAAAGCATTCCGCCGCACAAGGCGCTGCTGTCGGTTGACGGCCATGGCTCGTCCGGCTTTGGCTACGCTTTCGGGGCGGGCTACGAAAGCTCGAACAACGAGTTGAATCGTCCGTCCTACTGGCTTTTCAATGCGAGCGTGGCCCAGCAGCTCCACAACACGACGGTGTCGCTTGGAGTCCAAAACCTGACCAACGAATTCGCCGACAAGTTCACGTTGAACGGGCTAGGACCGCTATATCCCACGCCGGCTGGCCCAGTTCCGACCAACGCCTATTCGCTGCCCGGACGGACGCTGACGTTCGTCGTAACGCAACGGATGTAAGGATCGCGCCGCAACGTCTAGCCCGCACTCGTTCAGGACCGGACGTAGCTGGGCGGGCCGCTGACGGTCTAGCCTCTTGCCGGTGACGTCATCGCCTTATAGGCCGCCACTGCGAGCAACGCCCCTAGGACCGGTCCGACGACGTAGATCCACTGATTCGACCAGGTGCCGGAGACGAGCGCTGGCCCGAACGACCGCGCCGGATTCATCGATGCGCCGGAGATGGGCCCGCCGAAAAGCGCGTCGAGCGCGATAGTGCCGCCGATCGCTATGCCCGCGAAGCTCTTTACGGCCTTGCCGTGCACCGCCGAACCAAAGATGACGAATACGAGCAAGAAGCTCATCGCCGTTTCGAGGATCAAGGATGTGGACGCGGAGCCATGCGGCACGGTGGTACCAAGTCCACCAACTCTCCCGAACATGGCCAAGATCAGGGTGCTCGCCGCGACCGCGCCGAT
>DATBOZ010000044.1:0-26375 GCA_036561585.1 Candidatus Eremiobacteraceae bacterium | reverse complement strand
GGCGAGCTTCTATTCCTGCCCCACGACCGGCTCAATCAAGTATGTCGCCAACTTTTTCAAGAACGCGATTTCCGTCTACGTCGGAAAATTCTCGGGCCAATCACCATGCGGCCAGATAGCGTCGCCGTGGCTTAGTGGACCGGAGGGGCTCTACGTGCAGGCAGCGACCCACGATCTGTTCGTTGCGAATCAGTACGGCCGTAACATATTGGTATTTCATCGAGGAGCTGTAGATCCGTACGATATGTATTACGATCCGACGGGTCAGGTGCCGATCGAGGTCACCGTGGCTCCAGACGGCACTGTTCTCGCGAGCAATATCACAAATGTTTGGCAAAATCTAGGGGGCTCCATATCGACGTGGATCGCGGGGCCGAACGGCGGCACGTTTGTCGGCAATTTTCCGGAGACAAATTCTTCCCAAGGCGCATTCATCGCAGTCAAGAAGAATGGCACCGTATACTTCGATGATGTCGATCAATCCATGCTTCAAGGTTTTGTATGGACCACATCGTGCCCGGCTGGCGTGTGCGGCGACCAGACTCGAGTGGCGGGCGTCGTTCTCCATCATCCCGGGGGCATCGCATTCGATAAGACGGGCGATTTGTTGGCAACCGACGAGTATGCGGCTACCGCTGACACGTTTGAATTGCCCAATCCGGTCCCATCGACGTTTCCGATGGCCGCCATATCGTTTGACATGGTCCTCGGCACGGGAGATCGCAGTATCTTTACCGCCAATCCATTGCTCAATGAGGCCTTTGAGTATTCCTACCCCAGCGGAACGCTCGTCGGCACTGTCTCCGGATTACCGGGCGGAGGCGTCGACGGAATCGCCGTCGATCCGTGACGAGCATCGATTTTGGGGTATTACTTTTCTGAAGGCTCGATCGGGTCAAAGGGGCACCATAGTGAGAAGTCTCACTCGAATTCAATCGGTATTTGCAATGGCTGCAGCAGCGATGTTCGCCGGATGTTCAGGTGGGGGTTCATCCGCGCTTGCGCCGGTGCCGATATCCCCGGCAAGCATCCGGCATTTCGCGAGCCACTATTCTTGCCCAGCAACCGGCTCACTCAAATACGTCTCGGACGCCCGCCTGAACGTGATCTTCGTCTATGCCGGTAAATTCTCCGGCCAATCTCCGTGCGGCCTAATCGCGTCCGCGTCGCTGATGATCCCGACGGGACTTCACGTGCAGGCCGCGACCCACGATTTGTACGTGGCGAACGAGTACGGCGAGGACATCGTAGTATTTCACCGAGGCCAAATCGAGGCGTATAACACGTACACCGATCCGAGTGTTCAACTGCCGATCGACGTCACGGTCGCCCCGGACGGCACCGTTCTTGCCAGCAACTATACGAATCGGGCTCAATCCGAAAAGGGTTCGATATCGACGTGGATCGCGGGGCCGAACGGCGGCACGTTTGTCGGAAATTATCCGGAGACAAATTCCTACCAAGGCGCATACATCGCAGTCAGGAAAAACGGCACCGTTTATTTCGACGACGTCGATCGCAATAATCTACAGGGGTTCGTGTGGAAAGTTTCATGTCCGGCTGGTGCCTGCGGCGTACAAACTCAAGTGGCGGGCGTCGTTCTCCAGTTCCCCGGTGGCATCGCGTTCGATAAGACCGGCGATATGTTGGTGACCGACGTGTTTGCTGCCACAGCTGATACCTTTGAATTGCCGAATCCCGCTCCGTCGACATTTGCGATGGCCGGCGAGCCGTGGGACATGGCCATCAGCACGGGTGATCGCAGCATCTTCACGTTCAATTCTTTTCGGAATGAGGCACTCGAGTACTCCTACCCCGGCGGCACGCTCATCGGTACTGTTACAGGTGCTTCGGGTGGCGCGATCGGCGGGATCGCAGTCGATCCGTGAGGCTAGTCGGTTGCGGCTCTCGTTAGCCGTTTCATAGTCGCCCGATCCGCCATTGAGCCATCGCGCGCCGGACGTCGCCGCCGTTTTCGCGCAAGACGATATCGGCCGGCGCAATGCCATCATGAAGCCGCGCGAGCAATGGGTCCAAGTATCGCGCTTCGTCCGGTGCAACGCGCGCAAGACCGTCAACGGCGAGCGATCCGGCCGCACGCGCGATCGCCAGCACGTCGACGCCTGCGGAGCGCGCATCCAACGCGCGCGCCGCGATGTCTCTTTGCAGATCCACGAACTCACCCGCGCCGAGCAGCGGTGCGAGGTCGATCGCAGCATCGAGCACGGCGGAGTCCCAGGTCAGCCCTTTCCACAACGCGATGACCGCGAGCGTGTCGGCCAAGGATCCGCAGTCCGCGCTCCGCATCTCCACATATCCCGGACGTATGCGCGCTTCGGTGAAGATCGTACTCAACGCGTCGGCAAAATCGGAAATAGTCGCATCGTCGAGGTCGTACAATGTCCTCCCGGCGCCTGCTTCGATGCCGCCATTACGACTGACGAAGATCAGCGGCGTTGAGAAAACCCGCCTGACGAAATTGTCGAGCGAAAACGTAGGCGTCAATGCAGCGGAGTGCACACCTGATCGATCCGGGTCCGTCTCAAGCCACGCGGCGTAGCGCTCCGATTTTCGGCCTGTGGCCGCGCCATCGGCGAACGGCGAATTCGCGAACATCGCGGCGACGATCGGACCGAGCCGATTGCCGAGGACGAATTTCTTTCCAAGGTCCGCGTCGTCGGAAAAGTCGATACTCGTCTGAATGGAAGCGGTCCTCGTCATCATATCCCACGCGCGCTCGCCTTGCGCCCGCAAATATGGTCGCATCACGTCATAGCGTGATTTCTTGATCCAACGCTGCTGGTCCAATCGGCTGAGCGGATCGAAGCCGACGGCAAAAAACTCGAGCCCGATCGACTGCCCCGCCGCGGACAGTTCATCGAGATAGCCGCGCAGGTCCGCCTCCAACTCGTCCAACGTGGGCCGCGACGTTCCTGAATATTCGATCTGGCCGCCCGGCTCGAGCGTGATGCGTCCGGACGAGATGCTCACCGCGATGACGTCGTCGCCGTCGCGCTCCCAACGCGCCGGATCAGGACACAGGCGTTCCAGAATGCTCCGTACTTGTGACGGAGTGATTCGCTGCCCGCTTGCGTGGTCAAAGCCGATGAGTTCGAGTTCGAGTCCGGAAGACCAAGCTTCGCGCGGCTTGAAGCCGTTGCGCAGGAAGGCCACCGCCGCGTCAGTGTTGGGCGCGCGCAGGGGGCGGGCGAGGAAGGAGTCGTTGGAATCGGCAACTATATCGCGCATGATCGCTTCGCTTACCGCGACGCAGCGCCGAGACGCGCTCGCAAAGACTAGGGCGCGGACGTTCCAACTCTTCGACCAGGCCACCTCCGAGGCAGTGCTGCATAAAGCCCCGCTGCCTGGGTTCCGGCCGGTGATTTGGCATCTTGCGCACATCGGCGCCTTTGAAGGTTATTGGGTCCTACAGCGCGCGCTCGGCCAGCCCAGCGTCAACGAACGGTACGACATCCTCTTCGATCCCATCAAGACGCCGCGCGAAAATGCCGATGTTTTGCCAAGCCGGGCCGAAATGGAAGCCTATCTCGAGCAGACACGGACAAAGGTTTTGCGCGCACTTGAAGAGACCGACGGCGCGCGTGGCGACAATGCATTGTTGCACAACGGCTACGTCTTCGATCTCGTGCTCGAACACGAGCGACAACATCAAGAGACGCTCGCGGCGTTGATCAACGCACTGCCGCTCGATAGGAAGCGCGCGGGGCCGCCGGCCGCACAGGGCAAGCGAAGGACGCCCGCCGCGGAGATCACGATTCCGTCGATGCACATTCGCATCGGCGGCAACGGCACATCGTTTGAATATGACAACGAGCTTCCGCCGCTCGACGTCGATATCGCTGCGTTTCGGATCGACCGCGACCTGGTGACCAATGCCGAGTATGCGGAGTTCGTCGAATCGGCCGGATACGCGCGGCGCGAATGGTGGAGCGATGACGGCTGGGCGTGGAAGGAGCAGGAAGCGATCGCGCTTCCGCTCGGATGGTCCGGCCCACCGTGGCGCGAGCGGCGGTTTTTCGATGAGGGGCCGCTGCGCGAAGATGCGCCGGTGACCGGCGTTTCGTGGTTCGAGGCCGATGCATTCGCGCGTTCGCAAGGCAAGCGTTTGCCCACCGAGTTCGAATGGGAAGCGGCGGCCGCGTGGGATGACGCGAAGAAAAAGCGATTTGCGTATCCTTGGGGCGACGTAGCCTTTTCGCCGTCGCTTGCCAACGCAGACGCTATCGTCTGGTCAACGACGCCGGTCGGATCCTACCCACTTGGCGATGCGGCGTCCGGTCTCCACGACGCGGCAGGCAATCTTTGGGAATGGACGTCGTCGCCGTTCGTCGGCTACCCAGGTTTCGTCGCGCATCCGTATCCCGAATATTCGGAATTGTGGTACGACGGCGATCATCGCGTCGCGCGGGGTGGGTCGTGGTTCACCGCGCCGGCGCTCTTGCGCGCGTCGTTCCGCAACTTCTACCGGCGCAATTTCCGTCTTGGCTTCCTCGGGATCCGCTGCGCGCGCGACGGCGTCTGACGCCGCGCTGACGGGCGCAATCGACCGTTACAACGCGCTGTGCTCCGACCCGTCGCTCGTCGACCGCAATGTCATCGCCGGTCTCGTCGATTCGATGCGCGACAATGGCTTGACGTTTGACGGCTCGACGCAATGCCGTAGCCTGCGGCCCGCATTTCTCTCGCGTGACCGCGTTGCCGAATTGCGCAGCGCCGTACGAATGCTCTCCGCGGCATTCGCGGTGATCGAGCGCCGGGCGCTTGCCGATGCTTCGATCGCGCGCGAGCTAGGATTGTCGGCTGACGAGGCAGCCCTCGCGGCGGTGGATCCTGGGTACGAAGGCTCGACCGCGGTCTCGAGGCTGGACACGTTTTTTGACGAGCGGGTGCAAGTCGTCGAGTACAACGCCGATAGCCCGGCAGGGATGTCCTACGATGCCGGTCAGGCGCGGCTGGTCCGCGAGTTGCCGGTGATGAAGCGATTCATGGAAGAATACGACGTCCAGCACACCCCCGCCGACCGCGGCTTGCGCGAGTCGTTACTGTCGGTGTGGGCGGAATTCCGCGCGCGACGGATGCCGAATGCGCCGGTCGTGCCGACGGTGGCGATCGTCGATCTCGCCGGGGCGCCGACGACGGCCGAATTCCATCTCGTCGCAAGCGACTTTGAGGCACATGGCGTCAGAGCGTTCGTCTGTTCACCCGAAGAGCTGACGTTTGACGGCGCGGCACTTTGGGCGGGTGGGTCGCGCGTTGATCTCGTCTATCGACGTCTGCTGGTCTCTGATTTTTTTGCCCACTACGATCTGCAGCATCCGCTTGCGGTCGCATACCGATCCGGAGCGGTGTGCGTCGCCAGTTCGTTCCGATGCAAGTTCGCGCACAAGAAGATGGCGCTTGCGATGATGACCGATCCGGCCAAACGCTCGTGGTTCGATTCGGCGCAACACCTGGCCATAGCGCAGCTCGTACCGAAAACATCGGCGCTCGACGGCGACACGTTCAGTGGCGCGATCGAGCATCGACAAGCGCTCGTGCTCAAACCCAACGACGACTATGGAGGCCGTCAGGTTATCGTCGGATGGGATTGCGATGAGCGCGCGTGGCGGGTCGCCGTCGAAGGCGCTACGCGCGCCGGTGGCTTTGTGATCCAATCCCGCGCTGCTGCGCGGTACGAAGATTTTCCGGTATTTGATCCCGACGCGCCCGAGCGCGGGTACACGATGCAGCGCCTGCTCGCCGATTGCAATCCATTCGTGTTTCGCAACGGCGAAGTGGGCGGCTATCTGACGCGGTTATCCCCAACTGCGATCGTCAACGTTGCGCGCGGTGGTCAGGCCATCCCAACGTTCATCATCGAACCGCGCGGCGCGCGTCAGGCGCCCTGATAGACCACTTCGATGCGCAGACCGCTCGGATCGCGCACCCACATCGCGTAGTAGTCTTCGCCCATGTCGGTCACCACAGCGGGTTCATCGTCGATCTCCGCGCCGAGATCGTCGAGCAGCTTCTGACACTCGTCGACCTTCGCGCGCGAGTCCGCGTTCAGTGCCAGATGGTCGAATCCGACGCGCCGCTCGCCGTCATAGAGGTCGTCGGCGGTCTTCTGGCCCTTCATGATGATGATCTCGAAGCCCTCACGCTGATAGCCGAAGGATTCGTCCTTATCGAAGACCAGATCGAATCCGAGCGCGGGCAGAAGCACGCCGTAGAATTTCTTGGCGACTTTGAGCGCATCGGTGCCGATGGTCAAATGATGAATCGGGTGTACCGGCATATCGTGGACGAATCCATTCCTAAAGAGCGAGTGGTTGCACACGCGTGACCGAACAACACGCTCCACTTGGAGCGCACTCGCTAGTTGCGACAACGGGAACGGCTTGTTCCTGCCTAAACGCCTCTGTGGGGCCGACCTTTATGGTCGGCCGGTCATGATGCGCGCTGGTCGATGTGAAGCGAATGAGATAGGACGGGATAATATATTTGCCGGCCGACCATAAAGGTCGGCCCCACATTGATAAAGGTCGGCCCCACAGCGTCGGTCAACGCCGTGCGTTACGCGGGGCGGCCGTCGGGGAAGGCTTCTTCTTCCGGCGACGGTTCGTACTTCATGGCCAACGCCTGCTTGAGCACTTTGATGCCCAGCAACGCGCACTTCAGCCGTGCGGCCGAGATGGCGATGCCGATGTTCGCCAACACATCGTCCTTGCCGAGCTTCGCGATATCGGTGAGCGGCATGCCCTTGATCTGCTCGGTGAGCAGTGAGGCCGAAGCCATCGAGATGGCGCAACCCCGGCCGGCGAACCGCACGTCGGTGACTTTCCCGTCATCCACCTTCAAGTCCATCCGGATCTTGTCGCCGCAAAGCGGGTTGTTGTCTTCGAACGTCGCGTCCGGATTTGGCAACGATCCCGCGTTGCGCGGATTGCGGTAGTGGTCGAGGATGAAATCACGATACAAGTCGTCCATTGCGCCGAAATCGTTCATGTGATCTTGAAGATCGCCTTTGCCTTCTCGATCGCGCGGACGAGTGCGTCGACCTCCGCCGGCGTGTTGTAGACGTAGAAAGATGCGCGCGCGGTGGCCGCCACGCCCAACTTCTCCATCAAGGGCTGATTGCAGTGGTGCCCCGCACGCACGCACACACCTTCGCTGTCGAGGATCGTCGCAAGGTCGTGCGCGTGGATATCGCCGACCGTCATCGAAACGACGCCGGTGCGATTGGCGAGCGGCGGACCGTACACCGTGACCGACGGCATGCGCGTGAGCTGTGCGAGCGCGTACTCGGTCAGGCGCAGCTCGTACTCGTGGATGCGCTCCATTCCAATGGCCTCGAGATAGTCGACCGCCGCACCGAGTCCGACTGCCTCCGCAATCGCGGGCGTTCCGGCCTCGAAGCGCGCTGGTACGGCGGCATAAGTGGAAGACTCCAGGCGAACGATATTGATCATGCCGCCGCCCGACAAGAACGGAGGCATCGCATCGAGCAGCGCTTTGCGGCCCCAGAGAATGCCGACCCCAGTCGGGCCAAGCATCTTATGCGCCGAAAACGCGACGAAGTCGCATCCCCATGCCTGGACGTCGACCGGCATCCGCGGCACTGCCTGGCACGCGTCCACGACGGAGACCGCACCCGCCGCGCGCGCGCGCGCTGCGAGCGCCGCGACGTCGTTCACCGTCCCAAGTGTGTTGCTGACCGCGGTGAACGCGAACATCGCGGCGCCGTCGAGCAGCGAATCCAGGTCGGAGAGATCGAGCATTCCGTTTTCACCGACGCGCACGAAGCGCAAGACCGCGCCAGTGTGCTGCGCAAGGATCTGCCATGGCACGAGGTTGGAATGGTGTTCCATCTCGGTGAGCACGATCGCGTCGCCGCGCCGCAGGTTGGTGCGGCCCCACGAGTAGGCGACCAAGTTGAGCGCCTCTGTGGCGTTGCGGACGTAGATGCATTCCGCTGCGCTCGGCGCACCGATGAAGTGCGCGACTTTCCGGCGCGCTTCTTCATACGCTTCGGTGGCAAGCTCGCTGATGTGATACACGCCGCGATGGATGTTGGCATGATACCGGCGATAATAGTCGTCCATCGCGTCGATGACTTGGATGGGCTTTTGCGACGATGCCGCGCTGTCCAAGAAGACGAGCGGCTTGCCGTGCGGGCGCTCTTTGAGGATCGGAAATTCGGATCGGATGCGCGCGACGTCAGTCTCGGTCAGCGGCTGTGCGGCGGCTCCTGCAAACGCGGACATGATCATTCCACCTCGACGATGATTGCGCCGTCTTCCACCCGCACCGGATAGGTGCGGACCGGCTGGATCGCCGGTAGGCGCGTGGCGCGACCGGTCGTCACGTCGAAGCGCGCGCCGTGGCGCGGACATTCGATCTCTTCGCCGATCAGCTCGCCTTGGTCCAACGGACCGCGATCGTGCGTGCACACGTCGTCGATGGCGTAGACCGAGCCGTTGTACTTGCAGAGCGCGATGCGCTTGCCCCCCGCTTCGACCACCCTGACGGAGCCCTCAGCGATCTCAGCGTCTTGCGCGACGGTCACTAATTGCGGCATACGGCGCCTACGATGATCCGAGCCGGCCGATGTGCGGCGCGATCAGTTCTTGCAACGTCGAGGTCAGCCGTTCGTCGCCGACCTTTGCGAAGACGTCTTGGAAAAAACCTTCGGCGATGATCTTTGTGGCGGCCTGGGGGTCGATGCCACGGCTTCGCAAATAGAACAGTTGCTCTTCGTCGATCGGGCCGACGGTGGCACCGTGCGTGCAGCGCGTGACGTCGTCGATGAGGATCGCTAGTTTGGGCTCCGTATCGGCGCGGGCGCCGTCTGAGAGCAGCAGATTGCGATTCGCTTGATACGCTTCGCTGCGCGGTGCATCGTGGCCGATCTCGATCACGCCCGTGTACGCGGAGTGCGACTGGTCATCGAGCGCACTCTTGTAGAGCAAGTCGCTGCGCGTATCGGGGGCATGATGTCCCTGGAGCGTTTGAAATGCGAATTGCTGGTCGCCCTCTCCGAAGACGAGGCCGAGCATGTCGCTCTCGGCGCCCTGGCCGGCGAGATTCACCTCGACGTCGGCGCGCGCGAGTTTGCCGCCGATGGCGAAATTCAGTGTGATGAGCTTCGCGTTGCGGCCGAGCCGGGCGCGTTGATGTGAAAAGACGATCGTGTCGCGCGGCGCGTTCTGCGCATGGACGTAGGTGAGTTGTGCGTCGTCACCGACATGGATGTCGGAGATACCGGTGGTCAAGCGGCCCGGCAGCGAACTCAACTCGAGGACCGATGCGCGAGCGCCTTTGCCGACGTGAATCTCCAAGCGAGGATAAGAACCGGATTTCCAATCGACGATGATCGGAGCCGACAACTGGACGCCGTCAGGAATATAGATGATCCCGCCCGACATCCAAACCGCTTGTGCAAGGGCCGAAAACTTTGAGATCGAGAGCCCGACGTCCGTGTTCGTCGCGTTGGTGATTCCGCGCGCGACGCCCTCTTCGAGGACATCGACGACCAGACCACGATCAGAATCTGCCGGCGCGACCGTGAATGCACATACCGCGCGATCGGGCGCGACCGGTGATAGGTCGATGCCGGCGAAGTTCGTGCGGCGCCAGCCTTCGCTGCGCTCGCCGGGCAGCGGCAACGCGAGATACTTCTCGAACGCGCTCAGCCGCGCTTCGAGCACCGCCGCCGGCTCCAGTGGATGACGCTTCGACAGCGCCTCGATGCTCGCGCGATCGGGCGCGTATGCGCCGAGGGTCTGCGTGGACATGCTTAGCCGACGGACCCTTCCATCTCGAGCGCGATCAGGCGGTTCAACTCGACCGCGTATTCCATCGGCAGCTCTTTGACGAACGGTTCGAAGAAGCCGTTGACGATCATGGTGGTGGCTTCGACTTCGGTGAGGCCGCGGCTCATCACGTAGAACAACTGCTCCTCGCCGACTTTGGACACCGTGGCCTCGTGCTCGATGCGCACGTTCTTGGCGTCGATCTCCATGGTGGGATAGGTGTACGAACGCGATTCGGCGTCCATGAGCAATGCATCGCAGCGCACGTTGGATTTCACGCCATCGCAGCCTTCGTAGACCTTGACCAGCCCGCGGTACGTGGTCTGACCGCCGCCCTTGCTGACCGACTTGCTCGTGATGATCGACGTGGTGTTCGGCGCCGCGTGCACCATCTTCGAGCCGGCATCCTGATGCATGCCGGAATTGGCATACGCGATCGACAGCACTTCGCCGCGCGCACCTTCACCCATCAGATACACGGCCGGATACTTCATGGTGAGCTTGGAGCCGATGTTGCCGTCGACCCACTCGACGTGCGCGTTTTTGTGCGCGACCGCACGCTTGGTCACGAGGTTGTAGATGTTCTTATACCAGTTCTGGATGGTGGTGTAGCGGATATGCGCGCCTTCCATGGCGATGAGCTCGACCACCGCGGAATGCAGCGAGTTGCTCGAATACTTCGGCGCCGTGCATCCTTCGATGTAGTGCACGAAGGAACCGGGCTCGGCGATGATCAGCGTGCGCTCGAACTGGCCCATGCTCTCCGCGTTGATGCGGAAGTATGCTTGCACCGGCACGGAGACGTGGACGCCGGCGGGTACCCAGACGAACGAGCCCCCCGACCACACGGCCGAATTGAGCGCGGCGAACTTGTTGTCGGCAGCCGGAATGACCGAGCCGAAGTACTTCTTGACCGTGGCCTCGTGCTCGCGCAGCCCGGTGCCCATATCGGTGAAGATGACTCCCTGCGCTTCGAGATCCTTACGGATGCTGTGGTAGACCACTTCGGAATCGTACTGCGCGGTGACGCCGCCGAGGAACTTGCGCTCGGCATCGGGCACGCCCAGCCGGTCGAAGGTGCGCTTGATCTCCTCGGGGACTTCGTCCCACGTCACGCCCTCGACGTCGGAGGCGCGCATGTAATAGAAAATATCCGCGAAATCGATCTGGTTCAGCAGCTCGAGATTCGCCCACGGCGGCAGCGGCTTTGCAAGGAAGATGTCGAGCGCGCGGTGGCGCTGATCGCGCATCCACTGCGGCTCGTCCTTGATCTTCGCGATCTGCTCGACGATGTCGTGATCGATGCCCTTGCGCGACTTGAACGCATACTTGACGTCATCGTCGCGGAATCCGTACTTGTAGTCTTGATCGACGAGTTCTTGGTGCTCGAGAGCCATGACGCGTTACGCCTCCACCAGGTCTTTGATGAGCGGGTCGTAGCCGGCTGCTTCGAGCTCGTGCGCGAGTTCCGGTCCGCCTTCTTTGATGATCTTGCCTTTGACGAGGACGTGCACGACATCCGGGATCACGTAGTTGAGCACACGTTGATAGTGGGTGATCAACAGCACGGATCGCTCGGGTGCGCGTTGGGCTTCGATGCCCTCGGCGATGATCCTGAGCGCGTCGATGTCCAGGCCCGAATCCGTTTCGTCAAGGATGGACAGGGTTGGCTGCAGCACGAGCGCCTGCAGCATTTCGAGACGTTTCTTTTCGCCGCCGGAGAACCCGTCGTTGACGTAGCGCCGCAGCGTCGTCGGATCCATCTTCAGGCGCGCGCAGCCATCGTCGAGCAGCTTCTTGAACTCGACCGGCGTGAGCGGCGCAGCACCTTTCCGGCGCGCCATCAGGCAGTTTCGTAAGAAATTCGCAACGCTGACGCCCGGCACCGCCGACGGATATTGAAAACAGAGGAACATCCCCGCGAGCGACCGCGCATCGGGCGCCATGTCGAGAATGCTCCGCCCCTCGAAGATGATGTCGCCCTTGGTGACGGTATATTTCGGGTGGCCCATCAGCGCAAACGAGAGCGTGCTCTTGCCCGAACCGTTGGGACCCATCAACGCATGGACAGTTCCACGCTCGATGGTCAAATCGACGCCGCGAATGATCTCGGTGTCGCCGACGGAGACATGGAGGTCGCGGAGTTCGAGGATTTTGTCGGCCATGGTTCCTTTCGACGCGCCCGTGTCGCTCAAAATGGGACAGCCGGGGCAGTCCGCCTAGCCTCATTGTAGGCAAGGCGCGATAGATAGTCAATATTTATGTTGATAATCTTGGCGACTTTATACTATAATACCTTTGAAGCTATGCGAGAAGCCAGTTTTTTCCAGACCACGCGAGGACGGATCGTCGAGTCGCTTAAACGCGGCCCGCGGACCGCTGCCGAGCTGTCCGCCGAACACGGCTTGACGCCGCAAGCGGTTCGGCAACATCTCTCGAGATTAGAACGAGACAATCTCGTCGCTGAGGCCGCGTCGCGTCGCGGCCCGACAAAGCCGAGCCTTGTCTACACCCTCACCGCAGATGGTGACCGGCTCTTCCCGCAGCGCTACGACGTCTTGTTGAATGCCGTCTTGGATGAAGTCAACCGCGAAGGCGGTGCCGATGCGGTCGTGTCGCTGTTCCGGAAGATCGGCGAGCGCTCCGCACGCAAACACGCGCATCGGTTCGAAGGGAAAGATGCCGGCGCGAGAATGGCCGAGATCGCGAAGATCCTCAACGAACAAGGCGTCATGGCCGATGTCGAGCATCGCACTGAGGGATTCGTGCTCCGCGAACACAACTGTCCGTTCAAAGAAACCGCAATCGCTCATCCGCAGGTCTGCACCGTCGTGCACACGCTGATGGAGCAGGCGCTTCCGGCCAAACCGCAACAGCGCACGTCGATCGCCCGCGGCGACGACACTTGCGAATTTCTCTTGCCGGTCGAATCCGGCTCCGCCGGAGGCATCTGATGGATTTCCCCAAGTTCCAAGAACTCGTGACCAATCGATTCGGCTTTGCGCAAATGGAGAATCCCACAGCCACCGGTGAATATTTCTCCGATTCCTGCGGCGATATGTACACCTTTTACCTCAAAATCGATGCCGATCAGCGCATCCAGGACGTTTCCTACTTCACGACCGGCTGCGGATTCGGTGTGGCGACATGCGCCATTCTCACGACGATCGTAAAGGGCAAGACCGTCGATGAAGCGGCCGCGATCGCGCCGGCGGAGATTGAAAGTTTTCTCGGCGGATTCCCCGAGCGGAAGAAAGATTATCCGGAGCGCGTTCTCGAGGCGCTTCACGCCGCCATCGGCAACTACCGCAAGGCCGTGAAGCCGGTCAGCGCTGCGGAGAACTTCGCAAAGCTTAATTAATCCTGAGAACCTTTGTAACGACTATTGTCGACTCGGCTTATTTTCTCACGAAATCGTAACAATTCAACGCGAGAATGGTACTCATAGAAGAGAACCATCCTGGTGTCTGCGGCGTATATCATATAGACAGACGTCGCGCCCGGGCAGAAATCAAGGAAGATGAAGAACACCACAACGCTGACACGGCCAAGACCGCAAGCAATTGCGCACGGCCGCCGCGCATTCGCAGACGACGTCATCGACGTCGGCGCCCGATTAGATTCGTCCACGTCGAAACGGTTCGGGCGCTCCATGGCGCGCTGGATCGAACGCGGTAATCGCGGATGCATCATCGACATGTCCGCGATCGAGGCGGTCGATTCTTCGGGCTTCGGCTCGCTGATCGCTGCGGTCCGCAAAGTCGAAGATGCCGGCGGCGCGTCCACGGTCGTCTGCACGAACCCAACCGTCCGCCGGCTCTTCGAAGTCGCAGGTGTCACCCGGCTCGTGCCGGTCGTCTCGCGCATCGAAGATGCGCGCACGCTTCTCGCCGCTTTCGAACGCGGAGAGCTCGCGAGCTGATGACCATGCAAGGCATTCGCATTTTCGCGTCGCTCGAAGACGCCCGCCGGGAAGGGTACTTCCTTTTCGACAAGATCGCCGACGGCTATCTCGTGCGCCGCGACCTGGGCGGCAGATTCGCATTGGCCATCGTCAAGCGAGACGACGCAAATGTGAAAGCCCCAGCGAGTTAGTTCGCCCGCTCCACCATCGACACGAACGCCTCGACGACCGCCGGATCGAATTGCGATCCGGCGTTCGCGCGCACTTCGGCGATCGCATCGGCCTTTTGTTTTGCCGGCCTGAACGGCCGGTCGCAGGTCATGGCGGCGAATGCGTCGACCACCGACAAGATGCGCGCGCCGCGTGGGATCTCTTCGCCGCGTAAACCGCGCGGGTAGCCTCCGCCATCGAAGCGTTCGTGATGGCAGCGTACGATCTCCGCGAGACTTTCGTAGTCGCCCGCGGGCCGGATGAGCTCGTATCCCAACTCGGGGTGGCGATGCACCAGCGCCTGTTCCTCGGGTTCGAGCGGCCCGGGCTTCCTCAAAATGGCGCTCGGCAACGCCAGCTCGCCCGCGTCGAGCAGCACGGACGCAAGCAAGAGGAGCGCCCGCTCTTGCGATGAGCAGCGCTCTCTTTCTGCCCATTGCGCAGTCAGGCGATTGACCGATCGTTGATGTGCGCGCGCATATCCGTTGCGGTTCGCCACCGCGACGACGAGCGCGTCGAATGGCGCGAACTCGCCGCTCAAACCATCGAGCGAATCCGACAACGTGCCCGAGTGCGAATGGTCGCCGCGCTTGCCCGCATAGAGCGCGTCGTCGGCTGCGACCAAGAGCGCTTCGCGCCGGTCGCCGTCTTGCGGAAAGATCGCAAAGCCCGCGGAGACCGCGATCGGCACCGGCCGGCGGCCCTCGAACCGGAAGGGCTCGCGCGCGATGTCATGTCCGAGCCGCTGCACGAATGCGGTCGCCGACTCCTGATCCGCGCCCGGCAAGATCGCGCAGAATTCGTCACCGCCGTAGCGGCCGACCGTGTCGCTCTCGCGCGCGACCCGGCGCAACGATTCCGCGACCTGCCGCAGGACGCGGTCGCCCACCGGGTGCCCGTACGTGTCGTTGAAGCTCTTGAAATTGTCCACGTCAAGCATGACGAGCGCGACATTCGTGCCGTCGCGATGCGCGCGCTTCAATTCGACCGCGACGCGCTCTTGGATGGCGCGGTGATGCAACAAGCCGGTCAGCGGATCGTGATCTGCCAAGTCGCGCGCCTGTTCGTAGAGCCGCGCGTTCTGGACCGCGCCTGCGGATTGTTCGGCGATCGCCGAAAGCAGCTTCAAGTGACGATCGGTGTACGCGTTCTTCTCATACGACTGCACCGAAAGCACGCCGATGGTCCGGCCGCCGATCGCCATCGGCGCGGCCACGACGGACTGCACGGTTGCGGGTCCTTGCCCGATCGTCTGCTTCGTCAACCGGTCTCGCTCCACCGCATCTTGCACGAGTACGGCCCTTCCGGATTCGAACACCATGCCCACGATCGTGCCGGCGGTCGGGAATAACTGCGGTTCGAAGACCCGCTCGCCCTCGACGAGATATTCCAGCCGCACGGAATCGCGTTCGTTCGTCTCGAGCGCGGCGAAGAACAGCGGCGCGTCGATCACGCGCTTGACCTGGCCGTGGATCTGCGCGAAGACGCGCTGCAGATCGAGCTCCGACGACACGGCATTCGCCACTTCCACCAAAAGGTTGAGATCGGCAGCTCGCTGGGTGCTCGCGTGCAGGTTGCGCGCGTTATCCACGGCGACCGCCGCTTGTTCGGAGACGGCCGTCAAGAGATCGCAGTGCGATTGATCGTACGCTTCGGAGCGGTGGCTCTGCACGCTGATCACGCCGAGGACGCGTTCGCCGAGTTTGATCGGCACGAACAGCGCGGACGCCGGCAGCGGGCCTTCGAGGATGTCGATCGTCGGATACTGGTCCCAGTCTTCGGCGTGCCGGTTGATCCTCGCCTTGCCGGTGCGGACGACCACGCTCGAGAGCGATGTCGGCGGGAGGACGATCATCTCAATTGTGGACTGATCCAGTTCGGCCGCGTAGCGAAGCTCCAGGCGAGTCCCATCCTCGCTTAACAGCGCGCCCAGAAACGTCGTCGCGTCCATCACGCGCGCGATCTGTCCGTGGAATTTACGGAAGAGCGTCGCGATGTCGAATTCGCTCGACAAGACGCGGGCTGTCTCCAGCAGCAGGCGCAGTGCCCGGGAGCGTTCTTCCGACCTTCCGCTCTCGTCGGCTAGCAGCGATTGATGCCCCGCAAGCACGGCCGCAGCTTCGAGGACCTCTAGATCCTCTCGCTCAAAGCGGCTCTCGCCTTGGGCCACGCAAAAGCCGACGCGCGCGCCGGCAGCGTGGACAGGACATACCATTGTATATAACAACGTTTTCGGAACGCCGCCGGCTCCCCGGGGCAAGGGCGATACGGACGCGAGGATCGCAGGCAACTGCGCGCCGAGCGCTGCGGCGAGCGTGCTCGGATCCAACGGTTCGGGTTCCGGCCGTCCAAGATCTCGATTGTAGCGGTAACGAACCGGCTTCTGCGCCTCACCGTCCACGGTGGCGACCGCGAAACGCCTAACACCGCGGCGCGCGAGGATCTCATGCGCTTTGGCGAGTGCGTCGGCACCGCGCAGTTCGGCGAACGCATCGCGGATCGCGAACGAATCCGGATACCCGCTCTCGCCGCGTTCCGGCCGTTGTTCGTGCGGTGGGCGCTCTTCCACAGTCGACTTTCGGGCAAGATGAGAATAGGCGCGGGACGCGCCTCAGCTATTATTATCGGCACATCGGCCGTTGGCGCGCTTCGATGCGCTGGGTCACAACCTGTCCCGCGACCCTTCAACTCGTCACATCAAGGCGCAAGGCCGTGTCGTACAGGCATGGTGGCTATACATGCACTCTCGTGATAAGTACTTTTCGGCGCTCGTTCGCGCGAAGGCAACCGCAAGCTATGGCGGACAAGATGCGGTTGAGGTCATCCGCGTCGATTCGACCCTCGATTCGCACGCGGCAGCACTCATCAGGTCCGACTTCAAACGCATGATCGCGGATGGACGCGCGCATGCGGTGATCGATCTTTCGAACGTCGCAAGCGTCGACTCGGCGGGTCTCGGTTCGCTGGTCTGCGCGTTGCGAGCGGTGCGCGAGATCGGCGGATGCGTGCGGCTCGTCTCATCAGGCGGCCGCGTCTTACAGATGCTCGAAAAGACTGCGCTCACGCGCGTGTTCAAAGTGCACGCGTCCGTGCACTCAGCGCTCGCCGCATTCGCTCCTGCCGCCGCATGATGCGTGAGGCGGGAGGGGCGCGCACTCCCGCGTAACTCAACCGTCCATGCCTCGCGATATCCCCATCGGCAACGGCCGAATGCTCGTCACGTTTGACAACCGTTACCAGCTCCGCGATATCTACTTCCCGTACGTCGGCGCCGAAAATCATAGCCCCGGTGATGTCTGCCGCACCGGTCTTTGGATCGACGGCGACTTCGCGTGGTTTTCCGACGACGGCTGGCGCAGATCGATCCGCTACGCGCACGAGACCATCGCGACCGACGTCACGCTCGAACACGACGGCTTGCAGGCCCGCGTCGACTGCCGCGATGTGGTCGATCGGGACCGAGACGTCATGGTGCGGCGCATCACCGTGCGCAATCTCGCCGACCGGCCGCGTGCCGCGCGGCTCTTCTTCCACTACGACCTCCACATCGAGGGCAACGGCATCGGCGACACGTTTGCGTACCGCCCTGACGTGCGGGCGATCGTCGCGTATAAGCGGCGGCGCTACTTCCTCATGAACGGCCAGGTCGGCGAAGGCGCCGATGTGACCCCCGGCATCGATTCGTGGGCGACCGGGGTCAAAGAGGTGAACGGCGCTGAGGGGACGTGGCGCGATGCCGAAGACGGCGTGCTGGGCCGCAATGCGATCGCGCAAGGCTCGGTCGACGGAACGATCGCGCTGCACGCCTCGGAGATCGCCCCGGGCGGCGAGGCCGTCTTCTATCACTGGCTTGCGCTCGGCAAGACGTGGCAAGACGTTTCGACCATCGACGACTTGGTGCGGCTGCGCGGTCCATCGTCGTTCGTCTCGCGCACGGAAAATTTTTGGCGGCTGTGGGTCAACAAGGAACAACCGGATTTCGCCGACCTTTCGACGGATCTCGTCGACCTGTACAAGCGAAGCTTGCTGATCATCCAAACGCAAGTCGACGAGCGCGGTGCGGTGGTGGCAGCCAACGATTCCGACATCCTACGCCAAGCGCGCGACACGTATTCGTATGTCTGGCCGCGCGATGGCGCGCTTGTCGTCTGCGCGCTCATCCAAGCGGGATACAGCGTGCCGGCGGCGCGTTTTTTCGAATTCTGCGCCCAAGCCATGACCGCCGAAGGCTACTTGCTGCACAAGTACAATCCCGGCGGCTCGCTCGCCTCGTCGTGGCATCCGTGGCTCGACACGCGCGAACGTCCGCAATTGCCGATTCAAGAAGACGAGACGGCGCTCGTCTTGTGCGCGCTCTGGGAGCACTACAAACGTTTCCGCGACGTCGATTTTCTGCGATCGGTCTACCGGCGTCTGATCGTGAATCCGGCCAACTTCATGGCGACATACCGCGAGCCGCATACGGGCCTTCCCAAGGCATCGTGGGATCTTTGGGAAGAGCGCCACGGCATCACCGTGTTCACGACCTCCGCCGTGTGGGCCGGTCTTCAGGCCGCCGCGAACTTGGCGCGGCTCTTCGGCGACGAACCCCTTGCCGTGACGTCGGAGACGGCAGCGCGCGAAATCAAGGAAGCCGCGCTTCGCCACCTATGGTCGCCGGAGAACAATCGCTTCTCGCGCCTGATCAACGTCGATGACGACGGCGCGATCGTCCGCGATGAGACCATCGAGAGCAGCGCTATGGGCCTCTGGTACTTCGGCATGCTTGCTCCCGATGACGCGCGCGTCGCCGCGACGGTCGCGGCGGTTCGCGAACGTCTGTGGGTGAAGACCGAGATCGGCGGTTGTGCGCGCTATGAAAACGACTGGTATCAGCGCATCACCGACGATGTGGAAGCCGTGCCCGGCAATCCATGGTTCATCTGCACGCTGTGGCTCGCGCAGCACGATATCGCCGTCGCGAAGACGCGGGATGAGCTCGCGCGTGCGCGCGACTTGCTCAAGTGGCCGTTGACGTGCGCACTGCCGAGCGGCGTGTTCGCAGAACAGGCGCATCCGTACACCGGAGCACCGCTCTCGGTTTCACCGCTGACGTGGAGCCATGGGACGTATTGCCTGGCTATCCGCGAGTATGTTGCCAAGTGGAACGAACTCGTGAGCTAAAGCGTCGAGATCAGCCTTTCGACGACTGCCGCATCGAACTTGGTCCCTGCGTCGCGCCGCAATTCGGCGATCGCTTCACTATGCGTCAGCGCGCGCCGGTGCGGGCGGTCGGCTCGCATCGCCGCGAACGCGTCGATAACCGCGATCACGCGGCCAAGTTCGGAGACCTCGTCGCCGGCCCGGCCATCCGGATAGCCGGAACCGTCGATCCGCTCGTGGTGCTGGGCGACGACGTCGGCCACGAGCTCGCCGCCCATGAATCCGCGAAGGAGCGCTGATCCGTGGTGCACGTGCGTGCGCATCAGCGCGAACTCCAAGTCGTCGAGCCGGCCGGGTTTCGCGTAGAGCCGGTTCGGTATCGCAAGCTCGCCTACGTCCACCAGGACCGCGGCTTGCGTCAACAGCGCGCGTTTCGCATCGTCGTAGCCGGCGGCATGGGCGTACTTGCCCGCGAGCCGCTGCATCGAGCGCATGTGCTCTGCTCTCCGCCGGCCGCTGTTGGCGATGATCTCGACCAAACTTTGAAACTTCGCGAGCCCCGGATCCGGCATCCACTCCACGGCGTCGTCCGCGCCGTGCCGCGCGCGCTCGCCGCGCTTGTCTGCATACAGGCTGCTGTCCGCTTCGGCGATCAGCTCTTCCAAAGTGTCCGCTTGTTCGGGGTATGCCGCGAAGCCGATCGATAGGCCGATGGGAACCGGCGCCTGACCCGGCGCGGTGACCGGGCGGCTTGCGACGTCGGCGCGCAGCCGCTCGATGAATGCTGCCGCCGCGTCGGCATCGGCGCCCGGCAAGATCGCGCAGAACTCGTCACCGCCGTACCTGCCGACGACGTCGCTGCCGCGAGCGACGGCCCGCAGCGAGCCGGCCATCATCTTCAGGACGGCGTCGCCGAAGCGGTGGCCGTACGAATCGTTGATGCCTTTGAACTGATCGACGTCCAGCATGAGGAGCGCCAGGCGCCCGTTCTCGCGCTGCGCGCGTTTGATCTCAAAGGTCAGCCGCTCCAGCAGCGTCTGTTGATTCGGCAGACCGGTGAGCGCGTCGGAATCGGCGCGCAGCTTCGCGTGTTCGTACAGTGTCGCGTTGCGCACGGCAACCGCGGACTGTTCGGCGATCGCGGAAAGCAGGTCGACGTCGCGGTCGCCGTACGCATCGGCCGCGTAGGACTGGACCGCCAGCGCGCCGATGATCTCTTTGTTGACCGTGAGCGGCACCGCAGCGACCGACTGGACTTTCACTTCACCTTCGCCGACGGCAGTCCGCGAGAGACGCTCGCGCTCCGCGACATTGTGCACGAGCACCGGCGCGTGCGTATCGAAGACGCGGCCGACGATCGTGCCGGCGATGGCGAAGCGCTGCGGCGGAAATTCGTGATCGCCTTCGACCAAGTATTCAAGCGTGACCGTGCCGCCTTCGCCGGCGAGCGCGACCATGAACAGCGGGGCGTCGACGACTTTCCGCACCTGATCCTTGATCTTGGCGAATAGTCCACGAAGGTCGAGCTCCGACGTCAGCGCACGCGCCACCTCGACGATGAGGTTGAGCTCTTCCGATCGCCTCTTGCTCGATCGAAGGTTGGCCGCATTTTCGACCGCGATGGCAGCTTGCTCGGAAACGGCGACGAACAGATCGACGTCGGCGTCGCTGTACACGTCGGCCTTCGCGGTCTGCACGCATAGGATCCCGATCACGCGGTTGCCGAGCTTCATCGGCGCGAAGATCGCCGAGATCGGATCGGGTGCGTCGGTGAAATTTCTGCTCTCGTACGAGAGCCAATCGTCGGGTTGACGGAAGACGAGATGACGCGCGGATTCGATGACGGCGGAGCCGATAGCAGTCATGGGGATGCGCATGCCGCGGGCGATCGGTCTGCCGTGCTCGATACAGTACGCGATCTCCAGTTCTCGCCCATCGTCGGTCAGCAATGCCGCCCAGAAGATCGACGCGTCCATGGCTCTGCCGACGTGTGCGTTGAACTGTGAGAACAGGCCTTCGACGTCTGCTTCGCTCGCCAGCGTGCGGGATGTCGCGAGCAGCAGCGTGCGCGCACGCGATGCGGCATTCTCTGCCCGCTCACGCTGCAGTGCGTCAAGCCGGTGACCGATGAGGACGGCGGCGAATTCGCCTAACTTGAGCGCGTCATCGGCGAACGGCGCGCTGTTTTGCGCGACGCAAAATCCCCGGAGCGATCCTCCGACGTAGATCGGCGCGGCGAGGGTGGCTCGCTGCTTCGGTCCGGACTGCGACTGCATCACCCCGGCGAAAAGCTGCGGTTGCGCGCTGGTCAATGCAAACGCGAGCGTACTTGAATCGAGCGGGCCCGGATTTGGATCGTCGATATCGCCGTGGTAACGATAGCGCACCGGGCTTGAAGGGTCGTCGCCGAACGTGCCGACTGTGAAGCGACGGAAGCCCAGCGGCGCGAGCTCCGCGTGCAATGCGGCGAACGCGGCCTCGCCGCGGACGCGGGCGAACACGCGCGCAAGACGCAGCATGGGACCATCGTCGTCCGCCGGTTCGAGCCCTGTGATGCCGCGCACACTCATATCTTTAGTTATCGGCGCGAATCCTATGGTGACGGAGCCCGGTACGTCGGCGGCGCGATCATCGGCGCGTTCTGTTCGAAATCGCGGTAGACGTCGGCGACCATCATCTCGAACACGGCGAATTCGGGGTCGTGGGACGGCGCCGCCGAAACGACACACGTCCCGCAAATCGAATACGCGGCGGCGTCGAGCACGCACCATAGCAGCGTCATGGAACCGCGACGCACGTTGTCCGCAGTCGTCGAACGCGCGCGCAGCACAACGCGAAGGCGGCGGTCGCCGACGGCCTGCACTTCTGCCGGCGATAGTACGGCGACCCTCGGCGCGCCGTCTTCGCCGACTGTGATGAACAACACCGCGCGCGCGGTCTCACCGGCCGCCGGCGCCAGCCCAAGCTCGAATCGCAGCGGCGCGGGCAACGTATCTCCGACGCGTTCAGCCATTATGCACGATCCTCACAGTCAGGACGTGTAACGCGGGTGCGGCGCTTTTAGTCCTATTGCCGAGCGGGCGACGACGGGGTTTCTCTTGACGAAGATAATCATATACTGCACGCGATGCGCGAACAACCTTTCGGCGAACGACGAGTCGTGCGCGGCGTGCGGCCACGAGACGATTGACGCGAACCGTGTCATCCATCTGCAATCGGGCGGCACCCGCCAAAATCGCAAACGTCCGCGAGGCGCAGCGGCTCCGACGTTCGACCCGCGCAAGCAGCCTCAACCCCCGCAAGAGCCACCGTTTTCTCTCTAGACCCGTTTCCGTTCGAAGTTCTCTAGCACGTACGCCACGATCTGCTTCGCTGCCACCATCGAATAGTGGCCGAACGAGCGCGGCGACATCGTGCTCTTCGCGATAGCCTCGTCGATCAGGCCGCGAGCGTGTGTTTCGAGCGCTTCGTCGCGCTCGAACTTGTAGGGATTATTTGTTGCTGCAGGGTCTTCACGCGTCATGTCGGCACAGGCTTTCCGTTTCGTCCGCTAGACTTCCGTCAGAAACGGATTAGACGTTCGTTCGCGACCGATCGTGGTCATCGGTCCGTGGCCGCAGATCACGGCGCCGTCGTCGGGCAACGTCAACAGCCGGGAGCGGATAGACGCGATGATGGCGTCGTACGATCCGCCCCACAGATCGGTGCGGCCTATGCTGCCGGCGAACAGCGTGTCGCCTGAGAGGATGAGCGGCGTCGTTCCGGCGCCGACGAACGTCACGCTTCCGGGCGAGTGGCCGGGCGTATGGAGCACGTCGACCCCGGACGCGCCGAACTCGACGCGCCCGCCGTCGGTGAGATATGCGTCGATCGATGTGACCTTCGGCGTCGCGACCCCGAGCCAGCGGGCCTGTTCTTCAAGTCCTTGATAGAGTTCGAGGTCGGCTTCGTGCAGCATGGTCTTGCCGCCGGTCATGCGTTTGAGTTCTGCAAGACCCCCCACGTGATCGATGTGGGCATGTGTGGCGACTATGGCGGTCACGGTCAGACCGTGCTTAGCGAGCGCCGCATCGATGCGGCTGACGTCATCGCCTGGATCGACGACGATCGCGCGTTTGGTTTTTTCGTCGCCGAGTATGACGCAATTGCACTGCAATAAGCCGACGGGAAAGTGCTCGACGATCATACGGTCCGGCTTGAACGCTTGGCGGCAGCGTTGGCGAGAAACACAGCGGTCTCCACGACGAACCTTTCGTGCGTCCCCGACATGATGAGTTCGACCTCGTCGCGCGCATTGACGGTGAAGACGAGCCTGCGCCGGTCGATTTCGGTCAGCTCTGCCGTCAGCTCGAATCGCATGCCGGACGGCGTCGCGGCAAGATGCCGGATATCGATGCGGGTTCCGACGGTTGCGCAGCCGTCGTCCAGCGCGCCAGCCACACACGCCAAACATTCGGTTTCGAGAAGACGTACGAGATGCGGGGTTGCAAGCACTGGAACGCCGGCATTGCCGTAGTGGTCGGCAAGCCGTTCGGGGTCAGCGCTGTACGAGTGTGAGGATCGCATGCCGATGCGCAAACGGTGCATGATCCGCCGCTTTCGCGAAAGGTGCGCCACCGCCCCCGTGCAAGTGTCGAGCGATTGCGATGAAGACCACAGCCATCCACGACAAACGCGACGCAGCCGGACGCGCGCTCGATGCGCAGATATTGGCATACATCGGCGGCGCCGATTTCGACACGCCGATTCGCGTGACTGAGGAACGCGGCGACTCCGAGTTCAGCCGGCTGGCACTTGATGTGTTCGCGTATCAATTCGAGCGCAATGCGCCGTACCGGCGGTATTGCCAACGGCTAGGCGTCGAGCCGTCGCATGCATCCACGTGGCGCGACGTACCTGCCGTGCCTGCGGCGTCATTTGCCGATGCCCGCTTGGCATGTTTTCCGCCGGACAGGACCGCGTTGACCTTCGTGTCGAGCGGTACCGGAAGCGCCGGCGCTCGCGTGTCGCGCCACGAACTAGACGCCGCCGAACTTTACGAGGCCTCGCTTTCATCACACTATCGCGCCATGGCCCTCCCCGCGGTGCCGACGCTTCGCCACGTTTTTCTCGCGCCGCCGTATGCCGACGAGCAAATGTCTTCGTTGTCCTTCATGCTTTCAGCTCTGCACGAGAGATTTGGAACGCAGTTCGATGGCTTCTTCGTCCGCAACGGCGAATTGGATTTCGAAGGTTTGAGTGCGGCGCTGTCGCGCAGCTCGCCGTGCATCGTTTTCGGCACGGCATTCGCCTTCGTCCATTTCGCCGATCGATGTCGGGCTGCCGGTAAACGATTCTCTCTAGGGCCAGGCAGCGCTGTCATCGAGACTGGCGGCTTCAAGGGCAAATCGCGCGAAGTCGCACGAGACGACTTGTACGCGTGGTTCGAGGAACTGCTTGCGGTGCCGCCACAAAACTGTCTTTCCGAATACGGCATGTGTGAACTCGGCAGTCAATGGTATGACGCGAACATCGCCGACTTGTACGCGCGACGGTCGCCGCGCCGCCACATCAAGGTCGGACCGCACTGGACGCGGACCACTATCGTCGATCCGGTCACCGCACTGCCGGTCGCGCCGGGCGAGACCGGACTGCTGCAGATCTTCGACTTGTGCAATCGCGGCTCGGTGTGCGCGGTCCTCACCGGCGATCTCGCGCGCGAACGTGACGGCGGCATCGAGATCCTCGGCCGCCATCCTGGTGCACCGCCCAAAGGCTGCAGCATCGCCGCCGATGCGATGCTCGGCGGTGCTGGCGCGTGACGACGCTCTCGCCTGAAGGCGAGGCGCGCGCCGCCGCCACCGAGCGCTTCATTGCAGAATGGCGCGACCCGGATTCGTGGGTGCGCCGCGAAGCACGCGAGCGGTTGGCCGGCGGTTTGTGGTCGGGACCGGTCATCGAGCGGGCATTCGATGTGGTCTTCAGCGATCGCGCGGACGAAACGCCGCGCGTTCACGTCGAGAACTGGTTCGAGCAGTCGCGCGAGTTTGCGCGGCGCGCGTTGGTCATCTTGCCCGGCAACATCATCGGCCCCGCGCTCTGCGCGGCTTACGCAGCCGCGGTGACCGGCGGCAGCGCAATTCTCAAAGCGGCGAGCACGGAGCGCGCAATCGCGGAAATCGTCGCACGACAATTTATTGCGATCGGCGAACCGCTCGCCGGCTCAATCGAGGCGCGCTACTGGCCAGGCGGCGATATCGCGGCCGAGGCCGATGCGATCGCCGACGTCGGCGCCGTGATCGCGTTCGGCACCGATGCGACAATCGAAGCCGTACGCGCTCGCGTACCGGCGGAGAAACATTTCATCGGCTACGGCACCCGGTACAGTTTAGGGCTCGTGACTGCCGGTAAGGATCTCGTGATGGCCGCCGACGCGGCGGCGGTGGACGTTTGCCTGTTCGATCAGGCCGGATGCATGTCGCCGCAAACGATCTACGTCGTCGGCGATGCATCGCGCGCATTGCGCTTTGCGAGCGCGCTTGACGGCGCGCTGCGCAAGACGAGTCTACAGCTGCCGCGGGTGAAGCCGACGCGCGATGAGGCCGCCGCAGCAAACGATGTCGTGCGCCGGTCGTACATCGCGGCGATCGACGCGAATAGCCACGGTTTATCGCCGGTGCTCGCGGGACCGGACAACGGCGGCTGCCCAGACTATCTCATCGTCGTCGAGCCGCAGGGTGAGCCGCGCACGCATGGTTTCGGACGCATCGTCACGGTCATGCCGCTGGAGCTCGGGCGACCGCCCGTGATCACGAAGTATTACGAGCGACTCGGAGTGACGTCGGTTGACGGCGATACGTTCGAGATCGATCTCCATCGCGCGCTTCGCGGGAACGAAGACCGCCGCAATCCATGGTGGGTCGAGTTGGGCCACATGCAGGATGCCGGCGCTTTGCCGTCGGCCTTTGATTTCGTTCGCCAAAACGGCGATGCTGTCTGAGGTGGCGATGCCCGCGATTCGTCCGGCGCGCGCATCGGACTTACGGCGCCTTCTCCCCCTCGTCAAAGCGTACTACGCGTTCGACGCGATCGAGTTCGACGTCACGACCGTTCGTGTGGCGCTCTCCCAGCTTCTTAAGGACAAGGGTCTTGGCCGCGTCTGGACGATCGACACCAGCCGCGGATTGGCGGGGTACGCCGTTGTCGCGTTCAGCTACGACTTGGAGTTCGGCGGTCGAGAAGCGATCATCACCGATCTCTTCGTTTCGGCTCGCTATCGCCGGAAAGGCTACGGCGCTCGCCTTTTGAGCATGATTATCGCTTTC
>DATBOZ010000043.1:0-30820 GCA_036561585.1 Candidatus Eremiobacteraceae bacterium | reverse complement strand
TTCAAGTCGACGGGATCTCAACAGGTCTGATATCGCCTTCGGGTGTGGCTCTCTATCCGCCGCCGCCCTACTAAAGGAAGAGTAAACGCAAGAGGCCTCCGTCAAAGTCACGTCCAATCGCTCGCGGCAACCGATATGTCTTTGGAAGTCTGGACGACGGTAGCAGCGGTCGGCACATTTGTGGTCATCACGATCACGGCCGTTGCGGCATTCATCCAACTCCATCATTTGCGCGCCAGCAACCAGCTGAGCGCCATGCTGAAGTTGCTGGAGCTCGAGCAATCTCCGGTGCTCGAGGATCGCTTTCATTTCGTACGGACGCAACTCGCCTCGAAGATGAAAGAACCGGACTTTCTGGCCTCGCTCGATGAACTTATCGTCGATCGCACGGTTCATCCCGAACGTCATGTCATCGCGTGGTTCGAGCACATCGGAGCCTGGATGAAAAACGGCCTTATCGACGAGCAAGCATATCTCGAGTATGCATCGCCTATCATCGTACAATACTGGCGCCTTCTAGCGCCGACGGTGTTCCGTATGCGACAATCTCGCGAACCCTGGCTCTTGGAGGATTTCGAATACCTTGCAGTCCGTGCACAGCACTGGATGACGAGTCATCCAAAAGGCAACTATGCGAAGGATACGTCGCGGATGCCGCGTGTCGAATCTCCGACAGACGATAAGTAAGCTGCTAGACGGGACTGCGAGCGCACGTCGATCAGATATCGACGTCCATCATATTGTCGAACGGCGTGAGGCTGTTGGGATGATAGTTCTTGAGGTCTTTGTTATACGCGAACAGATCTGTGCGCACAAACAAGACGATGGAGGGAACATCTTTAGCGAACTCATGCATCACAACGCCGACGTCGGCGTTGCGTTGCGCCTGATCGTAGTGGCCGAGCAATGCATCCATCGCGCGCTGCGCCGCAGGATTGCACCAGCGCATATCGTTTTGACCGGACGGCGGAAACGATTGACATCCGTAGATCCCGGAGTAGTCGCCGATCGGATCTGTGGCCCAAATGAACGTGGTGAGATCCCACTGATCGCCGTACACGACGCCGCCCTGATCCGCCGGGGCGAACATCAAAGTCGCCGGGTAATGGTGCACGCGCAGTGCGACCCCGATCTGCTTCCAATCGCTGCGAAGGAATTCAAGCTGCTGGTCGACGTCGGGCCTTCCAGACCGTACGGCGGTTACGAGATCGAGCTTGACGCCGTTCTTGACGCGGATGCTGTCGGCGCCGCGTGTCCAACCGTCTTTGTCGAGTAGTGCATTCGCTTCGGCGGGATCGTACGGCGTCGTTCCCACGTTGGCGAAGTACGGCGCGCTGAGCGGCGTCGCGGAATCCTGCACGATACCAACGCCGTGCTCGATCTTGTCGACGATCTCTTGCCGGTTCAACGCGAGCCGCAACGCCTGTCGAACCACCGGGTCGGCAACGGCCGGGTGGGTGAGATTGAAGTCGTAATGGTTGAACGCATAGCTCGGCTGCGCAAGTATGCCGTACCCGTTGAGCGTCCGGATGCGCGCGCGATAGGCGCCGCTGAACTGATACCATAGGTCGACGTGATGCGCTTCGAGCTGCGACAACACGGCGTCGCGGTCGGGGATGACCTTGTAGACGATCTTGTCAAGCTTCGGTCGTCCGCGCCAGTAAAGCGGATTCGCGACCATCACGACTTGTTTCGACCGGTCCCAACGCTCGAACTTGAACGGTCCGATCCCGACCGGCAGCGAGTTGTACGGCGCGTTGTTGATGGTCGGATACTGCGCCAACAAATGCTTCGGCAAGAGACACGGATTCGCGCAGCAGCTCGAGAAAAACGACGCGGTCGAAGACGAGTAGGGCTTGTTCAGGTGGAAGACGACCGTGAACTTGTCGGGCTCGTCCACTTTGACGATTTGGTCGAGGCGGGTGATCTCGGTGTTCGCTCGATTGTTCACCACCGCCGTGCTGAACACGACGTCGTCGGCATCGAACGGCGCGCCGTCCGACCACACGACTCCCTTGCGCAAGTGATAGGTGATGGCGAGCCCGTCTTCGCTGACACCGCCGTTGGCCTTGGTCGGCACTTCGAGCGCGAGTTCCGGGTAGGGCTGGTTGTGTTTGTCCCATCTGACCAACCAGGCCATGGTCAGCTCCGAGAGATTGGCGACCGTCGCAGTCAATCCGAGATGAGGATTGAGCGTATTGACATCGCTGGCGTCCGAAATCGTGAGCACGTGCGGCGTCGTCCACGAGTTTACTCGCCCGGCGGAGTCTTGGGAACCGCCGGCATCGGTGCGGACCGGCAGCAGTGCGACGCCGAGCGCGCACGCGACACTGATGCGAAGCAAAAGCTGCGGAAACGTATTGCGAGCCATCGAGACGCCCCCTGAAAACAACAAAAACCGGTGGCACCCTCGGCGCACCGGCTCGCGTAATTATTGGTTGGTTAGAACCTTACACTCGTATAATGCACGAGCGCGGCCCGATTGTCAAGAAAAAAATCAAAGCTTCGTCTGCGCAGATCAGCGGATTATGCCGGCGGCATCGCGCCGGTCGGATCGTCTTACCAGCCGACGGCTTCGCCGTCTTTTCCAAAGTCCGAACCCGCCGCATAGGCGCCGCTCGGCAGCACCATGATCGCCTGATAGCCGCCCATCGGCGCGCGGTCTGAAGAACGCACGTCGTGACCCATCGCCTTGAGCTTGCCGCCGACGAGGTCGAAAAGCGGTGCTTCTAGCGAGAGCCGATTGTTTATCTGATAGTGACGGAAGCGCGCCATATCGCCCGCCTGCTGCACATTTGCACCGAGATCGATGATGTCGACGAGCACTTGCTCGTGCCCTTGCGCTTGCATGTCGCCGCCCATCAAGCCGAGCGTCATGAACGGCGCGCCGTCGTGCATGACGAACCCCGCCATCAGCGTGTTGAACGGGCGCTTTTGCGGCGCGATCGCATTGGGACTTTTCGGATCGAGAGTGAAGAGCGCGCCGCGATCGTGCAAGATGAATCCGTAACCAGGCACGGTGATTCCCGAACCGAAGCCGTCGTAGTTGCTGTTGACCAGTGACACCATGTTTCCGAAACGGTCCGCGGTCGAAAGCACGATCGTGTCGCCTCGGTCGCCAGATGCCGCCGGCGGCCCGGTGCCCGCCGCGTGCGCCGGATCGATCTTCGCACACAACGTCGAGGCGTATTCGTTCGACAAGAGCCGTGCCACCGGCACGGCGACGCGGTCGGGGTCGGCGTTGTACGCGTACAGGTCCGCGTATGCGAGTTTCTTCGCTTCGACGAGCATGTGCCAGTAAAGCGCGTTCGCAGGACCCAGCGACGCGAGCGACTGGCCGGGCAGCACTTTGGGAACGCACTGTGCGAGAATGTTCAGCGCTTCGAGCGCGGCAAATCCCTGCGAGGGCGGCGGCAATTCCATGACGTCGTAGCCGTGATAGTTCGTGCTTGCCGGCTGCTCCCACTCGCCGTGATATCGCGCAAGGTCGGCCAACGTCATCGTGCCCCCGAGCGCGTGCGATTTGGCCACGATCGCGCGCGCGATCTGACCTGTGTAGAAGACATCGCGACCATACTTCTGTAAGAGTTTGAACGAATATGCAAGATCGTGATTGCGAAACATCTGGCCCGTGACCGGCTGCGCGCCGTTGACATACCATGTCTTGACCGAATCCGGATCGAGCTGCGTGCAACAACCGCGAAGCGGGAGCGCGTCCGGCAGTTCCCATTCATGTGCGATGCGCTCTGAAATCGGGAAACCGTTTTCGGCGTAGTCGATTGCAGGCGCCAAAGTGCGGTCGAAATGCATGGTGCCGTAGCGCCGCAGCAGCTCGTCCCAGCCCCACACGGTGCCCGGAACCGTGACGTCGAGAATCCCACCCGGCGGCATCCCCGAGCCTGGACCGAAGTCTTTTGGGTCGTACCGGTATCCGAGCGCGTTGAATCGCGTGATCGACGCACCGGTCGGTGCGATGCCGCTTGCATTGAGCACGTGCACCTTGTGTTCTTTGGCGACGTACACGATCGCGAACAGATCGCCGCCCATCCCGACGTTCATCGGCTCGGTCACGTTGAGCGTTGCGGCGGTCGCGACGGCTGCGTCGACGGCATTTCCGCCGGCCATGAGTATGCGAAGTCCGGCTTGCGCCGCAAGCGGCTGACTCGTGACGACGATGCCGTTACGCGCTAACACCGGCGAGCGCGTCTGCTCGAGCCATCCTTCGGCGCGCGCTCCGCGAACGGCGGCGCACGCAGGGGCCGGAGGTGTCGAATTGCAGTCGGATGCGGGCGACTGCGCAGGACCCAGCGTAGCGCCGGACGCGGACGTGAGCAAAAGAAGCAAGGCGGCGCAGGCGAACGCGCCCCGGGCTTTGCGCACTAGTCTATCGTGACGCCGACCGGCGCCGAGTGAATCCCGTTGGCGATGACTTCGAGCGCGCTTGGCCCGAGCTCGATCGACAAAGGAACATCGAACATCGTCGAAACCGTCGCCTGGGATGCCACGCCCATGAAACTGTGATCGTGCGTGCGTGCGTAGAAGACGTGACCCGTCGCGAGATTCTTGATTCGCACGAGCGGATAGTTCGTCGCCGACTGGGCGTCGTCGCCGTACGCGTTCGCCTGCGAGAACCCGTTGAAACGGATTCCGGTGATCGTGTACGTATTTCCATGCGTCAACGTGGTCGGCACCGTGCTGACCGCGGGTGCGATGCTCCGGTCCGGCGCGACGCGCGGCGTATAGATCTCGACATCGTCGGAACCGTCGGTCTCCAGAACTTGCCCTGTCGGCAACACGAGCAGACGTATATTGAAGCTCGAGTCGTTCGGCGCGTTCGGCGGATCCGCGACGTTCGTGAATTGCGTACCGTCGAAGACGAGCATCGTTGCCGGCGGTTTATAGACACCGGGGCTGGCCGCC
Source organism: Candidatus Eremiobacteraceae bacterium (assembly GCA_036561585.1). Classification (GTDB taxonomy): domain Bacteria; phylum Vulcanimicrobiota; class Vulcanimicrobiia; order Eremiobacterales; family Eremiobacteraceae; genus JABCYQ01. Next base: position 25,900 of record DATBOZ010000043.1, on the reverse strand, counting down.
ATCAGCACGTCCCCGTTCGTGAGCAGCGCCGCCGGGCCGTCGGCGATCTCCAGCTGCCGACCGCCGACGACGGGGAAGTCGGGGGCCGCGCTCCACTTTCGCGTGTGCGAATCGTAGATCGCGTTGTGTTGACTCGCGCCCGCGACGAACACGGTTCCGTCGGGCCGAAGCATTTGCGGACCTATCTCGAATTGATTGATGAGATTGACCGGTACCGTGCCGGACGACGACCATGAACCAGTGTTCGCATTGTAGTGCTCCGAATTCGGCGCAGCGGAAACGTCCGCCGTGAGCACCTTGCCGTTGGGAAGCAGAGTCCAGCCCTCCTCGGAATTCGTACCGGCTTTCCCCGCGCCGGTCATCGTCCATGTCATCGATCCCTCGTTCAGGAGCGCTTGGGACGTGAAGCAGCAGTTCGAAAGCATATAGGTACCATCTGCGAGCACGACGCTCGAAGCGTCGCCGATCTCACTCAACCAGCTCGGCGGCGAGACCGAGGTCCATGCGTCGGCGATCGGATCGTAGATCGCGCCGAGATTCGTCTCGGCACCGTGGAAGAAGTTGTATTCGCCGCCGTTGATGATCAGCTTGCCATCGGCGAGCACCGCAGACGCGAAATACAGCGGGCCATAACCGGCGGGAAGCGACGCCTTTTGCGTCCACGTGCCACGCACGTAGTTGCCGTTCTTGTCGGGCGAGAGGCTGAACCAATTCGACGTGTTGTCCTGTACCATGACCGTGCCGTCCGTCATGAGCATCGGCGTGCCGGCGCCGTTCGCACCGAACGGAGACGCGGCGTTGATCTGTTGCCATCCGCCGGCGCGGGCACGCATCACGTCGGCAATCGTGACGTGATACCATGGCGCCGGCGGGCGAGGAGGCGTTGGCTGATACCGCATAAAGGGGCGTGTCGAGTACACAGACGGGGCTGCGCCGCGCATGAGCGGCGCCGCGGAAGCGACTGTTGCGCTCGTGGCCGCGATGAATGCCGCGGCGAGTAGCAGGCGATAAAGGATAGTCAAGCGATCCTCTTTTTCAAGGCACAATGTCGTGAAATTTCGCACTGCGGTTCGACGGCAGTTCGGCTCTTCCCTCAGCCCACATGTTTTTCATCGCTATTCTTGAGGCTGGGTGCGGAAAACTTGGCGTGCTCGTCGTGAAGTGGGTAGATGGGACCGAGGGATGCCACATCGGTAACGCCGCGGAAGGTAGACGCGCGGTTCTCAGCCTAACGGGATTCGACATGCGATTACATTTTTTATCGGTCGTCATTTTCGTAGCGAGCCTGTGCCGTCCGGCGCTCGGCGCGGACTCTGCGATGTTTCGTGGGAATCTCGAACACAGCGGCGTGTATCAGACTGCCGGCGTGACGCACTCTCCAAAAGTGAAATGGAAGTTCTATACGAACGGAGCCGTGAATTCGACGCCGGCGGTTGCAAACGATGCCGTATACGTCGGGAGCGCCGACGGTGGACTCTATGCCGTGGCACGGAGTTCCGGCACGCTGCGGTGGCGCTTCAAAACGGGTAGCCGCGTCGCATCCTCTCCGGCGGTGGCCGACGGTATCGTCTATTTCGCCAGCTATGACGGCAATTTTTATGCGGTGAACACCGCGGACGGCAAACTCGCATGGAAATTCAAAACCGGCGGCGAGCGGCGATTCGAAGGCACGCATCTGCATGGGTCGCAGCCGGTGACGGAGCTGATGCCGGATCCGTTCGACGTCTATCTATCATCGCCGGTGGTTTGGCACAACGCCGTTTATTTTGGGAGCAGCGACGGCAATGTGTACGCGCTGGACGCAAAGTCAGGAGCGCTGGTGTGGAAGTTCAAAACGGGCGATATCGTCCATGCGTCGCCGGCGATCGCAGATGGGACCGTGTTCATCGGGAGCTGGGATAGCTATATGTACGCATTGGACGCGACAAGCGGAACGGAAAAATGGCGCTTCAAGACCGGCGACGATCCGGACATCCACAATCAAGTCGGCATCGCGTCATCCGCCGCAATTGCGAACGGAACCGTCTACTTCGGCTGCCGCGATTCGCATCTGTATGCGCTCGACGAGCAGAGCGGACGCAAGAAGTGGGCGATCGACATGCATGGCTCGTGGGTCATCGCTTCGCCCGCGGTCCGCGACGGAAAAGTATATTTCGCGACGTCCGACAGCGGTCTCTTCGAACAAGTCGATGCGCACGATGGCGCTGTCGACTTCTCCGTCAAGTTCCACGGGTGGCCGATGTTCTCGTCGCCGGCGATTGCCGGTAGCATGGCGTACATCGGATCGTGGGCCGGCACGTTGACGGCCATCGACCTCGTCGGCCAAAAGCCGGCGTGGACGTTTGCGACCGATGCCGCGAAGCGCTTCGGACCTGCGCTGACGAAGACCGACGGATCGCCGAACTACGACATCGCGTACGCGTCGGATTTTTATGACGATACCGTCGCCGGATTCGTGCGCATGATGACGGTCGGGGCGATCCTGTCATCGCCGGTCGTGGCCGATGGCGTGATCTACGTCGGCAGTACCGACGGCAACTTGTACGCGTTGGATTGAGTTAATCGCTGAAATAACGAAGGCGCTCCTCCACTACCTCGGCGCCGCGTACATATTCAAGTACATATTCAAAGGAAGATGTTGATCGAGATGTTACGGCGTGCGCCGCGATAGTGTCGTCGCGGTGCCAACTTTGTGCCATCAATAACCCAACGACGGGAGTAGCGTCACCGCTGCAGATAAAGTAGACCCCATCGAAGGTCTTCTTCGATGTTTGGAGGTTTATCTGATGTTACCAAAGATACGATGTCTTGCGGTAGCAGCGCTTGCGGCGGTCGCCGTTGTGATCGGCCAGGGAACGTGGGTTCTGGCCGGCACGACCGGTGCGCTCAACGGCGTTGTGACGCTCGCAGACGGCAGTCCGCTCGCCGCAGCGAAAGTGACTGCGGCTTCGCCGTCTGAATCGGTGTCCACAACCACGGACGCCGGCGGACACTTCTCGTTCGTCTCTCTCATCCCCGACACGTACACCGTGACGGCGTCGAAAGACAACTACGATACGGCAGCGCAAGCCGGCGTATCGGTCTTTGCGGACAACACCGCTGCGCTCCATCTGACGACGCGCGCGACGACCAGGACGCTGGGCGTCGTCACGACAACGGCGACCGCCGCACTCGTCAAACCCGGCACGACGGCCGACGTCTACTCAGTCAACGCTGCAACGGCTTCTAAGGTGGCCAGTCTCGGCGGCGGCGGTGGATTGGACAGCGCATATTCAGCGATCGCATCGGTGCCCGGTGTTGTCGTGCCGCCCGGACAACAAGGCTGGTTCCAGACCATCCACATCCGCGGCGGCGACTTCGACCAAGTCGGCTACGAGTTCGACGGCGTTCCCGTCTTGCGTTCGTACGACAATTATCCGACGACCAACGCTTCGGCGCTCGGCCAGCAAGAGCTGCAGGTGTACACCGGCGCAGCGCCTGCCAACTCCGAGTCGCAGGGGCTTGCGGGTTATATCAATCAAGTCATAAGAACCGGCACGTATCCGGGCGCCGCCACGGCCGATTTCGGTATCGGCGGCCCGGCGCTGTACAACAAGGCAAATCTCGAGGCGCTCGGCGCAACGCCCGACCGTAACTTCTCGTATATGGTCGGCATCGGGATGTACGATCAAGCACAGCGCTACATCGACAACAACAACGGCGCCTCGATCGCACCGACTTGGGGAACCGCGTTTGGTTTCACCAACGGCTGCCCAGGTCCGGGAGACGGCGCGACCTGCTACGCGAACGGCCAATTCGGCCCCAACGACGTTCAGATCGGCGGCTTCCAAATGGGCGGCGTGTCGCACATCGCCGACCGGGAAAACGTCGTCAATCTCCATTTCGGTCTACCGCACAAGAATGACGGTGGAAAAGACGACATCCAATTGCTCTTCGACACTTCAGAACTCTACACCACATTCTATAGCTCGATCAATGACTGGGGTGGAACGCAATTCACCGGCGCGCCGTATACGTACGTGAACTCACGGCTCTATACCGGGCCGCTCGACGTACCGCTGCCGGCGAACTACGCGAACTCCATCCAGACCTACTTGTTTCCGAGTCAAGGCAATGCTCCCGCGCAAAACGGCGGCAACATCGCAGTCCAACACCAGGATGGCGCCAGCAACGGTCAAGGGATCATCAAGCTTCAATACCAACACAACATGGGCTCCAATGCTTATTTCCGGATCTACGGGTACTCGTTTTATTCCGATTGGCTGCAGAACAGCCCCAACAGCCTGAGGCAGTGCTGCATCGGCGGCCCAGCGGATTACGAGCTGAACAACCACACGCGCGGCGTGAGTGCGACCTTCGCCGACCAGCTCAATGCGAAGAATCTGCTCAACATCGAGGTCGCCGATACCGAGGCAAACAACTTCCGCGACAACAATCAATACTTCCTCAGCAGCGGCAGGATCGCGCGACTCGTCGGGTCGGCAGCGCCGAAGTCCGGCATCTGCTACCTCTACTCACCCGGCCCGCCAGCCACGACGACTCCGGTGTCGTGCGTCAACGCGACGTACGTGAACAACTCCGGCAGCCACATGCCGGTGGATCTCTCGACCGTCACGTGCGGCGGCGGTCCGTGCGAGTATTGGACAGTTGAGAACGGATCCAACGGCGGTGCCAATCTCGGCAAGCCCAATTTCGCATCTGCAGCGATCACGGATCAAGTCAAGGCGAGTGACAAGATATTGCTCAACCTTGGCCTTCGCTACAACCGCTACGCCTTCAAAGGCAGCAACACGAATCAGGCGCCGGGTTCGACTGGGTCGGCACGCGACTTCTGGTTCAACGCATGGAATCAGGACGCGTGCGTCGCGACCGCGCGTGGCAGCGTGCCTGCGTACAAGAACGATCCTACAAAATCGTGCATGGACCCGGCCAACTTCGGCGGCAACCCGCTCGGCCTGACCTACGTGCCGGCGACGTTGAACGATCAGCCGAACTTCACGGAGTCGTACACCTCGGTGGAACCGCGCTTTGGCGCGACGTTCTCGGCTAATCCCGACAACGTGTTCCGATTCTCGTACGGCAAATACTCGGAACCGCCGAACGCGGCGTACGAACAGTACAACGTGCTCCAGCAAAACCTTGCCGCGTACGACGGCATGAATTTCTACGGCTACGGATTCAACGGAACGAGTCACGCCATCGGTCCGGCTGTGTCCTACAACACCGATCTCTCGTGGGAGCATCATTTCGCGTCGAGTCAGGCGAGCTTCAAGTTGACTCCCTACTACCGCACGACGCAAAACCAAGTCCAAAACTTCTACTTGGATCAACGGACGGGGTTCGTTTCCGGCCTCAACGCCGGCAAACAGACCGCCAAGGGAGTTGAGCTCGAGTTGTCGGATGGCGACTTCGGTCACAACGGCTTCGCGGCGCTGTTCTCCTACACGTACACCAACGCCACGATCAAGTTCAACAACTTCAGCAACGGCAACAACGTGTTGTCGACCATCAACCTGGGCGTCCAGCAGTACAACCAATACACGAAGTTCTGTCAGACGAACTTCGCGAATTCGCGCTGCGGCAGTCTGTCGGCCGCGAGCCCGTTCGCGTCGCCGTGCTTCTTCCAGGCAGCCCCCGACGGAACGCCCGGCGCTCCGGATCCGGCTTGCCTGGCGGGGTCGATCGCCAATCCGTACTACAACGCGCCCGTGCAGGGTCTCTTCAGCGGCAACGACTCGTACAATCCATTCTCGACCATTCCCGGTGGCCTCAACGCCGCGAATGTCTCGTACATCACGCCGAGCAACGCATCGCTCGTCTTGAACTACAAGCACGACAAGTGGGCGATCTCACCGTCGTTCCAGTACTTCCAGGGGAGCTTCTACGGCGCACCGTTGTCGACGCCGGGCATCAACCCGACGACATGCGGTCAGGGACTCGGTTCCCCGCTCGCCGGCGACCCGCGCTACAAGTACGGAGCGGTCGGCGGACAGGCCTACGATGCATCGAACTGCGCCGGTGCTCTCGCTGCCGGAATTCCGGATCCAGTGACCGGCGTCTTCGACACGCTCGGCGCATTCCGGCAGCCGAATCAGCTCCTCGCACATCTACAACTCTCGTACGAGATGTCGCCGAGAGTCAACCTCGTCGCCAACCTCGCGAACGTCGTCGACACCTGCTGGGGCGGCACGAGCGAGCCGTGGACGACAGGCGCCGGACATAAAGTATGCGCATACGCTTTGCCGTCAACCGCCAACAGCGGATTTTACGGCCAGGCCGGCAACTTCTACAATCCGACGTCGGTCTTCCAACCCTCGCAGCACTACGACTACGAACGCGGACTGACATACGCGTCGCCATTCCAGGCCTTCCTGGAGATGACCGTCAAGCTGTAAACTCCTCACGACGACCACAACTAGCGGACCCTCGGTGTAAGCCGAGGGTCCGCTTTTTGCATGCTATTCGCACACGATCTTGTCGGCCCACTCCACGAGTTGGATAAGCGTTGCCGGTGTCGCGAACGTCGCGTTCTTCGATTCGAGATCGGCATCAAAGACCCCACGGGCCTTCGAGCAAGCCGTTCAGACGTGGATCTTGATACCGAGCGCGATTGACCGCTCGAGCGCTTCGCCGAGCGGTGGCCAGCCGACGGGCACGACCGCCGCAGCCACTGGACTTCGCATCAACGAGACCGCCTCGCCGAGCAAGAAGATCTGACTTTCATGGCCAGCCTCGGTGAACGCATTGGCGTGGAGAAACGCGAAGGCCGCTTTGGTCGGATCGTCGGACCCCCAGGCGCTCTTGAACAAGACCTTACTCATCGCAGAACCCCCTAACGACCGGCATCGTCTGAATTCGATCGAGCCTTTTGACGAGGCCAAGGCGACTTCCCATCGATCCGCCAGACCCGGTTTTTTCAGAGGCAGTCGATGCGTGGAGTGATAAGACTCGATCATGCTCGATTCGATCGACCACGAGATCATCCGTCACTTGCGTGCGGATGCCAGACTCAGTTACGCCGAGCTCGCCGACGCAGTACACCTGAGCCAGAACGCCACAGCCGAGCGCGTCAAACGCTTGATCCGTTCGGGCGTCCTCGCTGGATTTCACGCACGGGTGAACATGGGAGCCCTAGGGCGTCCGTTGCTTGCTTACGTCAACGTCGCTGTCGCGCCCGGCGCGCCGTCGCTCGAATTCGAAAAAATTGCTCGAGCATTACCCGGCATCATCGAGATCGTGACCCTGACCGGCCAGTTCGACTACCAGATCAAAGTCGCGTGCCGCGACGAGTCCGAGCTGTCCGAACATCTCGTTCGCATCCGCTCTTGCGACGGCGTCGGCACAACTTCAACGCAACTGATCCTCGGCGAACGGCCCGTTTGAGGGGAACCGCCGAAGAAACCGGATATGACCGCGAAATCCCCCGTACAAAGCGAGCGGCGCACGCGAAAACCGCGTGAATGTCCGCGCCAATCGTGCTACGATTTTCCCACGAAGGGGAAGATCTGACATGCCAACCTATGCCGACGCTCGCGCGCTGTTGCGCGGCGTCAAACGTCCGCACGTTCTTGCCAACTTTCCATGCATGGAAAATATCTGCCTCGCCACCGGCGTCGACGATCCGGCGCGCGCTGCTCTGGCACTCGTCGATAGCGCATTCAACCTTGCAACACCGCACGGACGCCGCCTCCGTGAGTCGATCATCCGCTGTGAGGTCAGAGGCGCGACCACCCAGGAAGCGGCGCAAGCGATGTTCTTGTCAACGCGTCAATTTTTTCGTTACCGTGCCGAAGCCATGGCCGCGGTCGATTATGCGCTCGCTCGCATCGCGCCGGCTAGACACGTTGCTTGATGTAGATGCCGTCAAATACAACCGACCACGTCTTGCCTTGATCTGTTGTGTAGTCCCAGAGCTGACGGACTCGGCTCTCGTCCAATTTTGTCCATGTGATCCGGTCTTCGACCACATGGCCTTTCTTCGTGCGGCGCAGACCGGTCAACACCATGACGCCGGGGCTGGGCGATCCGCCATCGAGCACGAGCAGCAGACCTGAGTTGTCGACCCACGTCTGGTGCCACCGGCCGGTCGCTGCGGTATAGATGTTGAAACTCGAGCCCTGGTCGCCGCCGACGCCTTTCCAATGCTCCTGCAACGCGCAACCGCCGTAGACGGCGGTGACGAGATTTGTGCCGGCCGGTTTACCTTGCGGGTCGACGACGCGCCAGTCCCCGAGCCAGAAATCGAATTGGCGGTTTTGCGGCGCCGAGCACGGCGGTGTCGTTGCGGATGGCGCGGGGGATGCGGACGCTACGACGAGAGCGCCGGCGAGAAGCAGCCCTTGGACGAGCATGACGAAAGCCTCCGATGTCGATGCAGCAACGTGTTGGATAACGCTTGGATCGTGCGCGTCTTCGTTCCCGTTCGCTGTCTGCCGTCGCCCTGCCACGCATCTGCCGCGCCGTGGAGTCACGATCAGCTGGGCCTTACGCTTAGGACCCTCTACGGACGCGCGCGTATATCGCGTCAAAGGTCATCGTCCACGTGGATCCGCCATCCCTCGATATCTCGATGAGCTGATGTACGGTTCCATCTTGCAACGGCGTCAACGTCGTCCGGTCCAAGATGATCGAGCTCCCGGGCAAGCCCGGGAGTCGCCCTTGAAAGCGCACGCCGCCGTCGGGGAACCGCGCGATGAGAAACTTCTCTTTGAGCCCGCCGCGGGCGGTCGCACGATCCGTCACCCAGAGCTGCGCCCACGTTTGGTCAAATGCGTTGTAGTGGAAAAGGCTCATCCCGTGCGAGCCATCGGCGTCGGTCCAGTTTTCGAGGACAGCGCAACCATCCAGGATTGCGGTGACGACGTCCGATCCCGCATACTGGCCGGCTGAAGTGACGCGCCATGTGCCGTCCCAGAAATCGAGCGCGTGGAATCCAACCACTGACGAACACGGTGTCGGCGTCGGTTGTGGCGCGGGCGGCGGCGACGAAGCAAGGCTCAAGGCGACGAGCGATGCGATGAGAATCATACGGAGTTCTTTCGCCCGGACTCGGTCGACCCTGCGGATGGCAGATGCATGTCAGCACGCCAGGGTGTCGTGACGGGTCGAGTACTTTGGGAATTTGCTTTATACCATATTGCCTTTCGGGCATATTTCGAATATACTTATGATCGAAGTAAAACGAGTGAGGCGATACGTTGGCGATCAAGCGCATAGAACCGGGCTTACGATTGAGCAAAGCCGTTGTTCACGGAAATTTGGTCTTCACGTCGGGTCAAGTCGATAGCAGCTCTATCGACGTGGCCGGACAAACCGAACGAATTCTCGCGAAGATCGACGCGCTTTTGCGGCAGTCCGGCTCGGATCGATCCCAGGTCCTCTCTGCAAATATCTGGCTTTCTGACATCGCAACGTTTCCCGAGATGAATCGCGTCTGGGAATCCTGGATCAACCCTGGCGAGTCGCCCGCGAGAGCTACCGTCGAGAGTCGACTAGCAGCGCCCGAAAACAAGGTGGAGATCGCGGTGATCGCCGCGCTCTGCGAGGCGAACGACTAGAAGGTGGCTGAGCCTACTCGTCAGCTCAAGCTGGAGTACCACGTCGTCGACGTCTTCACAAGCACGCCGCTCGAGGGCAACCCAGTGGCCGTCTTCGTCGACGCGCATGACGTCTCCGATGCAATGATGCAAAAAATCGCACAAGAGCTCAATCTTTCGGAATCGACCTTCATCGGTCCACCAACGCACAAATGCTTCGATCTACGCGTTCGGATCTTCACGCCAAGGTGCGAGATGAAGTTCGCGGGACATCCGACGATCGGTACCGCGTTCGTCGTGCGCGACGCGGGGATCATCCCGAATAATCCAACGGAAATGGTTCTGGAAGAGGGAGTCGGGCCGGTTCGCGTGCGCTTCAACACCGGTGACTCGCCAATCATCTGGCTTGAATCTCCATCCGTTCTCAAAGGTCGCACGTTCGATCGGTCTGCGTGCGCGCAAGTGCTCGGCTTAGCGGACGACGATCTGCTCCCCGACATCCCCTGTCAAATCCTGACGGCCGGCAATCCGAATATCTTCGTCGCACTCCGTGACGTGGGCGTCGTCGATCGGGCGGTGATAGATCCAACCCGGCTCGCCAAGCTGCTCGCGGACCAAGAGGGTCCGGTGTGCATGTTCATCTTCGCTCCAGTTGCCGGCGGCGCGTATTCGCGGATGTTCGCGCCTGCACTTGGAGTCACCGAAGATCCTGCGACCGGGAGCGCCGCCGGCCCACTTGCCACATTCATGATGGAGCACGGGCTGGTGAAACACGATGACGGTACGCGTTTCATCAGCGAGCAAGGCACAAAGCTCGGCCGGCGCAGCTTGTTGCACGTACACATCAAGGGAACGTATGGAGCTCGTGGCATCGACGTCGGCGGCCAGGTTGTGCCGATAACGCGGGCAACGATGACGATTTCCCCTGGCGCTTAGTCGCCGGTCGGCTCGATCCCGACTGACTCGACCATCAAGACGGCGGAGCGTTGCGGAGAGCGGGGACGATGGACCACGCCCTTCGGCACGGTATAACCCTGAAATTGTTTGAGGAGCGCCGGCTCCTGGCCCTCGACGTCCATGAATATCTCGCCTTCGAGCACGAGGAAGAATTCATCTTGGTCGGTATGCTTGTGAAAGGGATAGTCGCCGTGGAATATACCGAGGCGGACAACCGCGTCGTTTACCGTTGTCAATGTTTCATTGAACCACGGTTCGTGCGCACGCATTTCGGCGGCCACGTCAATCACCTGTCGGTGAGCGAACTTCACGCCAGCTTCGTTGACGTAGTGGATCGATTCAAGTAGTTCGGGCTTTATCATCGTCCGTGCTCTCTCGCCATTCTGGCGATGCGCCGCAATGGCGATTAGCCAATACCCTAATTAACCACACCCACGGATCAATGTCAAGACAGGAGTCCGGAAGCCAAACAGCAACAGTCTGAGAATATGCAAGAGCGCCGCACGCCGTGAAAGTCGAGGCAGCCCTTCGCGCACTGGCAAGCGCCAAACGACTGCAGATCCTTCATTGGCTCAAAGATCCACGCGCCCATTTCCCGCCGCAAGTCGAAGGCGATCTGGTCAAAGACGGGGTCTGCGGACTCTTCATCGCCGATAAGCTGCGTGTCACGCAGCCGACTGCGAGCGAGCATCTTCGCACGTTGCGTCAGGCGGGCCTCATTCGAGGAAAGCGCATCAAGCAGTGGACATTCTACAAGCGCGACGAGAAAGCTATCGCCGAAATAAAACGCGGCATAGCAAAATCGATCTAAGACGACCGTGACGAAAACGCTCGGGCTCATCGGCGGCCTCGGTACGCCGGCTGGAATCTACTATTACCAGCGCATCGCAATGCTCGCTGAAGCGCGCGGTCAACCGCTCCATCTTATGATGGCTCACGCCGACGTCCGAACGGTCATGCGGCATGTCCGGTCCAAAGACATCGCCGAATTGAACCGGTATCTCTATCGCATCATCGACGCACTGTGCGCTGCAGGAGCGGATGTTGCGGCGATCTCAGCGGTCACGCCGCACGCCGGCATTGCGGCACTGCGCACAATGTCGCCGATACCAATCGTCAGTGTCTTGGACGCAGTGCGTCTCGATCTTCTTGCGAGGCACGTGAAGCGAGTAGCTTTGTTGGGTTCTCGTGCGGTGATCGAGTCGGACCTCTTCGGATGCCTCTCGAGCATAGCGGTGATACGGCCAACCGACGAAGAGATGTCCGCTATCGCTGAATCCTACACCGCGGTGGCCGTGCGCGGGAGCGGCACGCCCGACGAGCGCGATGACTTCGTGCGGGTGGCAAAAGAATTGTGGAAGCGCGAACGACTCGATGCGATCGTTATCGCGGGAACCGACTTGTCACCGCTCTTCGATTCGGTCGCGCTGGAGTTTCCCTCGTTCGATTGTTCGGAGATTCATATACGCGCTATCGCTGAGAGGCTTTGGGGATCATGAGCTGGTGGACCGGGCGGTTCCTTACACAGATCGAGCCGCGCCTACGATCCAAGCGACCTTAGCAAGCGTGTTGGCTCGGAAAATGCGGTCCTCGCGCCCCCGGGGCCGATAACTTCCGTGGAGGCCTGCATGCAACTGAAGCTTTTCCACAAGACGCTCATCGTTGTCTCGGTCCCGCTCGTGTTCACCATTGTGCTGATCGCGCTTATCGCGCTGCAACAGCGCAGTACCGAAGCGGCTGAGGGCTGGAATCAGCATTCAGACGATGTCATCAATCATGCGCAGCTGCTCTTGGGCGGCATGGTCGACGGGGAGACCGGGGTGCGTGGGTACATCGCATCCGGGGATCCCGCTCTTCTAGAGCCATACAACAAGGCCGCCAAAAATGTACCGGCTCTTGAATCGGATCTCATCCGTCTGGTCAGCGACAACGCGAGTCAAAAAGCGACTGCCCGGAGGATCGCCGACTTAGTGAACGGCAACTTGCGCTATTTCTCAGCTGCGATCGCCCTCGTTCGTTCGGGAAGACAGCGCCAAGCGGCGGCGTCAGCTCCGTATCTGCTCATTGGGAAAAGACGGATGGACGCGTTGCGCGTTCAATTGCAAAACTTTATCGCCGAAGAGAATCGACTCAGCAATATCCGCCGCGAAGCGATCACGCAGAGCTGGGACCAGCTCGACTTGTTGCTCGTTGTCGGCGCCCTGATGGCGTTCGGGCTCACGGGCGCGATCATAGTCGTCTCCTCCCGCGGACTTATCAAGCGGCTCTCCGCGCTGGAGCAAAAGGCGGCTCGATTTGGCGTTCACGGCGTCCTCGGGCCACCGATCGCGGGCGATGACGAAATAGCAAAACTCGATCACGAGTTCAACCGCATGGCAGACATCGTCAAGGAACGACAAGATGCCGTACTGCAGGCGCGCGATCAGGCGAACGAAGCATCACGGCTCAAATCTCAGTTTCTCGCGAACATGAGCCACGAGATCCGCACGCCCATGAACGGCATCATCGGTATGAGCGAACTGTTGCTCGGCACATCGCTGGATCACGAACAATCGGAATTCGCGAATATCGTCCACAACTCCGCGCTCACCCTCCTCGCCCTCATCAATCAGATCCTCGATCTTTCGAAGCTCGAGTCGGGGAAAATGGAATTAGAGCTCATCGATTTCTCAGCCGTCTCACTGGTGGAAGACGTCGCCGAGCTCATGAAGGCTCGCGCCCGGGAGAAAAACCTATCGCTCCAAACCTTCGTCGAGCCGGAGATCGCGCGCACGCTTCGGGGCGATCCAGGACGTCTTCGTCAAGTGTTGCTCAACCTTGTCGGCAATGCCATCAAGTTCACCGATCGAGGCGGGGTCGTCGTCAAGGCCGTCGTCGCTTCGGTCAACGATGCATACCAAACGCTGCGTTTCAGCGTCACTGATACCGGGATCGGCCTATCGGATCATCAGCGCAAGTTGATCTTCGAGCCGTTCGCACAAGCGGATAGCAGCACGACGCGCAAGCACGGTGGCACCGGCCTGGGTCTTTCGATCTCCAATCGCCTCGTCGAGTTGATGGATGGCGAACTTGGCGTCGTCAGCGAGCCGACCGGCGGTTCGACATTTTGGTTCACCGCTCGCCTCGAGCGGCTCACCGCAGTCGGTCAGCCCGTGACCGAAACCGTTTTGCGGGGTATTCGGGCGATGGTCGTTGACGATAGCCCAACCGATCGAGAAATAATCCATCGCTACATCGTCTCGTGGGGCGTGCGAAACGGGTCTGTCGCCAATGGCGAACAAGCCCTCGAATTGTTGCACAGGGCGGTGCAGGCAGGCGATCCTTACGAAGTCGCGATCATCGACTTCGTGATGCCGGGCATGGACGGCTTGGCGTTGTGTCGTGCGATTGTCGCCGATCCATTGCTTCAAAAGACCAAGCTCGTCCTGATCACGGCGCATGACGCCGGCGAGATCCGCCGCGAAGCCATGCGCATCGGCGTTGCGGCTTACCTGGCCAAGCCGATACGACAATCGCAACTGTTCAACTGCCTCGCCGTCATCGCGGAGGCGACCGTGCGGGCGGAAGAAGACCAAGCACCACCGGCCCTGGTCCTACAATCCGCGATTCCGACTCTGAAGTCAAATGGCAAGCCGATACTACTCGCCGAAGACAATTCGACGAACCAGATCCTTGCGGTCGCGCAGCTGAAGAAGCTCGGCTTTGTCGCAGATGTCGTGAGTAACGGCCGCGACGCGGTTGACGCATTCTCCACGCGGGAGTACGCGCTCATCCTGATGGACTGCCACATGCCGGTGATGGACGGATACGAATCGACCGCCGTCATACGCAAATTAGAGCAATCAAAAGAGCGCAAGACGCCGATCGTCGCCATGACCGCAAACGCCATGGAAGGCGATCGCGAGCGCTGCCTTTCGCGCGGCATGGACGACTATCTCCCCAAGCCCGTCCGTCTCGAATCGCTGCGCGAATGCATCGATCGTTGGCTGCCGAGTTGATCCGATGAAAGACCGCGTCGCGAAGCCGACGCCTCTCAGGCAAAAATCGTGGCTCGACGTCTTGCGGCAACGCACCCAAGACATCGTCCTTGTCTGCTTGAGTTCCAACAAGCGAATCGTCGATGCGAACGTCGGAGCGGAGATCGCATACGGATACACACATGACGAGCTCTTACGCACGACCTTCGGCGCATTGAGCGCCCCGACGGCGCGCGTCGCGGCAGAGGCGACGCTTGCGAAGATCGACGTCGGCGAAAGGAAGTTCACGACGTTTCACCGTCGCCGAAGCGGCGACGTCTTTGCAATAGAAGTCGTCGCTCAGTCGATCACGATCGCCGACGACCGACTCATCGTGATCATCGGCCGCGATGTGTCGCAGCGGGTCAGCGAAGATGGCGAGGTCTTCAATACAGGCGAATCAGATGACGACGATCCCATCGACTATGGCCGGCTGCGCGAATATTTCGGCAACAACGATTCGGCGCTGCGCGATCTCGTCGCGCACGCAACCGTCGACATTCGCAGACTCTTGGACGGTTTAGCTGCGGTGATCCAGGCGCGGGACGTTGCGCATGCCAGGAGCATTGCCCACGAATTAAAGGGAGTCGGTGCCAATTTGGGCGCGGTACGAATGGAAGCGGCCTGCAAAGCCGTCGAGCGCGCGTTGGATGCCGAAGACTGGACCGCCGCCGCCGCTCAGCACGCCGCGCTTTGCAAGGACCTCGGCCGGATACGATTCGATCCGGTCGTGCTCTCAGACCTCCGAGAAGTCAAAGCGCGCGAAGATACCGCAAGTGAGACGGCGATGCGTATCGTCGCGATCGACGACAATCCCCTATCGCTTCGGATCTATGAATATCTCAGTCGTGAGCTCGACGACTGCATTGTCGAGTGTTTCTCGTCGGCGACGGATGCGCTCCGCAGATGCGAACTCGAGCAAGTCGACCTTGTGATCGTCGACCTCTTCATGCCCGACATCGATGGGCTGGAATTTCTGCGGCTCTTCCGGCTGATGCCGAACAAGGCCGAAGTGCCCGCCTTGATGATCACTGCCGAACGAAGCCGCGACGCACGGCGACGTGCCCTGGATCTGGGCGCATCGGATTTTCTGAACAAACCTATCGACATGATCGAATTGATAAGCCGCGCGAAAAATCTCCTGTCCCTTCGGCGGCACGAGCTTCGGCTTGCCGAGACCGCCGATTGGCTCTCAGATCAAGTACGACTTGCGACGAACGACATCGCCGCGCGTGAGCGAGAAGCGATCTATCGCCTGGCGAAGGCGACGGAATTTCGCGATTCGGACACCGGCGCCCACGTGGTTCGAATGGCCCACTACTGTGCGGCGATCGCCACCGTGCTTGGGCTCAAGACGTCGGAGATCGACGAGATTCTCGCGGCGGCCCCCATGCACGACATCGGTAAGGTTGCCGTGCCCGATAGTATCCTACTCAAACCCGGGAAACTGACGCACTCCGAGTTTGAAATCATGAAACAACACACGACCGTGGGGTATCAGATCCTCAAGGATAGCCCCGCTCGGCTCTTGCAGACCGCCGCAATCATCGCGTTGACCCATCACGAGTGCTTCGACGGAAGCGGCTACCCGCAGGGCTTGGCTCATGAGGATATCCCGCTTGTCGGGCGCATCTGCGCCGTTAGCGATGTCTTCGACGCCTTGACCTCTGCTCGTCCGTATAAACTTGCTTGGTCGACCGATGATGCCATTGCGGAAATGCATCGTCTATCAGGCTCGCAATTTGATCCGGCGTTGATCGACGCATTTGACAGCGCGTTGGCCGCGATTCTCGATTACCGAGACCGCTTCAAGGACGATTCGATAGCGACGCTTCGCGCGAATCCCTAGCTGGTTCGTCCTAGCCGCCGTGCTCGTGCTTCTTGGGATACGTGATCGTCACCGCTAGGTCGGCGTGAGCGATGACCTTGCCTTGGGTATTTTTCAGCAACGCCTTCACCGTGCAATGGAATGGCGGCGAACCGGTCTTTCCGGAATACGCGTAGAACGCATATCCGTCGGTCTCGACGTGGTCCTTGCTCGGACCCGGGTGCAGGTCGAAGTCGATGCGGTAGTCGCATTGCTGATCGTAATTCACGACGACGGTGTCGCCATCCGTGTACTTCAACGACGTGTTGACGTAGGGTCCGGCGTCCTTCATCTTGATGGACGTCGGGTTCCATTGAAAGACTATCGCCGGCGACTGAGCGCCAAGTCCGCCGTGTGTGAGATTCGCACGCGAGGTCTGATCTGTCGTACCCGCGTGCAGCGACGGCGACAAACTTTGCGCCGTGCAACCAACGAGCGCCAGCGAGACGAGCGATGCCGTCACTATTCCTCGAAACACGATGACCTCCGGATCAAAGCCGACAATGTGGTTGGTGTCGATTCGGGTTTGAGCCCGAATGCGCCCTCTTCGAGAGCGACGTCGAGAGCAAATAGGTACTTTCAGCGAATTTTCAGTGAATTCGGTCGCCGGCCCGTTGGAAGAGCGAGGGCGCCGAGCGACTATCCAAGGGCACGGTCTTCTGTCGCGACTGACCGCGGGTAGCGGTTGGTGATTGTCGAAGTGCCCTAGGTGGACAATGAAACCGATATAGCACTATCCGAGGAGCGTCATCCCACAATCGATCTGCCCGCACTGATCAGGCAATACGCCGAACTTCCCAAGAAGCGGGGCGGTACGCACCTTTCACTCTCGATCGGTGGCGTGCCGGTGAGCAACGTTCGGCAACTCGCCCGCAAGTTGCAGACGAGCGACAGCGCTATCGTCGAAGCCGCGCTCCGCGATTTCTTTGACTGCGGCGGTGAACCGCATCTACGAGGGATTGTCGAGAAATTGATCACCGTTCATCGACGAAGGCGCGCGTAGCTAGCCGGTCAATCGCTCCATCACAACGATCCAATACGTCTCGGCAAAACTTTCCCGGACCTTGCGCGCCGGCGCGTATTCCTCCGACACATGCCACTGACCGGCGTGTGCCACGGTCGGAAATTCGATCATCGCGAGTCTGGCCGGGGCCTTGTCACCTTCCAGCGTCACCGCCGGAGCCCCGCGCGCCAAGTACCTACCATTGAACGGCTTCAGCGAGTCCACTACCATGTGATAGTAGCGCGTTGCGGCGTCGACATCATGCCACTTGACGGATGCCACAAGATAGCCCGCCATCGAAAAGCTCCTTTCGGTCGGTTCAGCCAATACGCCGGTCACGTTCCCTTTTCAGCGCCGATATAACGGATCCACTTCAAGAAAAGCGCCGGCTTTGTCGAGAGGCTGTTCGGATCGCCGTAGACTGCATAGAATTCATTCTTCGAGGTGAGGAAGTGGAACGCCACGCTGACGTTTGCGGCATTCAGCGGGGTGAAGTCCGGCGGCGCGAATGACACGGGAAGATTCGGGCCGATCAACCTTCGCACCCCGAGGTCGAATGAGGCGTTGCGATTCAGCTGCCAATCCAAGGTCGCGCGCTCAAGCCACTGCCGGCCAGATTTTTCACCGGGATACACCGTCGTGTACTGATTCTCATCGGCTTCAAAAGTGACGTGGATGTCGCGCGCGAGCGGTTGCGTGGTGAGATAGGTCCAATTGTCAAGGCTGCCATGGTAATACGCACCCGCGAGATGCTGCACGAACGATGGCGTCGTGGTGGCGGCTTTATAGCCGAGATAGACGCCATTGGTATTGAACGGCAGCAATTGATTCGACGTCACCAATATGTCTGACGAGCCCGTGAACACATTGAGGCGGAGCTGGCCGCGGAAATCAAACGTAAAGGTATGCGCGGCGCTGGTCTGATCGAGTTCGCCGGTATGCGAGCGGAAGTGTGTCCCATACCAACTATAGGTCATGTCGTGCACGAGAGCGGTCGGGGAAAAATTCCAATTTCGCGTGAGCGTCGTTTCGAGCCCAGCCGTGTCGGACTGCGCGACGAATCCATCCGCAGGCAGATATTGCGCCCCGACCGATTGATAGCTGAGCGATGCGACGGTGATCGGGCTCGCGTAGCCGGTGCCGATCTCATCGTAGTTCCCGAGATTCGGCGCGGTCACGTTGGTGCCGCGGTCCTGACCGCCGTTAGCATAGACGAATAGGTTCGAACGCTTGCTCACATACCCGGTGGTAAACGTGTCGACGATGTCGTGGAATCCGGGCTGGTCAACGCCTACTTGCTGAATGTCCAAGCCGTACTTCGACGAAGGCCCTTTGACGAAGTAATTCAACGCGGTCGCCTGATCGTTGCGCGCAAAACCCGTCGTGTCGTAGGAACTGAAAGAGAGTGCGCCCTGCGTTCCTTCAATCGCGTAGCCGTCGCGAAAAGTCGGAATGATCGGCGTATACAGGCTTTGCGGACAACCGATGCACCCGATCGCGAAGTTGTAGTATTGCGTGAGCTGCGTGAAGAAGGGCCGTACTTCGTTGAACTGACGCTGAAAGGCATTGGGCGCGATCGTCTGCTGATCGACCTCCACATTGGAGTAGTCCGGGTGTAACGTGGAGACAAAGGATGCGGTCGGCGTGATCGGGATAGAGAGATCGGCGCCGACGCGCGAGGTATCGCCGCCTTGCGCGCGCGTCGTCACTTCGCCAAGACTGTACAGCTGTAGACGCGGCTGCGGCCGGACCGGCGCCGCCGCCGTCTGCACGTGCTGCGCGATATCGCGGAGAGTTCCGGCGTAGGAGGGATCGCTCACACTGCGCTGGCCCGGCGTGAACGCCCATATCGCCGTGGATCCCGTCACGATGGTCGTCCGCGCGAACTCCGCCCGCCAAACGGTCGAGCCGCCCGCGCGCATCAGGCTGAACGGGATGCGCATTGTCACCGAATAGCCGGTCGGTGTGATCTTTGAGGTCGCGATCCACTGCGGCGAGTAGGCCGTGTTTTCGGTCGAGGTCTGATACCTCGCGCCGCGCGGATTGGCGCTGAACGAGTACGCAAAGCCACCCACACCTTGGGGAAAGAGGTAGACCGTGACGTTGTCGTCGTTGGCGACGCCGGGGCCGTTCGTCTCCTGCGCCTCGGTCAGGCTTTCTTTTTGCGTTACTACGAAGCCGATATCAATCGCGGATTTATCCTGCGCCACGAAGACCGCAGTCGGCTCCGTGGCGGGATGACGATAGGTGAAGTCATTGTCGAGCGTCAGCTTCGCGGCCGTTGACCAGCTCGCGTCGATTTCGCCGCCCATCGCGGGCGTTTGAGCTTCAAGCGGAATCGAGAGCGCCGGCAGGCCATCCGCGGCTGCGGCACTCGGGAGTGCAAGGGCAATCGCAGTCGCCAGAACTAAGAAATTAAGTCTCACGCGCCGTAGTTGTCGTGCTGCGTGGAGCGAGTCCTCCCGCCGGTTTCACAAGCGTACTTTATGAGGCGCGCGCGCGGAATTAGTCTCGAAATTAGATGTGAATAGCACGGCGATACGGTGCGCCCCGGCCGATGCGATCGCCGCGACGGGGCCGCCAATCTTTTACGCTGAAACAGCTGAGTATGGATACTCCAGAGCTCGGCGATGCGCACTCGCGCATCCTTGAACGAGCCGCGCGGCACGCCAACCACTACCTGAGCGTAATTCGAGAACGGCACGTCGGAGCTCTCGCATCCGGCGATGAATTGCGGCAGCTGCTGCGTCGTCCATTGTCCGAGAGCGGCGAGGATGGCGATCGCGTCATCGACGAGCTCGCGGGCGCCGGCCTGAAAGGCACCACCGGGTCGCAGGGTCCGCGCTATTTTGGATTCGTGACCGGCGGCAGCCTACCGGCCGCGACCGCAGCTGACTGGCTCGTTTCTGCGTGGGATCAGAACGCACAAGTTTATGCGATGTCGCCGATCGCATCCGTCGTCGAAGAGATCGCTGCGCAGTGGCTCAAAGAATTGCTGCAAATTCCCGCGGCGTGGAGCGTCGGGTTCGTCACCGGAGCACAGATGGCGACCTTTACATCATTGGTCGCCGCCCGGCACCACGTGCTCCGCGACGTGAGCTGGGACGTGGAACGCGATGGCCTCTTCGGCGCGCCGACCGTCGAAGTGATCGTGAGCGAGGAGGCGCATCGCACCATTTACACGGCACTGCGCATGCTCGGCTTCGGCGATGGGCGCCTCACGCGAATCGAGACTGATGGTCAAGGACGGATGCGACCCGATCGCCTGGCGCGCGCAATAGAGAAAGGAAATGGCCCCTGCATCGTCTGTGCGCAGATCGGGAACGTCAACACAGGAGCCGCCGACTCGCTGACAGAGATCGCTCCGATCGTTCGGCAACGGGGCGCGTGGCTTCACGTCGACGGCGCGTTTGGATTATGGGCCGCGGCGACGACCTCACTTGGACATCTCGCCATTGGAATCGAGCGCGCAGATTCGATCGCGACCGACGCTCACAAGTGGCTCAACGTTCCGTACGACTCAGGACTCGTGTTCACGGCCCATCCCGAATCTCATCAGCGGGCGTTGCTGGTCGCAGCGCATTACATTCAGACGACCGCGGGCGAGCGCGACCCGCGAGCATTCACGCCCGACGAGTCGCGGCGCGCCCGCGGCGTGGCGGTGTATGCCGCCCTGCGGACGCTTGGGCGAAAGGGCGTGCGAGAGCTGGTTGAGCGCTGCTGTCGTTGCGCACGCCACATGGCTGAAGCGCTTGCGCGACATCCGCAGGTGCAAATCCTGAACGACGTCGTTCTCAATCAGGTCCTCGTACAGTTCATTCCCACGACGGACGATGCCCGTGACGGGAATACATTTACCGATCAGGTCGTCGCCGGCGCACAGGCCGAGGGTACGTGTTGGTTTGGATCGACCCAGTGGCATGGCCGCCGAGCCGCAAGAATTTCGATCTGCAATTGGTCCACGACCACACGCGACATCGACCGCTCGGCGGCGGCGATCTTAAGCGTCATCGATCGATTGAACCGAGTCGAGTCAGCACCGTAATCGCTTTCCCGCTCGCCTTGACCATCCGCAATCTAGCGAGCGTGACCGGCAACACGGCGTTTCGATACGACACAGGGCCTTCGCATATCGCAAAAGCCCTGTGACGGGGGGTTAAGGGGTTAGCGGAACCCGGCGCACTGCCGGGTTCCGCCTGCTGTGGTCTTGCGTGACCTTGGCGTTTAGAGTTTGATCTTCACGCCAAGGAACGCGTTGAATGGCGGAGCGTTGGATATCGGATTTTCTTGGTACGGGTACTGCACCATCGGCTGGAACGTCGCACCCGGGTTGTAGAAGTTCGATCCGAACGGCAGCGGGGCGTTGTAACCCGGCAAGGTGTAGCTGCATGCCTTGCTGTTGGCGAGGCGTGTCCACGGTTCCGATGATCCGCCCGAGCAGCTGCTGATGAGGTTCACCAAGTTGAGCGTCAGCGCAACCCGCGGACTTACATCGTAACCGATCTGCATATGCATCATGAACTCGTTCGGAGATTTGAACGCGCCGAGGTTGTCGAAGTTGCCAGTGAAGGGGTTCGGGGTCGGGACTCTGCCCGTGCACGTTAATGCATCGAACGGATTGCCCGTGCCACCGAACTTGTAGCGCGGGTCGCCAACCAGCGTAGCGCCCGCCAGCGCCGAGCAGGTCGACGGATCAACGCCCCAGCCCGTGAGGGGATCTCCATACGGGACGCCTTCGAAGTATTGGAACTGCGGCGATATGGAGAGTTTGTTGACCTTGTAGTTGAGCACGACGGTCGCGGTGACCGGTGTTTCGTACGAAGCGTCCGAGGCTTCGACACCTCCCGGAAGCGTATTGAACGGCGCGTACGACCCATTCAAGTCGAGAAGCGGCCGCACCGGTGCGTCGTAGTACGGGTTCGCGACGCCGTTTTTTTCCGTCGCGAGGGCGTTGCCGTTTCCGAACGTGCCGCAGAGCGCGCCCGGGCTGTTCGAGGGCGAAGCGTTTGCGCACGCCTTCGTGAACGAGTTGTACTGCTGGATGGCGATGTTCACCGTGCTGAGAACGCTGCCGCCATTCTGCAGCGCGCTGTACTTGATCAAGCTGCGCGTGAACGTCAGCGAGAACAAGCCGGACAGCCCGTTGTGATTGAAGTCGCCCTTCGTCATTTCGAACTCGACGCCGTCTGATGTCTGGTTACCAGCGTTGAGTCCGGAGACAAAGTTCGTCTTCTGATTGAGGAAGAAGTTCTGGATCTGATCCTTCGTCTGGCGCAGGAACGGCGTCACCTTGAAGCTGGTATCGCCGCTCTGGTGCTCCCACGAGAGATCGTAGTTGTTCGACGTCGGCGGACGGATCTGGTGCGTCGTGCTCGTGAACCCGATCGGCCAGAAGTTCGTGGCGTCATACGACGCGAGGTCTTGCTGCAGCAGGTTGTACTGTTGGAAGGCGGTGTTCGGCGCCTGCGTGTATCTGCCGTAGCTGAAGCGGATCACGTTGTCCGGGTTGACCGTGTACGTGCCGCCGATGCGCGGTTGGAACACGTTGTACGTGACTGTGTCGTTGGGCAGGTTCGTGAGATGCACGGGAACCTGACCCGCGGGGCACGGCTGATTGACGCCGGCGGCATCATTCGGATTGGGACCCGGTACGTTACCGGCTCCTGGCAGCACGCACCAACCGCTGTTCAACGAGTTGAACCAGAAGTTGCGAGCGGGTCCACCGGTGTCAGACAACTTGTAGCGGAAGCTGTCGAAGCGCACGCCGTAGTTGAACAGCAATTGCGCCGTCGGCTTCCATTGGTCGGTGATCGAAGTCGATATGAACGTTGGATCGGCTTGGTTGGCGCCGCCGTGGCGACCATTTTCCGCCACGAACCATTCGCATGCGCCCGAGCCGCAGCTCGCAGGCAGCGACAGATCCGCGGTTCCACCGCCCGCAGCGCCAAGTCCTACGGTGCCGGCATTTTGGCTGTAGCAGTTGACCGGCGACCCGGCGGGCAGGAGCGTGTTGTTTGGAAGTGTGATGTCATGTTGCGTATAGCACGTGCCCGATGTCGGAGAGCTCGCGTTGACGGCATACAGGAACGGGGTATTGCCGCCGTTGACCATTGTCGCGTCGTTCGCCCGATAATCGTGCGCGGACTGGTCGCTAATTTCCACGTTCACCAAGTTCTTGTCGTTGATCTGACTCGCATACGATGCGCTGACGCCGTTGGTGGTCGTCTGCACGTAGTAGTTGAGCGGGAAATAGCCGACGAACGTGGTCCATGCCGTATTCGGAGCGGTCTGCGGCCACACAGAGTAGTTCGTGAAGCCGTAGATGCGGAAATACGACGAGGTGCCGATGTTCTTCTGGTATTGTAGTTTGATGATTGAGTTGGGGTTGGCCGAGCCGTCGCGTTGGTTGGGATCGATCGCGGCCAACTGACCGCCGAAATACGACGACATCTTCGTGCTGTTGGGGTTGTACGGGAAATAATAGGGGTTGACCATTGAAGCCAGCTGTGCCGCGGTGACGCCTGAACCCAGCGCAGCGCCGACTTTACCCAAGTACTGGGCGCCCCAGCCGGGTCCGCTCAGGTAGCCGAACACCGGAGCCGGGCCGAGGCCGACAGGGTTGTTCAAGCTCTCGAGAAGTCCGGGGGTAGTAACGCCCCAGTCCGATGCGGAACTGTAATCGAGGTTGTGCAGGTATGAGTTGTCGTACAGCAGCTGGATGTCGTCCTTGCCGGCGTCGTTGCGGTGCGGCAAGCCGAAATGCAGGTTGACGACGTTCTCGTAGTCCCAGACGTCCGAGGCGTTGCCAAAAAGGTCCGGCGAGGCGAGAGCGTAGCCGCCGGGTCCGATTTGGGTGGCGTAGCACGATGCGAAGTTCTTGGCGTCAGGTGTTGAGACGCCTCCGCTTGTGCAGCCATCCGCCGGATTCATGCGGTTAGCGGGTGTGCCCCAGAGTTGCGTGATGCCCGCGCCGTTGCTTTGGTCGTACCAGCGGAACTGCTGATGATATGCGCCGACGCCGACGAAGTAGGTGAAGTTGCGATCCGGCGTAGCGCCGCCGACCTGGATGTTGGCTTTGTTGTACAGTGTCGGCGCACCGACGCCGAAGTTGACTTCGCCAAAGCCCGGATAGGTGCCATTGCGGATGACCTGATTGATGTAGCCGGCCAAGCCTTGCGACTCGGAGCTCGCGGGTGCGGCGCCGGTGTAGACCTGCAGCTCTTGTTGTCCTAAGGCTGAGGCCGTCGACGCCGGGTAGTTGTCATACGAGCGCAGGACGGGGACGCCGTCGAACTCGTAACCGACTTGGTCGTTGTCACCGCCGCGGATGTGGATCGTCTGGAACCAGCCCGACTGGCCCGGGATGACGACGACACCCGCGGTGGTTGCGATAGCGCCGTATGCAGCATCCATGCTGCCGCCTCCGCCGAGCGATCCGACTTTGGCTTGCGTTGCCGCATTGACCGAATAGACGTCAGACGTCGTTCCGGCTTTCACAAGCGCGCTCGCCGCGGTCGTCGTGATGTGTCCGAGTGTCTTGGTCGAGGCTTGCAACTGGATCTTCACGTTTTGCGTGTTGTCGGCGAAGATCGAGACGCCCGGCTGTGAAGTTGTGTCGTAGCCATCCTTGCTCGCGGTCACCTCATACGTGTCCGGAACAAGCGAGACGAATGAGAAGTTGCCAGAACTGCTGGAGATCGCTGAAACCGACTCGGAAGGAGAAGATGCGGTAACCTTAACGCCCGCAAGCGGTGTTCCGTCTTTCGACGACACCACACCATTGAGCGCACCGGTCGTGCCTGCCAGCAACCATGTTCCCTGGCATAGCAGCATCATCACCGCCAAGAGGGTTATTTGGACCAAACGATATTTTGACATTTGGATTCCCTCTAGCTCGTGAGTAGTGGCACGGCCAGGATGGTCAGGGGCCGAACCCGACCGTGCCAAAAAGGAGCAAACGGCACGAGTGCCATCTACATCCGACAAAATCGTACCACCTCAACTTGTGCGGCGTCGCGCACCATTTGAAGATTCGAGTACAATCTGACGCCGGTCCCGATGTGTAACAGATTCGTGACGTGCAACACCGGAAGGTGAATTTCGCAGCCGCCGTAAAGCGACGCCGAGATCACGTCGCTCGCGCGATACGCAATTCGTCGAAAGGCATTATCATGAGAACACGCTCCGTAATTCCATTATTGGGTACGCTTGCGTTGCTCGCGTTTATTGGCACCGCGATCCCGAGTGCCGCGCGCGCCGCGCAACCGCTGGCCCTCTACCCGACGATGGCCCCGCTCAGCAAATACTTCATGGCGGATCGCCAAAGCGAAATAGACTTCGCACGCACTGCCGCTCCTAAGGCTATCTCGGGTAAGGCGACCGTCGTGGTGCTCGATGCGCATGGCTACGAAACTGCCGCAAAAGGCACGAACGGCTTTACGTGCATCGTGGAGCGCTCGTGGACCAAGGCTTTCGATGACGACAATTTCTGGAACCCACGAGTGCTCACGCCGATCTGCTA
>DATBOZ010000042.1:0-6339 GCA_036561585.1 Candidatus Eremiobacteraceae bacterium | reverse complement strand
CATCCAATTGCCGCTGCCCGAAGGCCGCGAGCAAGCGATGGAGCAGATCCACGAATCGGTTGAAGGCCACGAAGACGACATCGCGGCTATGGGCGAATCGCGGCTCAGCGACGACGTCGCACACGAACTCGAACGCGCGCTTTCCGATTCGGAGTGACGAAGGCCGCCGGGTACCGTTCCGACTTTTCATCCATCGCAACCGAGTACGCGACGTATCGCACGTCATACGGCGCCGCCCTCTTCGACACCATCGCGTCATATGTGGGGCCGACCTTTACGGTCGGCCAAAAACCGCGGCCCCTTCGCGCACTCGACCTCGGCTGCGGCACCGGGCTGAGCGCGGCTGGCCTGACCGAGCGCGGCTTCGCGGTGACCGGCGTCGACATCGCTGCGGAGATGCTTGCGCAAGCGCGACAAAGCGTCACGGGCGATTGCGCGTTCTACGAGGCCCGCGCCGAAGCGCTGCCGTTCGCGGACGGCGCATTCGAATTGGTCACGTGCGCGCAAGCGTTCCACTGGTTCGATCCAGAGCAGAGCTTCGGGGAGGTCGCGCGCGTGCTTAGGCCCGGCGGTGCGATGGCATTGTTTTGGAAGCACTCGTCGCACGACGATCCGATTGAAAAGTGTGCGATTGACTTGCTGCGCGAGATCTCCGGGCGCGACGAGCCGTTTAGCCTCTCGCGTGCACAAACCGACCAGTTCGGCGCATTCTGGGCTGAGCGGTCCGCGTTTCGCGATCACGAAGAGTGGCGGCTGCCGCTCACGCTTTCGTTCACGGTCGATTCATTCGTCGGCTACCATTCATCGCGCGAGGACGCCCGCTTCCATCTCGGCGATCGCCGCGCGGAATTCCTAAGCCGATTGCGAAACAAAGTCGCCGAGCTGGCGCGCGGCGATGCGTTCGCCGTCGACGCCATGCAATATCTCTACCTAGCGAGGAAGCGATAACGTGCGGTTCGGCGTTCATGTGGGCATCGGGGGCAAATTCGCAAAGACGATCGCCGAGGCGACGGAGGCTGGATGCGAGTGCATCCAGATCTTTGCGGGCAATCCGCGTGCGTTTAAGCTCGGTGCGTACGATGCCGCGGCGTGGAAGTCGTTCGCCGCACAGCGGCGCGCGAACGACATCTATCCGACCGTCATCCACACGTCGTATCTAGTGAGCCTCGCCACCGATAACAAAACGCTTCGCGCGAGCAGCGAGAAGCTCGTCGCAAACGATCTTTCAGTCGCCGCGAAGGCCGGCATCGAGTACGTCAACACGCACTTGGGCAGTTACGGTACGCTGGATCGCGCCATCGGCATGGCCAGGATCTGCGACGCGGTGGCGCGGCTCGTCAAAAACGCGCCGGCCGGTCCGATGCTGCTGTTGGAAAATTCGGCGGGCGCGGGAAATAATTGCGGCGGGACGATGGAAGAACTCGGCGAGATCATGAAGGCTGCGCGAAGCAAACGCATCGGTGTCTGCCTCGACACCGCACACGCGTGGGCGTCCGGTTACGATCTCTCGACGCCTGCCGGAGTCACGTCATTTCTCAAAATCGTCGACAAACACATCGGTCTTGGGAACGTGCGCGCGTTGCACCTCAACGACACGGAAGTCGAACTCGGCGGCCGGCGCGACCGGCACTGGCACGTCGGCAAGGGCCGCATCGGCGATCAGGGGTTCAAGGCATTGCTCCGCACCAAATCCCTCGCGCACGTGGCGTGCATCTGCGAAACGCCGAAGACGCCGGAACTCGACAAGGAGAACCTCGTCACCGTGCGGCGCCTGGCCGGTGCGAAACCACCGAAGCGTCCGCGGCCAAAGGCCTGACAAACCGGCCTCGTAATCCAGAGGCCGGGACGATTTTTCCCCGAACTTCGAAACCTCCACCGCGATTTCGCGGTACCAACCACGACATGTCAAAGAACATATTTCGTCTGTACGCATACTCCGCGATGCTCTGCGCGCTTGCGCTTGTGGCACCGGTTGCCGCTTTGGCGCGCGCCGGCGGGGGCCAAGGCTACGGGGGCGGCGGAGGCGGCGGCGGTTTCGGCGGCGATGACTTCGGTCTGTGGGGACTCTGGCCGCTGCTCTTCCTCGGTCACGGAAGCGGCTTCGGCGGTATCATCGTCTTCCTTATCATATTGTGGATCGTCCAGCGGCGCGGGCGCGCCATCGGTATGGCGTTCGGCGCGGATACGCCCGATCCGGGCACGACCGCCACCGCCGTGATGTCTCCCGTTCCCGCGAAAGCATTCGACCAAAGCGCGATCGATGCGGGCCTTGCCGCGATCAAACTGCGCGATCCGAACTTCGACGAGCGCGCGTTCTTGGACCGAGCGCAGACGGCGTTCTTCAAACTCCAGCAAGCGTGGACGGCTCGCAATCAGGACCTCGCACGAGACGTCATGAGCGACGCGCTGTACGAGCGCCACAAGATGCAGACCGACCAGCTCATCGCCGCACATCAGATCGACATGCTGGAGAACATCGTGATCGGCAGCGCCCGCATCATCGACGTGCATCCCGGCTTGGCATACGATTCGATTTCCGTCGCGTTCACGGCGAGCATGACCGACTACACGATCGACGAGCAAACCAAGCAAATGGTTTCCGGCGACCGGTATCAACAGACGTTCACCGAAATCTGGGCGTTCATCCGGCGCGCAGATGCGAGGTCCATCGTCGGCGCCACGGCGACGGCGTCGACGTGCCCGAATTGCGGCGCGCCGTTGCATACGACGGGCGGCAAATGCGACTACTGCGGATCGTATCCGCGCACGACGTCATCGGACTGGGTCGTCGACACCATCGAGCAGACAAATTGACCGAAGGAGCAGGGGCGTCGGATCGCCGCCAATCACCGCGATTCAACATCTCCATGCCGGTGACGTTCAGCGTGGCCGGCACAAACCGTATCTGCGCCGCGACCGTCGATAATATTTCGATGGGCGGCGTCTTGCTGCTCACGGACGAGCAGCTCGCGAACGAGTCGACGATCGTCATCCATCTGCCGATCGACATCGATGCGACGATCAACGTCCATGCGACGGTGACGCGAACGGCCAACGTCGGCGAATTCGGTGTAGCATTCATCCGCTTGACCGACGAAGAGATGGAAAGGATTTCCACGTTCGTCGAAGCCCGCGCCACCCGCAGATAACGCCTGTAGTGCCGACCTTTATGGTCGGCCGGCCGGTGATAAACATCGGCACTACAATCAATCATAAAGGTCGGCCCCACAGAGACCACTAACGGCCCGCCATGGCGGAGTCGCTGGGCGTACAGTTCGAGCGTGAGATACGCGAGCAGCCCGCCGTTTGGGAACGCATCGCCGTCGGCGACCACGCCGAACGATTGGCCGCATCGCTCGGCAATGAAATCGTGTTTGTCGGCAGCGGCAGCTCGCTCTTCGTGGCCGAGCTCGGCGCACTTGCGTTTCGCCGGCGCCGCATCAATGCGTTGGCGCTTGCCGCCTCCGAGGCGCGCCTCGATCACAACGCCTACGAAGACCGGACAGTCGTCGCCATCTCGCAAAGCGGCGGATCCACGGATCTGCTCGAGGCGCTTGACGTCCTGAAGCCCAAGCGACTCATCGCGCTCACCAACACCATCGAATCGCCGCTTGCGGCACGCTCCGATATCGCGATCGACGTCGGCGCCGGCCGCGAAGTCGCGGTACCCGCGAGCAAGAGCGTCACCGCGACCGTTGCGATGCTGCTGCACGCGGCGTCGATCGCCGGCAATGACGAAAGCCGTAACGCGCGCGTCTTGTTGGAAGCCGCCGAGGCGGTCCGCGCGTGGCTGAACGGGCCGCACGTCGCCGACGTCGTTGCGGCGGCGGAAAAAATTGCGCAGCGCACGAGCGTGGCGGTTTTGGGCTCCGACTATGGATGGCCGGTTGCGCGCGAGACCGCGCTCAAGATCAAAGAGGCGAGCTACCTGCACGCTGAAGGCTTCGCAGCCGGCGAGTTCCGCCACGGCAGCATCGCGATGATCGACGCATCGTCGGCGGTTGTCGGCATCCTGGACCGCGATGCGCTGCGCACCGTCGCGGCGCCGATGCGCGAAATCGAATCGTCCGGTGCGCTGCGCTACGTCATCGGCACGGAAAAAATCGACGCCGTGCCGTGTTTGGGTCCGGCGGTGAACGATCCGTACAACACGCTCGCGTGGCTCGTCACCGCGCAGATGCTTGCACTGCATGCGGCCCGCGCGCGCCACGTCGACAGCGACGCGCCGCGAGCGATCGCCAAGGCGCTCATCGAAAGGCGTTGACGAAAATGGCAACTGTGAGCACCGCGCCTGCGCGCCTCACCCGCACGCTCACCCTTTGGGATTTGATCCTCTACGGCGTTATCGTGATCCAACCTGTGGCGCCCATGTCCGCGTTTGGAGTGCTCAGCGTCCAGGGGCGCGGCCACGTCGTCACGACGATCCTCATCGCGATGGTCGCGATGCTATTCACCGCGTTCAGCTACGGACTCATGGCGCGCGCGTATCCAAGCGCCGGCTCCGCGTTCACGTATGTCGGTCAGGAGATCAATCCGGCGCTGGGGTACGTCACCGGTTGGAGCATGGTGATGGACTACATGCTCAACCCGATGATCTGCATCATCTGGATCAGCGAGCAAGCCAATGTCTTCGCGCCGGCGATCCCATACTGGGCGTGGGCGATTTTCGTGGCGCTGGTCTTCACCGGATTGAACATCCAAGGCGTCAAGACAAACGCCCGCATGAATGCCGCGCTGGCCGCAGGGATGGGTGTGGTCATCTTCATGTTCTTCGCGGCCGCCGTGCGCTATCTCATGGGGATTCCCCACGACAGCGCCGACTTCTTCACCCGTCCATTCTACGATCCGAAGATGTTCAATCTCACCGCAGTCCTCGGCGGCACCTCGATCGCCGTGCTCACGTACATCGGCTTCGACGGCATCTCGACGCTTTCCGAAGAGTGCAAGAACCCGCGCCGCAACATCTTGCTCGCAACTGTCTACACGTGCTTGGTCATCGGCATTCTCTCCGCGATCGAAGTGTATGCCGCTCAGCTGATCTGGCCGGCCTCGCAGCCGTTCCCGAACGTCGACACCGCGTTCACGTACGCTGCCGGCCGCGCGTGGCAGCCGCTCTTCGCGATCGTCGGCTTCACCCTCGTGCTCGCCAACTTCGGTTCCGGCATGGGGGCGCAGCTGGGCGCGGCCAGACTGCTCTTCGGCATGGGCCGCAGCAACGCGTTGCCCAAGTCTTTCTTCGGCGCCGTCGACCCGAAGCGCCACATCCCGCGCAATAACGTGCTGTTCGTCGGCGCCGTGGCGCTGGCCGGCGCATTCATCTTGCCGCTCTTCGGCGGCGCGCTCACCGGATACGGACTCGGCGCGAGCATGCTGAATTTCGGTGCGCTGATCGCGTTCATGGGCGTCAATGCGGCCGCCTTCGTACGCTACTTCCTCCGCGAACAGAAGAAGAGTCTGTTCAATTTCGTGTCGCCCGTGCTCGGATTTATTATCTGCCTCATCTTATGGTGGAATTTGAGCACCCAGGCGAGGATCTTCGGCGCGATCTGGATGGCGGTCGGCATCGCATACGGCGCGTGGAAGACTCGCGGCTTCAAAGGCGATCTCGTGAACTTCGAAATTCCGCCGGAGGAAGCGTAAGTCGCTCGCTGGGTGAAGAAGTTCCGCTGCGCCGGCTGGTAGACGAAAGAAAATCCCCTCATCCCAAACGAAGGGGCGCGCAATTCCCACCGCAAATGTCCGAAAAACCGTTGTTTAGCATTGCGACGGGCGGGAGGTATTTATGGCGCGCCTCGGAGCCATGATTCAGGCCCTTTTTGAGATAGGGCTTGCAGCCGCATTGGCAACGGCGATCGTCATGACGTCCTCGCAATCCGCGCAAGCGGCCGGCGGCGTCATCGGCAACCTGCGCGGCAGCGTCGTCGAGGCGAACACCGGCGCCCCGGTCAGCGGCGCCGCGATCACCGCCGTCTCACCGTCCGGCGCGTTTCGCGCGACCTCCGACGCTCGCGGATTCTTCGCGATTCTGCAGATACCGACCGACACGTACACGGTGACGATCTCGAAGGCCAGCTTCCTTCCGCAGACCATCTCCGGTGTCACCGTGCTCGGCGATCAGTCGCAAAGCATCGGCATCATCAGGCTGGCGCCCGAAGCGAAAACGATCGGAAAAGTGAGCGTCGTCGCGCACTCGGCATCGTCGGCGTTTCAACCCAGCCAAACGGTCGACGAGACCACGTTCTCCGGCCGGCGCGTCGATCAAGCCCTCGGCGAGACCGGTTCGACCAACTTCAACCAGCTCGTGCTGTCCGCGCCGGGCGTGATCCAAACCGCAGCGGG
>DATBOZ010000041.1:0-3256 GCA_036561585.1 Candidatus Eremiobacteraceae bacterium | reverse complement strand
GATGTCCGTATTGAAGTACCGCGCCGCGACGGGAGCCGGCGCGATCGCATCGACGACGGTCCGGTTCGGGAACACATGCGTTATCGTAAAACCGCCGCGCTGCAGCGACGCGATGACTCGCCCGTATTCAGCAGGCGTCGGTGCGAAGTAGTTCGCGAACTGCGCCGGCGAGAGGAAGTGGTGATAGAGTGGCGAGCTCGGATCGGCTTGGGCCTCGGTCAGGGATTCGAGGTCGGCATCGCGGTGGTATTTCATCACGACGGCGAGCCGGACTCCGACAGATGCCGGTGCGGGACCCAGATCGCGCACGTTGGCGATTCTCCCGATCCCAATCGGCGCGGTGGCGGCGGCCGCGGCGTTCATGCCAGCGCCGGTGACGAGTACGAGAACTGCGGCAAACGATAGCAAACGAACGAGCATTACAGGCGTCCTCCAGACGTTGATATCAGGAATTGGTTGACGCCCAAGTTTGGTGTTCCGACTCCCGAGTGCCTGCCCTCCGTCGAAAGGGCTTCCGAAGTCAGATAGAAGACGATAGGTAATATGAACTAGTCGGGCCCTCGCGCGCCTTCACACGCTTTTCAGGCTCGCTCGGTAGGATGCACCCATCCATACCATGCTCTGTATGGCGCGCATATTCGGTTCCTTTTTTTTTCGTGTTCGTGCCAACGATTGCCGTCGCAGCGCCCGGCTCCCTTGATCCGACCTTTGGTCATGGGGGATTTATGCTCTTTGCGCATGAGACGTACGTCGCGAACGATATCAAGATTCAGTCGAATGGCCGAATCTTGGTCGCAGGCGACAGAGCGGGAACGGGAAACGCGATCGGCGGTTTCTCCGTCGTTCGACTGCTCGCCGATGGCCGCATCGACAGCCAATTCGGAAACGCCGGGCTTGCCGTCGAAACGATCAATTCACCGCTCTGGCGCAGCAGTCTGACGGCAAGATCGTCGCTGCCGGCCTAACATTCGCCAACAATGGCGATCTGGTTTTCGCGCGCTACACGTCGCGCTGAGCGGGGGGCTTCGCGGTCGTGCCGAATGCACGGCCCTGACCTCGGGCAACCAACGATGGGAGAATGAATCATGAGGAACAGGGCTTATCTGCGCGCTGCGGTGATCGCAGCGACGAGTTGTCTTTTGATGGCGGGTTGCAGCGGGTCCGTTGCACCGCCCGTTTCGCGCGCGGCGATAACCGCGGGAGAATCGGCGCCTCTGCCGCAGCGACTATCGAATATCTCCGGCGACTACACCGGCACCGTGCAAGACGCGCAGGGCGGCACCGGCAATGCAAAAGCGACGCTTGCGCAGCATCAAGCCAATGCGGGCGGCGCAGTGAAGGTCAAGGAAACCGGCCAATCCATTTCTGTGGAGACGTCACTGACCATCACATCGTCGAATTCGACGAGCGGCGCATTGGTCATCGATTTCCCGCCGGCGCGCACTGGCCCGGTGTGCACTTTCAGCACCACGGGTTCTTACGACCCGACCACGGGCATCCTCAGCGGCTCGTACTCTGCGGTGACCGGCTGCACCGGCGATACTGGGACCTACACGCTAACCCAGCAATGCCACGACACCGTCATCTCCAGCGTCTTGCCGCGGCGGGAGAACAACCCCCACTGTTGACGGTGCTGCGAGGAGGGCGACGGCTTCATCTTGGCTGAGCGCCGCGCCCTCATCGAGCAACGGCGTGACATCGGCGTTTGCGAGCGCGCGCTCAATGCTTTGCAAAGCGAAGGTGAGTGCGACCTTCTCGATGGGATCGCCGTCGAATTGCATGTCGCGTAAACGGGCGCGCGCAAACCCGAACAGCCGCGCCGCTTGCCGCGGTTCGACCAGCGCGTGCGCCGGGGCGCAATATGCGATGGCAAGGACGGCGAGGACGGGGTGGCGAGCGTCGAGCGCCAGCGCCAACGCACGGCGCGCATGGGGTTCTGCCTTTTCAACCGATCCGGAAGCCAGCGCACAGCAGGCGATGTCGCTCTCGATATACGTCTGCAGGTCGGCGTTCGCGGAATCGAGCGCCGCTTGGAGCAGCTCAATCGCGCGGTCGTAAAAACCTGCTGCTCCTTCGCTTGAGGCCCACCACTGGAGCACGTGACATATCTCATCCGGCCTTTGCATCTGCCGCGCGATTGTCAGCGCCTCGTCAAACAGGTCGCGCGCCTGCGCTATCGCTTCGCGTGGCAGCGAGGCGGCGCAGCGGCGAAGCACGGCGACGAGGACATTTGGGTCGCCGCAATCTCGCGCGAGCCGGATCGCCTCTGCGGCGGGCGCTTGCGCCTCCTCAAACCTTGAAGCGCGCGCGAATTGATGTGCGGTTTGCGACAACGCTCGAATGAGCCCGCGCTCGTCCGTCGACAAGCGGTAGTGTGCAACGGCACGTTGTGCAGCTTCGAGCGCGCGTCCGTATGCAAGTGAATTGTTGCGCATCATCGACGTGACGTATTCGATTCTTCCGGCCGTCGCCGGCGACACGTCGGCCACGCTCAGCGCGCGA
Organism: Candidatus Eremiobacteraceae bacterium; assembly: GCA_036561585.1. Lineage (GTDB taxonomy): Bacteria > Vulcanimicrobiota > Vulcanimicrobiia > Eremiobacterales > Eremiobacteraceae > JABCYQ01. Next base: position 754 of record DATBOZ010000041.1, on the reverse strand, counting down.
TCGCACCATCGTAGCCCTTCGTTCAGCAATCCCGTGCGCAAGAAGACCGGCCCACAATCCGCTGCCAATTGAGCGCCGGCACGACGGTCGCCAACACCCTCGAGCGTCCACGCGAGTGCGGCCCGGAAATTATCGATGTCGGGGACGAGCCGGTCGAGCCATCTCGGCGGTATGCGCGAATCAAACTCACGATATGCTTGCGCCGCAACGGCTGCGAAGTGTTCGGCGTGCCGTGATGCACTTGTCGACGATTCGTTGTGATCAACTGCCTTTTGCCTCGCAAATTCGCGGATGGTCTCAAGCAAGCTGTAGCGTGTGGTGAGCGCGAGCCTCACGGTCAGGAGCGATTTGTCGGCAAGCGACGTCAGCAAGTCGAGGACACGGTAGTCGTCGGACTTCCCCTCACGCGCGAATATGGCGGTCGCTGCCGCCAGCGAAAACGTGCCGCGGAAGGCGCTCAAGTATCGCAGAAGCGACTGTTCGTCGGGCGTGAGGAGATCGTAGCTCCATTGGATCATGGCCGCAAGCGTTTGACGGCGGGGCGATCCGGCTCGGTCCGGGTTCGTCAACAGTTGAAAGCGCTCGTGCAGGCGCGCGGAGATCTCGTCGACGTTCAATGCCCGGACGCGCGCCGCCGCGAGTTCGATCGCGAGCGGAATCCCGTCCAATCGCTCGCAGATCTCGCGCAACGTGTCTTGGGACTGTTCGGCTTCGAAATCTGGTAAGACCGCCGATGCGCGCTGCGCGAACAACT
>DATBOZ010000040.1:0-7644 GCA_036561585.1 Candidatus Eremiobacteraceae bacterium | reverse complement strand
GGACGATCACCACCGGCGCCCCGTTGAGCAGACCGGCGAACTCAAGAATCCCGTACATCGGAAAGGCTTCGTTGAATGTCTTGTCGCGTGACACCGCGATCGGCGTTATTCGCCCCTCGTTGAGAATCCCAAGCCGCGCCGGCTCGCCGCCGATCTGATGCCAGAGTGGTGGCGGACGATGAGGGTAGTATGCGACGTACAATAGTCCGTCCGCTCCCTCAACGGCGCGACCTGGATAGATATCGAAATCGGGGACGAAACGGGTGAGGCGAACAGATGGACCTAAGTCGAGATCATCAATTGCAAAATGCGGGGGCGTCGTCGGCGAGGGCGCGGGCAAAGCGATTGGACGCGATGCCGGTCGGATGGCGTTGACGACGAGCAAGAGCACCGCGACGGCAAGTGCGATCAGTAAGAGTGGGTGGACCCTTTGAGCGCGATCAGCTGCCACACCTCAATAATAGCGTATGGAACTATCGAACGGCTAGTCTCAAGGTCGTCGCCTTGGCGGTTCGGAAGTGAACTGGCCAACGGCATTGGCGCGTCAGCAAGGTTGTCCGGGGTTGTCGTTCGCAAACGCGCTATGGAGCGAACCGATGCGATTAATACTGATCATCTTAGGCGCTGTGGCGCTCGCCGCCGGGTGTGCCTCGGGTCCGAGCTCACTACCGGTGATTCCCGCCACGGTGACCCACGCCGCGTTGCTCGACGGATGGACTTTTCACGAGTACGCTATCCCCAGCTCAAATTCAGAACCGAGCGGAATCGCGGCGGGCCCCGACGGCGCGCTGTGGTTCACCGAATTCAAAACGCATAAGATCGGGCGCATCACCACCGGCGGAAGCATAAGCGAATTCAAAATTCGGGCCCCCGGCTCAGCGCCTACCGATATCGCAGCTGGTCCTGATCACGCGATGTGGTTTACCGAATCGAGTAGCGGCAAGATCGGGCGCATCACGACCGGCGGACACATCCGCGAATTCCAGATCCCGACGTCGAATTCACAACCGATCGGCATCGCGGCCGGTCCGGATGACGCGCTGTGGTTCGTCGAGTACGATGGCAACAAGATCGGGCGCATTACCACCGGTGGGGCCATAAGCGAATTTCCGATTCCAACCGCTGTTGCGCACCCGGTCGGCATCGCGGCAGGCCCTGACCACGCGCTGTGGTTCACAGAAACCGATGGCAATAAGATCGGGCGCATCACGACCGGCGGGACCGTGACCGAGTTCTCCATTCCAACCTCAGGTGCAGGGCCGTATTACATCGCGACGGGTCCTGACCATGCGCTGTGGTTCACCGAAGTCAATGCCAACAAGATCGGGCGCATCACCACCGGTGGGGCCATCAACGAATTCCAGCTCGCCGTCTCATTCGCATTCCCGCTCGGTATCACTGCAGGTCCTGACCGCGCGCTGTGGTTCGTTGGGTCCTCTTCCAACCAGTTCGAGTTGATCGGACGCATCACCACAGGCGGAACCATCCGAGGATTCCAGATCCCGACCGAATACGCAAGCGCGAACTACATCGCGGCGGGTCCTGACCACGCGCTGTGGTTCACCGAACTGAATGCCAATAAGATAGGGCGGCTCGGGCATTAGGACAACCTGCGGCCAATTACTAGATCTTACAATCAAGAACGGAGCCTAACTATGCGCTGCATGCAACTAAGTTTGCTCGGAACAGCGCTCCTATTGGCCGCATGCCAGAGCGGCAGCGTTTCGCCGATCGCGCCGTCAGACCAAACCGATTCGCACTCGATCAGCCCACACATCGTGCAAGGTGGATCGGGCGCGAAATTCATCGAGGCGTATGACGTCGCATGCGTCGACGGGCTCATCGCCGGTCCGCTGACTAGCATCTGGTTTGTCGACCAATGCACCGACAGGGTTGGGCGCATCAACATGGCAGACGAAACGACGACATTCTCGTTGCACGCGCCGGTCGCGATAGTGGTCGGTGGAGACAAGAACTTATGGGTGTTGACGCACGACACCCTTCGTGCTCAGACGATCGTGAAGGTCACGCCATCGGGCAGCATGACTCCGTACGGGATTCCATGCGCGTCCGGATCAACGGTGAACCAAATCGGATCCGGGGCAGACGGCAATATTTGGTTCACAGACTCGACCGCGTATTTGGTGGGTCGGATGAGACTCGATGGAACGTCTACGTGCTTTCGAACAAAGGGGAGTGACTCGTGGGGCTACCAGATCGGGGCAGGTCCGGATGGCAACTTCTGGTTTCTTGACGGCCCTCCGCACCTGATCTCAAAGATCACACCATCCGGAATGCTCACGGAGTATCCCGATCCGCAGGGCTGCACAACGGTGATGACGGCCGGCGATGGGAATCTTTACTGCGGATCGCCTAATGGAATCTTCCGCGTGTCAACGAATGACGGTTCGGAGACATTGGTAGCGCCGCAGTCCGCAAACTATCTCGCTACCGCGGGTAAGGGTGACGGTGCGTTGCTCTTCTATTCGTGCCCCGGCGATGGTTTCACGACGTGCAGTTCCCCGACCCGCGTCATGGGCTCAACGAATACGAACTATCAACTCATTACTTTGCACATCGCTAGCGGACACTGGCATGCCGACAATTTGCCGTTGGATCAACCGGTCGCCCGAAACGTCGCGTCCGGGCCTGACGGGAATCTTTGGTATTTTTGGTATTCCTCACCAAACAGAGGCGGAATCGGCGTCGACGTGTTGCGAGAGCTCTCAGTCTCACCGACAAGCTTGAACATCCGTGTCGGGCAGTCGCAGACGGTAACCGCTTTCGAGAGCGGCCGATCAACCGGGCCGTTAAGCGCGTCGACGTCAAATCCGGCGGTCGCTACGGTGTTGCCCGGATCCGGCGACACGTTCATCGTCACCGCACAAGGGACAGGGTCGGCCACCATCAGGATCGCCGATTCCATGCACAATTTCGTAAGGGTCAGCGTGACCGTGCACTAGCTACACGAGCGCAACGGCTCCCACTGTTTTTTGTAATTCGCGTTTTTGGGACGACCGAATTTCCCTAAGATTCGAACTTCTTCGAAATGCAGAGAAGCAAAGCAAGCCGGCCTTCGAGCAACTGTTCCCAAATATGCCCATCCCCGACCCCTTGCGCCACTACCCAAACGGGACAACGCCTTGACATGTTAAGTACCTAACTATATAATACGGTAGTAAACCATTAGGAGGTTAAATACTTACATGGCTGTTAACGACGCTCCACCGGTCCAAGAGCGTGACGAAATGCAGGCTCTCCGGGCCGGCCTCGACCGCTTCAAGAAACGGTTCGAGACGCTCGACATCGACGCCGTGTTCGCCCTCGTCTCGCTCAAGCGCATCTCCGCCGACCTCGAAAACGTCGCCGAGCGCATGTGCAAGAAGTTCGACTTCTCAGTCGGACGTCTCAACGTCCTGATGGCCCTCTATGCGTCGCCCGATCATTCGATGGCACTCTCGGAGATCGGCGACTACTTGGTCGTCACCCGGCCAAACATCACCGGCCTCATCGACGGTCTCGTGCGCGACAATTTTGTCGAGCGTGTGGACCATCCCGAGGACCGGCGCATGGTGATCGCGCGCCTCACCGACTTCGGCCAAAAATTCATGGCATGGTTCGTGCCACAACACTTCAAGAACGTCAGCGGCATGATGAGCTGCCTCGAACCTGCCGAGCTGCGCCAACTGGCCGGATATATCCAGCGGCTGCGCCAACACCTCAAGACGGTTGAGATTCAACCGTACGGAGATTTCAAACCATAATGGCAACGGCAACCCCGACCTCCGAACACGCGAATGGAGTATCGATGACCGCCACCGAGACGCGCGGCAACGGCAACGGCACGACGGGTCGCAAGCGGCGCATCCTGATCCCGCTCGGCATCATCGCGGCGCTCGTGCTCATCATCCTCGGCATCCGTTACTTGGTCTATGCCGCGAATCACGTGTCCACCGATGATGCGCAGATCGCAGGCGACATCACCACGATCGCGCCGCGCGTGAAAGGTCAAGTCATCGCAGTGCCGGTGCGCGAAAACCAAATCGTCACCAAGGGCACCCGCTTACTCGTCTTAGATGACCGCGACTTCCGTGCGGCCGTCGCGCAGGCGCAGGCCGCCCTCGACCAAGCGCGCGGCGGCGCCCAAGCGGCTGCGCTCGGCGTGCCGCTGCAGAACGCGTTGAGCTCGGCGCAGACCAGTCAAGCTGAAGCGGGCGTGAGCCAAGCCCAGGGCGCCACCGCTGCCGCGGACGCAAAAATCGGCATTTCGCAAGCCGGGCTTCGCGCCGCGCACGAGCGCGTCTCGGTGGCACAAGCGCAACTTGCCGCAGCCGATGCCGCTCTCACCAAAGCGACGAGCGACCGCGACCGCGCGGAGCAGCTCATCGGCGCCGGCGCGATCTCGCATCAGCAACATGACGAGGCCGTTGCGGCGTATCAACTCGCGCTGGCGAACGACCAGGCCGCGCGCGTCGGCGTCGACGTCGCCAACACCGGTGTGCAGCAGGCCGCAAACGATCTCGCGCAAGCGCAAGCCGGCGCCGCGCAAGCCGGCGCACAGGTATCGGCGAATCAAGCGCAGTTGGAGCAAGCGCTCACCGGAAGCCAACAGACGCGGATCAAACAAGCTCAAGCGGTGACCGGCTCTGCTCAAGCCAGCGCTGCGCAGGCCGCGTTGGACATCGCGCGCCTGCAGCTCTCGTATACCGTGATCACCGCTCCCGTCGACGGCGTGGTGAGCAAGAAGTCGGTCAACATCGGCGACACGGTCGCATCGGGTCAACCGGTCATGGCGATCGCCGCGCAAAAGGGTCTCTGGGTCGTCGCAAACCTCAAAGAGACGCAATTGACCTCGGTACACGCGGGCCAAACCGTTGAGATCAAAGTCGACGCGTTCCCGAAGCAGACGTTTCGAGGCACGGTGTCGAGCATCTCGCCCGCGACCGGCGCCACGTTCGCGCTGATCCCTCCCGACAATGCGAGCGGCAACTTCACGAAGGTCGTCCAGCGGATCCCTATACGGATCGACATCGATCAGTCCTCGGATCCGACGCACCTGCTACGGCAGGGACTGTCGGCAGTCGTCGCGATCGACACGAGTTCGAAATAAGTGGCGGTCGCGAGAGCGACGGCGAGCAACTCACGGCTCATCACCGGCAACAAATGGCTGATCACGCTGCCGGTCATGCTCGCCGCGCTCACCGCCGTGTTGGATGGCAGCATCGTCAACGTTGCCATCCCCAACATGCAATCTACTTTCGGCGCAAGTGTCGATGAGATCGATTGGGTCATCACCGGCTACCTGATCAGCAACGTCGCCATCATTCCGACGACCGGTTGGCTTTCGAGCCTGATCGGCTTGCGCCGCTACTTCATCATCAGCCAGATCTTCTTCATCGCCGGCTCGGTGCTATGCGGGCTTTCGTGGAATCTCGGGTCGCTGATCTTCTTCCGCATCATGCAGGGTATCGGCGGCGGTGCGATCATCCCCATCACGCTCACTCTCATGCTCGAAGCCTTCCCACCTGAAGAGTTGCCGATCGCGAGTTCGCTGTACGGCATCGGCGCCGCACTCGGCCCGGCGATTGGTCCGAGCTTAGGCGGATGGTTGACCGATGCGGCATCGTGGCCGTGGATCTTCTACGTCAACGTGCCGCTGGTGGCGACTTCCATCTTGCTGAGTTACCTGTTCATCGGCGAGAATCGCGATATTTCGCGGGCACGCGGCACCGCGCCGATCGACATGCCCGGTCTCTTGTCGGTGGTGATCTGGCTGTCGACCATGCAAGTGGTGTTGCAACAAGGCCAAAAAGACGGCTGGTTCGAGTCGCCGTTCATCATTGCGTTCACGGTACTCTCGATCGCGTCGTTCGTGGGATTCATCATCTTCGAGCTGCGCAGCCCGCATCCACTGATCAACATCCGCATCTTCGCGAATCACAATTTTGCGCTCGGATCGTTCACGGGCGCGATGCTCGGCGCCGTGCTGTTCGGCAGCCTCTTCATTTTGCCGCTATTCGCCGGCACGCTGCTGCATTACACCGCACTGCAGATCGGCTTGCTGCTCGTCCCCGCGGCGCTGGTCAGCCTGCTCGGCTTCGCGATGCTCGGACGCATCGGAACGCGGATCAGGCCGAAGTTGATGATGGCGATCGGTATCGGACTATTCGTGGCATCGCTCTTCGGCAACGGCTTCATCAATCTGCAAAATTCGTTCTGGTCGCTTGCCGGACTGCAGATGCTGCGCGGCGCGGCGCTGCCGTTCTTGTTCACGTCGGTCACTGCGCTCGCTCTTGCAGACCTCGCGCCACGGCAAAAGGCGGACGGTTCGTCGCTGTTCAGTCTCACGCGCGTTCTCGGCGGCTCAATCGGCATCGCGCTCGTCGCGTCCACCATCGTCGACCGACAGAAGTTCCACTTCGATCGCTTTAGCGAATCGGTCACGCAGTTCGGCGTGGCGGCCCAGTTGCGGTTGTCCGAGTTGACGGCCGGCTTCGCGGCGCGCGGCAGCGATCCGGTCACCTCGGCGCACCAGGCGACCCTTGCGCTTTCGTCCACGCTGACGCAGCAAGCATACGTCGGCGCATTCGACGACGCATCGATCGCGCTTGCCGTCGCGTTCGCGCTGACGTTCCTCTTGATTCCGCTCTATAAGTCGAATCCGACCGGATCGCGGCCCTAGCCGCCTGCTTGGTTGAAGAAGTAGCCGGTTCGATCGGGCGCACCGCCGAGCGCGATCGCAGCTCGCAGCTCCGTGCGAGCAAGGGGGGCGTTGGCCGACAATATGGCGAGCATCCCGGCGACGAAGCGCGCCGGCTCGTACGATGGGTCGAGCGCTCCAGCGCGGCGCGCATATCCCATCGCGCTCGCGATGTCGCCGCCGGATAGAGCTTCGATCGCCAGACTCGTGTACGGTTCGGGGCGACCGCCGATCCGCGCGGCCGTCGCGAAAAGCGCGCGCGCGCTCGCGTCGTCGCCTCGCGCTTGCGCGGTGAGCCCGGCAAGGTACGCCGGCTGCCAATCCGATGGATAGAGTCTCGCAGCGGTGGAGTACGCGGTCGCCGCTGCACCGAGATCGCCTTGCAGCAGCGCGCCCGTTCCGAAGCGCAATAGGTCGGCTTTATCGCGCGCTGTGGCGATTTTCGCCTCGAGCTGCGCGGTGCTGTCACTCGTGTCGGCTTGAGGGAGCGCGCGCGTGAAGCTCAGATCTTGTGCGACGCCGAGCACGTAGCCGCGCGCATCCGATGCGATGCTCGCGAGATCCGGCGGCGGCGATGATGATACCAAAGGCGTCGGTTTTGGCCTTTTCGGGGGAGTGATCGCGCTTGCCACGATCTTGTGCGCCACGATTTTTGCGACGCGCGTCGGCGTCGGCGTCGGCGTGGGAGCCGGTGTCGGCGTCTCGGTTGGAGCCGGCGTGGGCGTGGGGGTCGGTGTGGGCGCCGGCGTCGGCGAAGGCGCGATCAACGGTTTGATGCTCAGCGTCGCAGTAGGTTTTGGGGTTGGATGAGCGTGTGCATGCTTCGGCGGCGTGACCGACCCTAGCCCGACCGCCAGTGCGCCGTGTGCGCGCGCCATCGCGGCGGCCGCGGTCATCCCTTGAATCGCCGGACCGTAGCCCGGCGAGAGCTTGAGTTCGGCGGC
>DATBOZ010000039.1:0-5142 GCA_036561585.1 Candidatus Eremiobacteraceae bacterium | reverse complement strand
TCAACGGCTTAAGCGGCGTCAGCCGCAAGGGCGCATGTCGAGGATGCGCGTCGCACTACTATTCATTCACCGATCTCGCCGTGGCCGGTGCGCTCTCGCTGCCGTCCGGGGCAGTGGCGGTGAGTGGCAATGCATGGAACGACCATGAATGGGGATCCGCCAACCTCGAACGCGGCGTGGTCGGCTGGGACTGGTTTTCGGTGCAGCTCGCCGGAGGGCGAGAGCTCATGCTCTACGTGCTTCGCCGCGCCGACGGCAGCGCGATCCCACAGAGCAGCGGCACGCTCGTCGACAGCACGGGCCGGTCGTCGTTCTTGTCGCTTTCGAAATTCTCGGTCACGCCGCTCGGTTCGTGGCCGAGTCCGCACAGCCACGCGCAATACCCGGCCGCTTGGCGCATCCGGCTCCCGTCGTATCGCGCCGAATTGACGATCGCACCGCTGCTAGCCGATCAGGAATTTGATGCGACCCACTCGACGGGTGGGTACTATTGGGAAGGAGCATGTTCGGTCACCGGCTCGTTCGGAGGCAAACCCGTCGGCGGATATGGATACACGGAGCTCACAGGCTACGCACCCAATCGGCGACAATGAAGCGCGGCGCCGCAACGCGAAGCGCGTCAGCGTGACGACGACGGTTCTACGCGCGGCGATTCTGCTCGCGCTGCTCGCGGCGGTCGGATGTGGCCCGCGAGGCGTATCCGCGCCGGCATCCACCCCAACTCCCGCGCCGGTCGCGACCGGCGATTATCCCGACTACGGCTACTCGCCCGACTTGTCGTGGTTGGCTGGACGGTTCGGCATCGCGATTCGGGGATCACTGTGCACGTATGTCGTCATCGCGACGCACGCCGGGGTGCCGTGGGGCGGCAAATTTGCGTTGCGCGCCGCGCCCGGCATGCTCGACGGCGTGCATCCTGGCGATATGGTTGTCGTCCACGGTTCTATCGCGAAATCGACAGCGCGGGATTGCGGGGCGCGGTACTACGAGGTTGCAAAAATTGAACGCCATTAGAGGTCGAAAATAATGACGCCAAACGCCGATATACTGCTGTTCACCTACGCGTTGATCGTCGTCGGACTGACCATCGGTCTGCAGATGATGTATGCGGGATATCGCGACCGCGCGATCTTCTTCGCAGGTCGCAACAAGCCACCGGTCTTGCCACCGCAATTGCGGCAGGCGGGCGTCGTGTTCGCCATCGTCGGCACTGCGATGTTCGCGGCGATGGTCGTCGAGATTCTTTCAGGTGCGGCCGGCACGAACATCATCGCGTTCATCGCGGCTACGATCGTCATTCCGCCGCTCGTCCTCTGGTACAACGCGCGCTCGATCTCATCAGCAGTGTAGGGGTCGACCTTACAGTCGGCCCACATCTACAACCGGGCGAGGAGCAGCTGCGGCACGATGCCGAGCAAGAGCACGCCGGCCGCGCCGATGCCGATCGCGATCCACGAACCGAGCGCATTGCCGTTGGATTCGACGAGGTCGCTCTCGACCGGCGCGAACATCTGCCAGATGACCTTGAAATAGACGTAGAACGACACGATCGTGCCGGCGATCAATGCGACCGCCATCGCGACGCCCCACGGCCCGGCACTCACCGCTTGGCCGAGCAGCAGCACCTTGCCGATGAATCCAGCGGTCGCCGGAATGCCCGCGAGCGAGAGGAAGAAGAGCGTCATCAACGCGGCCGGAACAGGCCGCCTGAAGAAGAGGCCTCGATATGCGGCGATGTCGGCGTGATGTTCGTCGCCGTCACCGATAAGAGCGACAACGGCGAACGCGCCAAGGTTCATGAACGCGTATGCTGCGAGGTAGAACACAAGTGTCGCGACGCCGTTGCGTCCGACGCCGGCCAACGCCAAGACCAAATAACCCGCTTGCGCGATGCCGGAGAACGCCAGCAGCCTTTTGAGGTTCGACTGGCGGATCGCCCCGACGTTGCCGACGATCATCGACAAGACGGCGATCGCCCACAACGGCACGAGTGCCGGCGCGTCATGGACGAAGACCACATACGCAAAGCGCGCGAGGACGGCGAACGCCGCAGCTTTGACGGCGACCGCCATGAACGCCGTCACCGCGAGCGGTGATCCCTCGTAGACGTCGGGAGTCCAGATGTGGAACGGCGCAAGCGCGAGCTTGAACGCGATGCCGACGAGGAAGAGCGCGAATCCGACGATGAACAGCGGGCCGCCGGCGGCGGCGGCGCCCGCTAACGATGAAAGCGCGATGCTGCCCCCCGCGCCGTACAAGAGCGCCATCCCGAAGATCAGGAAACCGGAGGCGAGCGAACCCAGCAGGACATACTTGAGCGCAGCCTCGGCCGACGACCGGCGCGGGAATCCGGTTCCCGCGAGCGCGTACAGCGCGAGCGACAGCACTTCAAGGCCGATGAAGATGCCGATGAGGTCGGTCGAGCCGGCCATGATCATCCCGCCGACCGTGCAGAAGATCAGTAGCGACGCGTAGGCGCCCGGATTGCCGCCGTCCTCGGCGCGAGCCAGCGATGAGAGCAAAAAGGTCACGGCGAGCGTGAGCAAGAGCAAGGTATCGAACGGCCACGAGAAGCCGTCGGAGGCATACGCGCCGCCGAATGTGCTCTGGGCTTGGCCTGCCAGCGGCAGCGACGCAAGAAATGCGGCAAGCGAACCGACGACGCCGATGGCGTACAGCAGCTTGCGCGGCGCTGCGTTGCTCGCGAGGTCGACGATCAGCACGAGTAGACCCGTCGCCACGAGAGCCGTCAGCGGCGCGATCACCCCCCAGTCGATGGCGACCGCCTGTATCATGCGCGGTGCCTCACCGACTCCACCGCTGCGGGCGGCGGCACGGTCACGGCGTTCGGCGTCCTATCGCTGATCCAACCCGGCCAGATGCCGAAGAAGACGACGGCTGCCAAGAGCGGCGCGACGAGCAGGAGCTCGCGCGGGCGTAAGTCTCCGTACGAGCGCTCGCCGGGAACCCGCTCCGGGCCGTGCATCATGGATTGGAACAAGCGCAGGGTATACGCGCTCGCCAACACGATCGCGATCAACGAGACCGCGGTGATGGCCGGCTGCGTCTGCCACGATCCGATGAGGATCAGGAACTCGCCGGCGAATCCGGACAAGCCTGGAAGCCCCAACAGCGCCATCGCTGCGATGAGCATGATCGCTTGGAGGCGCGGCGCTCGTGCCGCGAGTCCGCCGAACGCATCGAGGTCGCGCGTGCCGGTGCGCTCCTCGACGAACCCAAGCACGAGGAAAACCGCTGCCGAAATGAGACCGTGACTGACGATCATGACGAGACTCGCCGCCACGGACGTGAGATCGAACGCGAAGAACGCAAGCAAGACGAGTCCGAGATGTGAGAGCGACGAGTACGCGACGAGCGTCTTCATGTCGCGCTGTCCGAGTGCGGTGAACGCACCGTACACGATGCTGATCACGGCCAGCACGAGGAGGACCGGCGCCCACACGTGCGCCGCGTTCGGGAAGAGCGGCAACGCGAAGACGAGAAATCCGTACAGACCCGCTTTGCTTTGCACGCCTGCGACCATCGCCACGAGCGGCGCCGGTGAATTCGTGTACGTCGGCGGCATCCACGCGTGGAATGGGAACGACGGCGTCTTCACGAGAAACGCGAGCGCGAACGCTGCGAACAGCCATCCTTCGATCGGTCCGAACGCGTACGAATGGCCGAGCACTTCGAACGTGCCGGTGTGCGCGATCACGCCGATCAAGCCGAGCAGGAGCAGCAGTCCGCCGCCGCCGTTGTAGAGGAGATAGTTCCAGGCAGCCTTGCGCGCGTTCTCCGAATCCGCATACCCGACGAGCAGCAAGAAGACCGGGATCAGCATCAGATCCCAATAGACGTAGAACAGCAACAGATCGCCGGCGGTGAAGAGCCCGAGCAAAGTGGTCTCAAAGATCAACAGCAGGCAGAGGAAACCGCGCAGCCGCCGCTGATCGGCGTAGCTGAACGCGGCCCAGATCGCCGCCGCCGAGACTAGCGTGGTCAGCAGGACGAAGAATTCGCTCATGCCATCCACGCGGACGTGGTAGGCGGCGGTCCATGCACCCGAGATCCAGGGCAGCGACTGCTCGAGCACTTGGCCTCTTCCGAGCGCCAGCAGTCCGAGGCTCAGCACAAACGTCGCAACGGCGCCCAACAACGCGACGCCTTTCAACGCGCCGGTCGCGCTGCGCGGTATGATGAGCAGTGCGAGCGCCGTGACGACCGGCAAGAACACAACGTAGTCGATCATCATCGTTGCAACGTTGCCTCAGGCGCTTGGCCGGCATGCATGATGTATGCGTAGTAAGCGAGGAGCAGCACGACGCCGATCGCGATCGTCAAGCCGTAACGCCGCAATTGACCAGTCTCCCAGCTACCCGCCGCATCGCCAAGCGCGACGGCAGTGGCTGCTAGCCCCCGGGGAATGGCGCCGATGACGACCCGATCGAAGAACCGCGCGCAAAATCCGGCGATCGCGTAGGCCGGCACTTCGACGAGCACATGGTAGACTGCGTCGAGATAGTATGCGTTGAGCAGCAGTTCGCGCGGCCAGCCCAGCACGCGCTTGATCTCGTCGCGCAAACTCGGCCGCACCACGTAGAGCGCATACGCCGTCGCGATGCCGGCGACCGCGAGCAAGAACATCCCGGCCGCGACGGGCCAGTTCACTTCGGCGATGCTCGGCCGGTGATCGCTGCCCGGTAAGAAGTACGGCGAGAATTTATTGAAGGACCCAGCCAAAAAGACCGCGAGCGGCGACGCGAAGAAGCCGCCGATCGTTGCAAGCCCCGCAAGTACGACCACCGGCACGTTCATGGTCAGCACGTTCTCGACGTGCGGTTCGTGACCGCCGCGATACTCGCCGGCAAAGGTGGAGAACAACAACCGGAACATATAAAACGCGGTGAGCAAGGCGGCGAAGATCAGCATGGCGGTCAGCACCGGGTGATGGAGCGCAAGACCCGCGTCGATGATGGCATCCTTGGAGAAAGAGCCCGAGAACGGCGGCACGCCCGAGATGGCCACGGTGCCGATGGCAAACGTCCAGAACGCGAGCGGCATTTTCTTCGCGAGGCCGCCCATTTTCCGGATGTCTTGTTCGCCGCCCAAGTTGTGGATGACGATGCCGGCCGCCATGAA
>DATBOZ010000038.1:0-15178 GCA_036561585.1 Candidatus Eremiobacteraceae bacterium | reverse complement strand
TGCTCGCATCGCGGCCAGGCTGCGGCAGCCAATTCAAGGCGACGCTCGCGGCTGCCAACACCAGCAACGCGGCGACGATGAGCGGCCGATGCCGTTCGGCGAGGGCGTCCAATCCTGCCGCCGCCGCGATCGCATACGTCGCAAGGGCAGTCGTCAAGAAACGCCACTGTCGGCTGGTCCAAAACCACACGGTGACCAGCACGAGCGTCAGGGAGGCGAAGACTCGCGCGCGCGGCACGAAGAACGCCGCGGCGAAGAGCACCGCCGCCAAACGCAGCGCATAGCCCTGATCGCCGCAATACAATTGCGGCTCGGTCAGCAGTCGCCACGGCAGCAGCGCGAAGTCGGCGATCGTCGCGTGTCCGCCGCACCAATCGGACGTCATCGAGACGTAGCGCGCCGCGAACGCTTGCGCATCTGCCGATTTTCCGAAGACGCCGGTCGCAAACGGATAGACTGGATCGCCTGAGACCGCGAAACTTCGCACGTACCAGCCGCCTGCGACGGCGACCGTCGTTCCCATGTATGCCGCGATGGCGCGCCAGCGCGCGGCCCGAGCGGCTCGCCACGCGACGACGACAACCGCGATGGCCACTATCTCCAAACCGGGATACTTCATCGCAGCGGCAGCGCCGGCGAACAGGCCGATCAATGCGGCGCTGCGCACGTCAAGGTCTTCGAGCGTCAACGCGAGTCCGAGTGCGGCGAGTGCGAAGAGCGCGAACGGCACATCGACGTAAAATGCGGGCGCGATCCACAGCCACAAACTCGATGAGGCGACGAGCGCGCACGTCAACGGGCCGCTTCCGGTGCGGATGCGTTCCGCAAGTGCCGCTGCCGCGAGGGACAGTGCGATGCCGGCGCCGAGGACCGCAAACGCGGCGCCGGCCGAACCGGCGAACGCGAAGGCAGGCAACGCCGCTGCTTCCGAAAGTAGTGGAAATGCGGATTGCGCAAGATCGGGATCGAAGACGAAGGCGCCGTGCGCGAGCGCTGCCGCTGCGATCGGTAGATGATACGCAAGCGGATCCCAATCGACGGCCGGCAGCGCGGCCGCGATCGCGCCCGTGATCCAAGCGGCAGCCGCGACGAGCCACGCCGTTTTGTCGAGAACGCTCGCTGCCCGAAACCCATCCGCCATGCCACGAAGGCTCGCGGGCCACGAGCCTGCGCTCGGAATCGCAAACGCGAGCGCTGCTGCCACGAGGAGCATGAGACTGACGAACGATAGCAAGTGGACGAGGCCCAAAAGTCCGGCGCACGTGCCGATGAGCGCAAAGCCGGCTGCGGCACCGAACACCTGGCGGCCGCGGGCAGGCAGACAACTCAGCCATCGATCGAATATCCGGCCGCCCACCGCCCAGAATGCAATCCAGAGCACGGCACCCGAACCAAGACCCGCAGCCAGACGTGCGGCGAAGGAACCGGTGTCGAGGACCGCCCCGAAAACGCTCACAAGGATATCTTCGGACGCTCGCGAGAGATTTCGCGCCGACCGCACCGGCCGCCGCCCGTCCCGGGCCGCATGCGCTCGACCGGACCCCTCGCGGGAGCAGCGGTACGGCCACAGCGCGGGTCGTGCCGATAACTATGCGAGAACGCTTCTGCCGCCGCTCCCTGCAAGGACCGCTGCCCGCATCTATGGACCGTCCGATCGCCATCGGCGTCATGGCCTTCAACGAAGAAGGCAACATCGCTCGCCTTCTCGATAGCATTCTCAATCAATCGGCGTTTGAAAAGATCAATCGCGTGCTCGTCATCGCGAGCGGCTGCACGGATCGGACGTGCGCGATCGTCGATCGCTATGCCGCGGAACACCCGAAGATCCAACTCGTCGCCGAACCCGAACGCGGCGGCAAGGTCCGGGCGATCAACACCTTTTTCGCGATCGCGACCGAACCGGTCTTGCTCGTCTCGTCGGCCGACCTGATCTACGAGCCGCAGACCGTCGAGGCGCTCACCGCTCCGCTCGCCGATCCGGCCGTCGGCATGGTCGGCAGCCATCCGGTACCGCTCAACGCGGCCGGCGACTTCATCGGCTTCACCGTGCAATTGATGTGGCGCCTGCACCACGAAATATCGTTGCGCAATCCGAAGATGGGCGAGCTTATCGCGTTCCGCAACGTCTTCCGCGGTCTCAATCCGGACACGCCTGCTGACGAAGTGCAGATCGAGCACGGCGTCCGGAGCGTCGGCTACGAGATCCGGTACGCGCCCGACGCGATCGTCCATAATCGCGGCCCGGAGTCGCTCAAGGAGTTCGTCGCACAACGCACGCGCTGGATCGCGCTCAATATGCGGATCCAACGCAAACACCGCTTGCCTGTCTCCACGCTGCGCGCGACGCCGTTGCTCGAAGCGATGGTCGCCTATGTCCGCCGAGAGCATCCCCGGTGGGACTGGCTTGCCGGCGCGGCATTGCTCGAAGTGTACTGCCGCATCCGCGCGGCGATGCAATATTCGCGCTGGAACTCGGGTACCTCGACCGGCTGGGATCCAGTGGCTTCCACCAAGCAACTCGTGCACGACGAGGCGAATCATGCCCACGTCGGCGCCGGCACGTAGAACCGCCTAACTCCCCTTCAGGTGCCCCGTCGCGCGCAAGTATCGCCGCAGACCGTCTTGCCATGGTTGCGTCATGAGGCCGAGACTGCCCAACGATTCGCTGCGCAATGCGCTATTGAGCGGCCTCGCGACGCGCTGATCGCCCTCGAGCGCGCCAAGGCGCTCCAGTCGTGCGCTGCCGCCGGCGAGCCGCAGGATCTCCTCGGCAAAAGCGTACCACGAACATGCGCCGTTGTTGGCGACATGATACGTGCCGAACGGCGCGTCCGTTCGCAACAGGTCCGCGACGACGTCCGCCGCATCCGCCGCATAGGTCGGAGACATCGCGCCGTCGGCCATCAAACGGATCGGCGTGCCGTCGCGCGACGCCGCAAGAACGCGCTCGACGAAATTCTGTCGCCGGCGGTCATCGGCCACGCCGAAGACCGTCGACACGCGCGCCAGATACACACGCGGCGCTACTGCCTTTACCAGCACTTCCCCGCACAATTTGGCCCTGCCGTACGAATTGAGCGGGTGGACTGCGTCGGATTCCACGTATGGCGAACCCGAGCGGCCGTCGAAGACATAGTCGGTGCCGAAATGCACCATCGTCGCGCCGCACCGTTGCGCGGCACGCGCGACGAAGTATGGCGCGCAACCGTTCGCGAGCATCGCGTCGGCGAATCTGGTCTCCGCGCCGACGACGTCGTTCCACGCCGCAGCGTTCACGACGACGTCTCCTTCGCCGATTCCCCCAAGCGCCGCGCCGACCGCGTCTGGATCGGTGATGTCGCATTGCGCGTGTCCGAGCCCTACCGTTGCGTAACCGCTTGCGGCGAGTGCCCGTACCACTTCGCGCCCGATCTGGCCGCGCGCGCCGAACACCACCGCGCGGCCACGTCCGGTCACGGCGTTTCCGGCGGGGCCGGACTCTGGCGCACGTACTTGGCGAAATCGGCGGGATCCACGCCGCCCTTGGCGCGCGTGCCGGAGGCCGACCGACGGGCGCGCAGCCAAAGCCGCAGCGCTTCGACACCGCGCAGCATCGCTCGCGCGACGCGCCAACTCCGGCAGATGCGAAAGGTCGTGAGCGCGATACGGTTTTCGACGGTGGGGGCGAACTCGGCCTCGAGGATGGCGGCTGCGCCCGAGGCGACATCGTCGCGATCGCCGCACAGACCTTTGACCGTGATCTCGATGAGCTTGCGACTCATCTGACGATGCAGACGCGGCACGAGCCGCGCGCGAAATTCGTCCGGCATCGTATCGTCCGCTTCGATGTTCGCGGCCATCCGGCGGTAGCCGGCGATGACCGACGCGTTTTCACCGGCCGACACGCTTGTCGCGTGATTGAGGTACGCCGCGCACGGAGCGAAGGTGACGACGAACGGGTGACGCGCGGCGACGCGAAGTTCGAAATCGAGATCTGCCGGACCACCGACGTCGGCGTCGATGATCCCGACTTTCTCGATGACTGCCGTACGGAAGACGATGCCCGTCCAGGTCGGGTGCCGGTTGTCGAGCATCGCGAACGCGCCATCCGGCGGATCGAAACGTCCGGAGCGTGGCCAGAGCGCGAGCGGCGCGTAAAGGAACTTGCCGTCTGCATTGAATTCGAGCGTCGAGCCGATCGCCATCAGCGCGTCGGGAGCGGTTTCCAACGCACGAAGCGCGGTGGCATAGAAATCGGGGAACAAGACGTCGTCGTCGGAGAGACACGAGAAGAACGGCGTTCGCACATCGCGCATCCCGAACTGGAAGTTGCGCGTCGCGCCGATGTTCGCCGGGTGCGCGAAGTAGTCCACACGAGGATCTGCGGCCGCGAGCTCGCGCACGACGTCCGCCGTGGCATCGCCCGATGCGTTATCGTACACGCGCACGCAAAGGTCTCGGTGCGATTGCGCCAGCACGCTCTGTATCGCGCGCTTGAGCAACGCCGGCCGGCGGTACGTCGGAATCACCGCCGTCACGGTCAAGCGATCCGAATCCACCGAGGCGGTCAATCCTTGACGCAGCGCAAGTAGCCGCCGGGGGCGACCGTGATCAGCAGCTTGTCGCTCAAGGCCGTGTCCACCGCAAAGCGATCGTTCTTCGCGAGAAAGGCGTCGACCGCGGAGCCCGGGCTGTTGCCCGGACCCCACGGACGATCCGCGTGGGGACCCGGGAGATGCTCGACGATGGTATCGAGCACGGCGATATGACCGCCTCGTTTCACAAATGGCGAGTAGAGATCGAGTTCGCGTGCCACGTGTTCGTGGGTATGGTTCGAGTCCAGGACGACCATCACGCTGTGCGCCGACCGCGCGCGCGCGGCGGCGGCGGCGACGACCGTCGCTTCGGTCGAGGATCCCTCGACCAACACGATGCGTTTGGCGAGCGGATGCGCCTCGATCGCGGCGCGGTTGTGGCGCCGAATCTCGATGTCGATGGCGAGCACCGTGCCGGCGCCGAGCAACTCGAGCATCGAGGCGAAGAAGACGGCGGAGCCGCCGTGCGCGACACCCGTTTCGATGATCAAATCCGGCCGGTCGGCCCAGATCAGCTCTTGCAGCGCCATCAGATCCTGGGGATATTGGATGACCGGCACGCCGAGCCACGAGAAATTGTACGAGTATCGGTGAGCGATACTCTTGCGCATGAAGTCGGCGGCGGATGCGGTCATCGCCGCGTCGGCGCTCATCGCTGCGATCGCGCTTACGTCCAATGGCGAGCGTTCGTTCATGACGGGCGCTTCCTTAAGTTGCGTGCTCTGTGGGCCGACTGCATCACTCTGTCGTGCCGACCTTTATGGTCGGCTGCCACTCTCTTTAGCGCCGACCTTTATGGTCGGCTACGTCTAGAGGCAACGTCGCGTTCGCATAGATGTTGCGGTCTCGCCGTAGTCGAACACGCGCTGCATGACCGCCGCTTGTCCGATCTGCGGTGCAGACGCGGAACGATTCCTCGTTCGCGAAAGGGTGCCTGCAAACCAGAACGTGCTCTTCGCGTCGCGCGATCGCGCGCGCAACGCGCCGACCGGCACGCTCTCGTTGCATGCATGCGCAGAATGCGCATTCGTCTTCAACGCGGCGTTTCAAGATGACCGCCTCGACTACGGAGCATCCTACGAAAACACGCAAACCGCGTCGGACGCATTCGCGACGTACGTCGATGAGCGGGTAGCGCGGGTAGTCGATCGTTGCGGACCGGCGCTGAAGACAGCCGTCGAGGTCGGGTGCGGAAAGGGTGTCTTCCTCGCTCGCGTCATCGCTGCGACCGCTGGGACTCGAGGCTTCGGGTTCGACACAAGTTACGAGGGCGCGGAATCATCGCGCAACGGCCGGCTGCGATTTTTCAAACACTATTTTGGCGCCGGATTCGTCGAAGAGACGATAGACGCGGTGCTTTGCCGCCACGTCATCGAGCACATCCCCGATCCGGTCGCATTTCTCGTCTCCATCCGCGGAGTGCTCGACAACTTGGAGACGCGAATCTTCTTCGAGACCCCCTGCGTCGACTGGATCGTCCGCAATCACGTGATCTGGGATTTTTTCTACGAGCACTGTTCGTATTTCAATCCGCGTTCGCTCGCGCAGGCATTCGAACGAGCCGGCTTTGGCGTCGAGTCCGTCAGCCACGTCTTCGGCGGGCAGTACCTCTGGCTCGAAGGCGCGCCCGGCGTCGCCAAGCAGACCTTTGCGTCCGACGGCGGTGCGATGTTGCAGCACTGCCAAGCGTTTGCGAAGTCGCAGAGCGCGGCCCTCGATCAATGGATCGAACGCCTGACGGTCTTGCGACGTAGCGGGCCGCTGGCGATATGGGGAGCAGGCGCAAAGGGCGTGACCTTTGCCGGACTCGTGGACCCGCGGGCAACGTTGATCGATTGCGTCGTCGACGTCAATCCCCGCAAGCAAGGCTGTTTCATACCGGGCACCGGACACCCGATCGTCGCACCGCACGATTTAGCAGCGCGCAGGATCAGCGCGGCCATTCTCATGAATCCAAACTATCGCAGCGAAAACGCAGCCATGCTCGCGAGCATGGGCGTCACGATCCCACTCGTGACATGAGGCGTAGTAGGGTGAGCAACGCTCACCCCATTGTTGTGATAGGGCAAGCAAGGCTTGCCCTCGTTTTTTTTGGGCGAGCAATGCTCGCCCTACTACAGGGGTTCCAAAATTTCCAAGGTGGGGATCGGCACGACGAACTTGCCGCCCCATGCGGCGATACCGGCCATCTGCTCGCAGATCTCGTCGCGCAGATTCCAGGGCAAAATCAAGACATAGTCCGGCCGGGTCTCGAATATCCGCTCCGGCGCCGCGATCGGAATGCCCACGCCGGGCACAAGCCTGCCCTGCTTGTGCGGGCTGCGATCGACGGTGTATTCGAGCAAGTCGGTCCGTATGCCACAGAAATTGAGCAACGTCGTCGCTTTCGCCGGCGCGCCGTAGCCTGCGACACGCTTGCCATCGCGCTTGCAACGGCCGAGGAAATCCACCAGCGCTCCCTTGACGGTCTCCGCCTTCTTCTGCAGCGCGGCATAACCGGCGACCGTCGTCAGGCCCGCGGCACGTTCCGCGTGCAAGACGCGCTCGACCGATGCGTCCGGAGCAGACCTCGTTCGGGTTGCATACACGCGCAGCGACCCGCCGTGCGTCGGCAGCTCATCGACATCAAAGACGTACAGGCCATGCGCTTCGAGGACGTTGGCGGCTGCGGCCAGCGAGAAGTACGAGAAATGCTCGTGGTAGATCGTGTCGAACTCCGAGCGCTCGACCATCCGCAGCACGTGCGGAAATTCGAGCGTCAGCGCGCCGCCCGGTTTCACCAGCGCCGCCAAACCGGCGACGAAATCGTTGAGATCGGGTACGTGCGCAAGGACGTTGTTCCCAACGACGAGATCCCCGGCTTGGCCGTTCGCTGCGTGCGCGCGACCGCTCGCCGCGGTCAAGAATTCCACCACGGTCGGGATGCCGCCGGCGATCGCCGCGTCCGCCACATTGGCCGCAGGCTCGAGTCCCAACACGCCGATTCCCCGGTCGCGAAAGCACTTCAATAGATAGCCATCGTTGCTTGCGACTTCGACGACGAGGCTTTGGCTTTCGAGGCCGAATCGCGCGATCGCCGCCGCCGCGAATGCGTCGACGTGCGCGAGCCAGGTGCTCGAGTACGACGAGAAATACGCATACTCGTCGCTGAAGATCTCGGCGGGCGTTTGGAACTGCTCGAGTTGGACGAGCCAGCAGCGCTCGCAGACGTAGACGCGCAGCGGATAGTAGACTTCGGTCGCCACTGCACGGGTCGGATCGACCAGTGCGTTTGAAGGCGGCGACATGCCGAGGTCCGCGACGACGGCGTGCAGTTCAGCGCCGCAGAAACGGCATTGAGCGACGCTCACGCCGCGCGGATTGTTTCGTAGCGCTCGATCTCGTCGAGCATCAGCGCGCGCACGGACTCACCTTGTGCATAGCGTCGGTACCAGTGCGCGGTGAGTTCGAGCGCGCGCTCTAGATCGACTCGCGTTCGCCAACCAAGCGCCGCTGTCGCCGCCGCGCTATCCAGCCGCAGCGCGTGGCGCTCCGGAAGGTGCTCGCCCGCGACCGCTTGCCATGCCGCACCCGGACCCCACGCGGCGGCGAGCCGGTCCGCTACCCAAGCGACGGTTCGCTCAGCATCTTCGGGCGGTCCAAAATTCCAAGCGCGGGCGAACGCATCGGCGCCGGCGCCGGCAAGTTTCTGCGCAAGATCGAGGTACGCTGAGACTGGGTCGAGCACGTACTGCCACGGCCGTACCGCCGATGGATTGCGGACCGAAAGCGTCGCGCCGGCCGAGAAGGCGGCGAGCGCATCGGGCACGAGCCGGTCCGTCGACCAGTCGCCGCCGCCGATGACGTTGCCGGCACGTGCGGTCGCGATGAACATCGCTTCTCGATGGCGTTCGCCGGTCCACGTCGCGCGGAGCGCGGCGGTCACATGCTCGGCGCATGCCTTGCTCGCAGAGTACGGATCGTCGCCGCCCAGCGCGTCGTCTTCGCGATGGCGCCGCGCACCGTCGCGCCCGTCGTAACATTTGTCGCTCGTCACGACGACCACGCCGCGCACGCCGCCCTGCGCGCGCGCCGCAAGCAGCACGTTTGCGGTCCCGAGGGCATTGGTCTCGTAGGTCAAGGCCGGATCCGCGTACCCGGCGCGCACGAGCGCTTGCGCTGCGAGATGGAACACGATCTGCGGCTGATGCCGTTTGAACGCCGCGCGCAAACGCGCGCGATCGCCCACGTCGTCGAATTCCGATCGCCCGATTTCGTCCAGCCGCGCGAGCGAAAACGCATTCGGCCGCGCGGGCGGCGCGAGCGCGTAGCCGGCCACATCGGCGCCCATCCGATGCAGCCACAACGTGAGCCATGCGCCTTTGAAACCGGTATGACCGGTGACGAGCACGCGGACACCGCGCCAGAATTCTTTGCGGTCCGCGGTCAATCCCAAACCTTCCACGGCGCCTTGCCCGCCGTCCACAGCTCGTTGAGCGCGGTCTTATCGCGCAGCGTGTCGAGCGCTTGCCAAAATCCGTCGTGGACGAACGCGGCGAGTTGGGACTTCGCGGCAAGCCGCTCCATGGGTTCGCGTTCCCACGCGGTGTCGTCGCCTGCGACGTAGTCGAGGACTTTCGGCGAGAGGACGAAGTAACCGCCGTTGATGCGGCCGCCTTCACCCGCCGGCTTTTCGCGGAATTCAGTGATGCGGTCTCGAGACAATGTCAGGACGCCGAACCTGCCGGGCGGCTGCGCCGCAGTGACGGTCGCGAGCGCGCCGGAGCGACGGTGAAACGCGATCAGCGCGCCGATGTCGATGTCGCTCACGCCGTCACCGTACGTGAAACAGAAATCTTCTTCGTCCTTCACGTACTGGGCGATTCGCTTGAGCCGGCCTCCGGTGGCCGTTCCGTCGCCGGTGTCGACGAGCGTGACCGACCACGGTTCGGTCGACGTCGCGTGCGTCGTCATCGTGCCGCTCCGCATGTCGAACGTCACGTCTGAGCCGTGCAATGCGTAATTGGCGAAATACTCTTTGATGATGTAGCCTTTGTAGCCGCAGCAGATGACGAAGTCGTTGATGCCGTGCGCCGCATACGTCTTCATGATATGCCATAAGACCGGCTTGCCGCCGATCTCCACCATCGGTTTGGGGCGCAGCTGCGTCTCTTCGCTGATCCGTGTGCCGAGACCGCCGGCGAGAATGACGGCTTTCATCGCGGGCTGTTTTCCGTGCCCGGGCGTTCCGCCCTGCCCTGCGCGCGTTCGAGCACGGCACGCATCGCTTCGATCGGCGCGTCTTTGCCGGTCCACCACGCAAATGCGAGCGCGCCTTGATGCAGCAGCATCGGGATGCCGTCGCTGCGCCGCGCACCGACGTTTGGCGGCAAAGGAGAACGCGTAGCTGCATAGTTGATGTCGAAGACGTCCGCGCTCGCATCGATACACGCGAGAACAGCCGTGGGAACGGAGGCGTCCGCTGGCAACGCGGAGATGACGAGCGTTGCCGGCCGCGTCGGCGGCGGACCAAGATTCGCGGCGCGCTCCTGACGCCGAGACCAGCACGAGACGACCGCGCCTCGCGCGGACAACGCGAGCGCGATCGCGCGCGCGGCCGGACCAGCGCCCAGCAGCAGGACCTCAAGGCCATCGAACTTCGGCGACCATAGCTCGTACACGGCGCGGGCGCAGCCTTCGCCGTCGGTATTGTGTCCGTTCCAGCCGTCGCCGTCACGCCGCACCGTATTGACCGCGCCGGTGTCGCGCGCGCTCTCCGTCATGGTGTCGAGAATCGCGGCCACTTCATCTTTCAGCGGCGTCGTGACGTTGAACCCCGCGTACCCTTGCGCGCGCAGCGCTGCGAGCGCGCCGGCGGCTTCGCCCTCAGGCACCCGGATCGCGTCGTATCGCGCGCTGATTCCGGCCGCGGCAAAGGCCGCTGACTGCATCGCAGGCGAGAGTGAATGCGCGACCGGATCGCCGATGATGCAATAGCGCGAGGCGTCGCGGTCAGAGATCATGGCTTGAGCAGACCGCGCTTCTGCAGCGCGGCGAGCATCGGCCGTTCGAAGAACCGGACGATCCGCGTGGTCGGAAATTCCGACCGGCTGAGGGGCTTGACCAAGACGGCCCGCATCCCGACGAGCTTGCCGCCGAGCACGTCGGTGAAGAGCTGGTCGCCGACGATCGCCGCGTTCGCGCCGTCGACGCCGAGGGTGCGCAATGCACCGCGAAACGACCACGGCGACGGCTTCAGCGCGCCTTTTATGACCGGGATGTCGAATTGCGCAGATGCCGCAGCTGCGCCGCCGGAATAGTTGTTCGTGATCAGGCAGACGCCGATGCCGCGTGCAAGCACATCGCGGATCCATGCATCCGCACCCGGCGTGACGAGCGACGTGTGCCAGGGGACGATCGTGTTGTCCAAGTCCAGCGCGATACCGCGCACACCCCAAGCTTCAAATCGCGCGGCGTCGAAATCTTCGATCTTTTCGACGACGGCATCCGGCGTCAGCAGGCGGAGCAGGTTCAGCGTGGGCGGCCCCGCAACGGCTCGGCGCGAAGATGATGGATGGTCTCGACGAAGCGCGTGGTCCCGGAATGACTATTCATGATGATCGAGTGCGTGCGCGCGCCGTTGCCCGAGAAACGCACCCCGCGGCAGAGATCACCGTCGGTGATGCCGGTCGCGACGAACGTCACCTCGCTGCTCTTCACGAGATCATCCATCGCCAGCACTTTGTCGATCTCGCCGAAGCCCATTTCCTTCGCGCGTTTTATCTCGTCGTCGTTACGGAACTTGAGCCGGCCCATGAAGCCGCCGCCCAGACATTTCAGTGCAGCCGCGGCCAACACGCCCTCAGGCGCGCCGCCCGTTCCCATGGAGACGTGGATGCCCGTGCTGTCGATGGCGGTCGCGATCGCCGCGTCGACATCGCCGTCCGAGATCAACTTGATGCGCGCGCCGGCCTGACGTACCTCTTCGATGAGTTCCTTGTGCCGCGGCCGGTCGAGGATCACGACGGTCACGTCCTCGATGGGGCGTTCGATCGCGTTGGCGACCAATTGCAGATTTTCTTTGACCGACGCGTCGATGTGGACGTAGGGGGCCGCTTTGGGGCCGACGGCGAGTTTGTCCATGTAGGTGTCCGGCGCGTTGAGCAGTCCGCCTTTGGTCGTGACGGCGAGCACCGCGATAGAGTTCGGCAATCCGTTCGCCACGAGATTCGTGCCTTCGACCGGATCGACGGCGATATCCACTTCCTTGCCGCCGCGGCCGAGCTGTTCGCCGATATAGAGCATCGGCGCTTCGTCGCGCTCGCCTTCGCCGATGACGATTCTGCCGGTGATGTCCATATCGTTGAGCACGGCTCGCATCTTCTCAACCGCGGCGCCGTCGGCGAGATTTCGCTCGCCTTTACCCATCCAGCGTGAAGCGGCGAGCGCGGCAGCTTCCGTCACCTTGACGAAATCGAGCGTGTCCATCGATGCGACTCCTTGAAAAGCGCGGATGATCGTGTCGTGCCGGCTCTTGTGGTCGGCCGGCCGACGATAAAGGTCATGAAGCTAGGTCCGCCCATCGCGCGACGACGTCCTCGACGCTCTGCGTTCCGGCAGCCTTCGCGGCGGTGAGCGTGCGGTTCGCGGTCGGCGTGCCGGATGCGGTACGTTCGTCGGTCGCCCACGAACCGCGGGTATATCGATATTCGATCTGCGTCCCCGCCGCGAGCGGAAGCGTTCCGGTCCATCGGCCGCCGTCGAGCGGTACGAGCCGCGTGCCGTTGGGCGTCCAGTTTCCGGCGTTGGTCGCGAGGTAGATCGCATCGGTCGGCGGCGTATTCGCGGGCACGCGCACGACGAACGTCACTGCGACGACCGTGCCTTGCGCCGCGGTGCGAATTGACTGGCGCGACGCGACAAGATCGAAGACGTTTCCGGTGGCCGGGTCGGTCCGCATCAGCACGTATGTGCCGACGTCCAGGGAAGGCGCGGCCGCAAGCGCCGCACCGACGAGCTTGTACGCGTTTCCGTCCGCGGCCACGACGTAGCCGTCTTGCGCAGCAGTCACGCGCGTTGCCACCGAAGTGTACCGGGCGACGATTGCCGTCACCGAGCCGTCCGGTGCGAACTGCAGGTCGACGGGCTCGCCGGCTTTGAGCGCGATGAGACTCGCGGCGGTCGGAGTCGCGGCGCCGGATTCTGCTTCGCTGACCGTTGCCGACGCGGCGACGCGCAGCGCCTTCACCGTGCCGCCTTGGTCGATGGTGATAAGGGTTCCGGTCGCATCGGTTCCTAGCGAAACGAAAACGCCGGCAACGTGCGGCGGAGCGGCCGGCGGCGCAGCCGATTCGCTCAACGATTCGCCCGGCGCCGCAAGAGCGGCGAACACACCTGCGCACGCGGCGATTGCGGCGACAATCGTCGCAAGTGGGCGAAACATGTCCCGCCTATTGCCTAACCTGTGAGAAAACCCTCGGCGCGTTCGGCGCATACGCGTTGCATCAGCGTCTGAAGGGCCGTAATGCGGAACGGCGAAGCGGCCCAGCCGTGGATGTCGCGCACCTTGAAGCGGCGCCGACGGCGCTCGACGCGCCGCAAGGCAGCCGTTCTTCATTTCTCCCGTCGGAGGCTCGTCTGGGTGCGGCGGTCGTCGCAGCGGCGGGCGCATCGCTCGGTACGTTTTCCTGGTATGTCCTCGCGACCCACGGGCGCAACGGTTCAGATTTTCTTCTGACCGGATTCGCTCTCTCCGGCATCGTGATCACTCTCGCGCTTTGGTTCGCGTACGCGCGCGTGGCGAGCGGCATGGTCGGCGCCGGCTATGGCGCACTGCTGCGCGCCGACACCTACAGCTATCTGCCGATCTTCTTCCTCTGGGCCTATCTCGCGGGGAGTCAGGCGTCGCTCGCTTCAGCGACCGCACTCTTCGGCGCTGTGTTGCTCGCGTGGATCGCGATCAAGATCGGCGTGCTCGCGAAGTATTCGCTGACCGTTCGCGCGGTGGCCGCCGTCTTCATCGCCACGCGGATTCCGCTCATCATCGTCGCCGCATTGGGGGCGATCGTGATCGGCCAGCGCGCGGGGACCCATTGGAGTCCGCAACACGGTCTGCTCGACGTCCTCGGCCGCTGGGATGCCCAGCACTACCTCACGATCGCGACGCTCGGCTATCACGGCAAAGACGTCGCCTTCTTCCCACTCTATCCGCTGCTCATCAATCAACTCGGAGGGTTGATCGGCGATCATTTCATCGCCGGCGTCGTGATCGCGAACGTCGCGTTCTTCGTGGCGCTCGCCTATCTCTACGCGCTGACCAAGCTCGAGTTCGGCGATCACGAGACCGCTTACCACGCGATCTTCTACATCGCGATCTTTCCGACCGCGATCTTCTTCTCCGCGGTGTACAGCGAGTCGCTTTTCTTGGCGCTGACGGTCGCCTCGGTCTACTACGCGCGGCGCGGGAACTTCATCACCGCCGGCGTCATGGGCGCGCTCGCGTCGCTCACGCGCGTCGAAGGCGTGTTGCTCGTCTTGCCGATCGCGTACGAAGTCTGGCGTGCATGGCACGAGCGGCGAGGAACGACGTTAGCGCGCGGCATCGTCGGCCTCGCGCTCGTACCGGCGGGCATCGCCTTGTATATGGGATACCTTTATGCGCTCGTCGGCGATCCGCTCTACTTTCAAAAGGTCCAGGCAAACTGGAACCGGCACCTCGCCCCGCCCTGGGTGAGCATCTCGAACACCTTCCACGAGCTCGCGCATGCGCCGATCGCGTCGAGCAGTTCCATCAATCATATCCTCGAACTTGCGTTCACGATCTCGTTCGTCGCATTGGTGGTGGCGGCGTTCCGGCAGCTGCGCCCGTCGTATGCGTGGTACTTCGCGGCATCGCTGCTCGTGCCGATGTCCACGGCAAGCCTGATGAGCATGCCGCGCTTCGATCTCGTCGTCTTTCCCGCGTTCATGCTGCTCGCGGTGTACGGGCGGCGGCCGGTGGTCAATTCGGCGATCGTCTCGCTGTCTTTGACGCTGCTCGGCGTCTTCACGGTGTTCTTCGCGGACTGGTACTGGCTCGCGTGAGCGCGGCCGGAGCGTTTCGCGCGCGCCGTGGGGTCCGCCAATTCGTCAAGTTCGGCATCGTCGGCGCTTCGGGGACGCTGATCAACTTCGTCGCCTATCACGGGCTCTTACATTATAATGCGCAGCTTTGGTGGGCGTACGCGGTCGGCTTCCTGCTCGGCGGTGTCAACAACTATTGGTGGAACCGGCACTGGACGTTTCGCTCGCGGGGCCATGCAGGCAAGGAAATGGCGCAATTCGTCACCGTGTCCGCATTGGCGCTGTGCATCAGCGAGCCCGTCCTCTGGTTCATGGACCGCGAGTTGCCGGCCGCGTTGCATTTCCGCAATTCCGTGGCGTGGCTCGCCGCGACGGTCGCCGGTATGGCCATCAATTTCTTCGTCAACAAGTATTGGACGTTCCGCCACACGCATCAGAACGAGGACGGCGCCGCATCGTGATCGACGCCTTGCGGCGGCATGCGGCGCTCCTGACGATCCTCGTTCTCGCACTCTTGCTGCGGCTCTACGGCATTCATAATCCGATCCTCGACCATCCGGGCT
>DATBOZ010000037.1:0-2985 GCA_036561585.1 Candidatus Eremiobacteraceae bacterium | reverse complement strand
GCTCGCTCCCACGTATTGGGCGGAAGCGTCTCGCCAAACCAGACGACGCCCGGGCGAAGCATGGAGCCGCACGAACAATGCAAGGGCAGCAGTCTTTCATTGGTCGGCCGACCGTAAAGGTCGGCCCCACACCGGTCTTCCACAAAGTCCGCTCCACCGCAGTCTCGCAGAAGGTTGGTCCCACAGAGTTTATCGAGCAGTTGCTCTTTTCCGCAGGCGACGCAGCGCCACGTCCGGATGTTGCCGTGCAGCTCAACGACGTTTTGCGAGCCGCCTTCGCCATGAAGCCCGTCGACATTTTGCGTCAGCAAGCTGAAACCGGCGCCGCGTGCCGCGAGGCACCGCTCGATCTGTGCGAGCGCCAAGTGCCCGGCATTCGGACGCGCGTCACGCACCATCTGCAGCCGCATGAGATACCATTCGGTGACGAGACTCGGATCGCGCGCAAACGCTTCGGGGGTGGCAAGCTCTTCCGCACGATAGTTGCGCCACAGCGCGGTCGCACCGCTGCGAAATGTCGGTATGCCGCTTTCGGCGGAGATCCCCGCGCCGGTCAGCGCGGCCGCGCGACGTGCCCGCGACAAGCGAAGGCCCACTTCGACTGAGGCCGCGTGGAGCATATCGGTCAAGGCCGACCATAAAGGTCGGCCCCACATTGGTCTTCCACGAAGTCGGCTCCGCCGCCGCCGCGCACCAAGGCCGGCACTACGCGCTAGCCGGGTGGCCACGCGAAGTGGCGCCCGGCCATCACATGGAGATGGAGATGGAACACCGTCTGACCGGCTTGTGGCCCCGAATTGATGACCACTCGATATCCGCCCTCGTCGACCGCCGATTCACCCATCTTCGCGGCGACGACCAGCAACTTGCCGAGCAAGTCCGTTGCACCGCTCGAGCCGGACGCGGCGGGCAAGTCCGGAAAATGCTCTCGCGGCACGACCAGCACGTGCATGGGCGCCACCGCGTGAAGGTCGGCGAATGCGACGACGTCTTGGTCTTCATAGAGGAACTTCGTGCCGAATTTGCCGGCGACGATATCGCAAAACACGCACCCGTCAGTCATGTGCTCCACCTGCGAAATACATGGTCTCGAAATGCAGACCGCTATCCGGGCTCGGCACGTACCCGCGGATGTCTGCGCCGAAGACGATCGGCGGCGACGTATGCACGATCGCGACGACCGGCGCTTGCTCGGAAACGCGCGCGAGCGCCGCGCGGTAGATCGTCTCACGCGCTGCGCGGTTCAGCGTCGAGCGCCCGGCGAGCATCAATCGATGGAACGGCGCATCTATCCAAAAAGCGGTGTTGTTCGCATTGGGCGGGATCGCGCTGTCTTTGTCGAGCAGCGGGTAAAGAAAATTATCGGGGTCGCCATCGTCGCCGGTCCAGCCCATGAGCGCGAGATGGTGCTCGCCACTGCCGACCTTCACGAGATACGTGCCCCACTCCAGACCGCTGAGCGTCGTGGTGATCCCAATCGCTTGCAGATCGCTTTGGATCGCTTCCGCGACCCGTTGCGGTTCCGGCACGTATGGCCGCGGTAAGGTCATATACCAGAGCGGCGCTGAGAATCCGTGCGGGTACCCCGCTTGCGCGAGCAACCTGCGGGCATCGGCCGGATCGTACGCGTATGATGTTCGGACCCCATGCGGCCAGACCGCCGGCGGCACGAACTCGGTCGCCACGATCGCTGACGAGTCGTAGAAGTTTTTCACGATCGCGCGCGTGTCGATCGCTTCATTGATGGCGCGCCGTACGAGGACGTCGTCAAACGGCTTCATCTGATCGTTCATCGACAGGTACATCAGATTATTGGGCGGCTGCCGGTAGACGTGCAGCTTCGGATCCGCGAGCAACGCCGGCAGGTCGTCTGGTCGCGGAAACTCCAACCCGTCGAGGTCGCCCTTTTGGAGTTCGAGCACCGCCGTGGCAGGATCGGGGATGTCGCGAATGATGACGGTGTTGATGCTCGGGTGTTTGCCCCAGTAGCCAGGCCACGCTTTCAGCGTGATGTGGTCGTCCTTCACCCACTCGGCCACCTCGTACGGTCCGGTACCGCTCGGCTGCTTTGCATAATCTTGACCGAGTGTGCGCAGCGCGGTCGGCGACGAGATCGAGAACGCCGGCATAGCGAGATCGGCGACGAAGGTGGCGATAGGCGATCGCAAATCGATGCGGACCCTGTCCGGCGCCACCACCGACACGTCCTTGATCACGCTCGGATACGAACCGAATTGGCTGTGGAAGTAGGAGAAATGGGGGTCGTCTTTCATCCAACGATCGAAATTATATTTGACCGCCGCGGCGTCGAACGGTGTGCCGTCCTGAAACGTCACGCCATGACGAAGCGTGAAGAGCCACGAGCGGCCGTCCGCGCTCGACGTCCACGACGTCGCCAGCTGCGGTTCCGGCGCGAAGCCGCCGAGGTGGTAGTGGGTCAATCCTTGCATGGTCACGCGCGCGATGTTGAACGAGAGCCCGTCGGTCGCGATGGCGGGGTCCAGCGAGACGGCGTCTTTGTTGCGACCGAAGAGTAGCGCGCGCTCGGGAGCCGGGATGGTGATCGCGCAGCCCGCCGCCTGCAGCGTCAACACTGCGGCGGCGGCGGCGCAAAGCCACTTCACCGCCTATTTGCTCAGCGACATCAGATTGAAATCTTCTGCCGTATCCGGATTGGGGATGAACCCTTTCACGCTGTTCCGGAAGACGGTCGGCGGCGCATTGTGCGCGATCGGCACGACCGGTGCCTGGTCGTGGACGAGGAGCAGCGCTTTGCGGTAGATCGCATCGCGCTTTGCCGGATCCGTCTCCACCTGGCCCGCCATCATCAGCGCGTGAAAGGCGTCGTTCTTCCAGAACGCGACGTTGTTCGCCCCGGGCGGCGTCGCGCTATCCTTGTCGAGAATCGTGTAGAGAAAGTCGTCGGGGTCGCCGTTGTCGCCCGACCAACCGTACAACGCGAGGTCGTGTTCTCCATCTTGGACT
>DATBOZ010000036.1:0-15111 GCA_036561585.1 Candidatus Eremiobacteraceae bacterium | reverse complement strand
TGAAATAGCGCTCGACCGTCGACGCCGGAGCGTCGGCATCGATGATCGTGCCGTTCGTCGACGGCGTCACGCGGAAGCCCGCGCGCGCAAGCGCGACGGCCACACGGTCGTAATCGCGCGGCGTCGGCGCGAAGTACGCATTGAACTGTTGATTCGATAGGAAGTGACGGTACATGGGAGAGTACGGATTGCTGACGGCGTCGACGAATTGGTCGAGCTGGGCCTCATTGCGATAGCGCAACGCCACGAGCAACGAAACAGGTTGGCGAGGATTGGCCCGGCCGAGATCGCTGATGACTCTCGAATGAACGGCATCGGCGACTTGGATGGACGGCTGCGACGCGGCGACGGCCGGCATGGCGGTACCGGCGACGAGCGCAGCGAACGACGCGATCGGGATAAGATATTTCACGTTTGCTTCTCCATTCGTATTCGGCGCCGGCGCATAGCTATGAACTCACCGGCATCGCGCGAATTTCCACGGGTGCAATTGTGCGACCTCGGATTGGTCGTACGATAGGGACTTTGGTCGTGGGTACGGAGTTCTTCACGAAGTGATAATTCGTCGGCACGTTGTCGAGCGCAGCATCCGTGCGGCGTTGTTGTCCGCGCTCATCTTCGTGATTTCGCCGCAGGCCGCGAAAAGCGAAGCGGCGCCGGATGTTTCGGCCTTTACGATCACAGCGCCGCGCACGACGAGTCCGCCGCCGATCGATGGGTCGATCGATCATCCGGCGTGGCGCGCGGCCGCTCACGTCACCTTGGGCTGGAACGTCGACTTCCGCCGGGCGGCGTCCGACAAGACGGACGCTTACGTGCTCGTCGATGCCACGTCTATCTACGTCGCGTTCGTGGCGCAGCAATCGGTTCCGGTCCTCGCGACACAAAGGACGACCGGCAAAGCCGTCGACAGCGATGATTGGGTGGCGGCGCTCGTGTGGCCGGGCGGCGTCAACGGATTTCAATACGAGTTCAAATGCAATGCCTTCGGCGTGTGCGATCAGACCTCGTCGGAAAATGCCGACTTCGCGCCGATGTGGCGCGCCGCCGGCCGGATCACGCCCGAGGGATTTGTCGTCACGATGCGGCTGCCGCTCGACACCATGCGCGGCGATGGTAAAGACCGCTGGCGCCTACAGCTCGCACGCCAAAACAACCGGATTGGCGACGGCACGCTCGTCTGGGCAAATGCGCCGGACATGGACAACGAAAGTCAGGCGATCTACGCAGGCTATCTCGACGGCATGCACGGTCTTGGTGCGCCGGCACGTCCGAGGCCCCGACTGGGCTTGTATGGCCTGGGCGCCATCGGCTCGTCCGGCGCGGGCGGTGACACCGCTCGGATCGGCGCAGACTTCGCGCTGCCGGTAGCGCGCTCGGGATCCATCGTCGGCACCATACATCCCGACTATTCGAACGTCGAACTCGATCAACAGACGATCGCGCCGACCGAGTTCAGGCGAGAATTCGTCGAGGTAAGGCCGTTCTTCACGCAAGGAGCGAGCTTCTACAATAAATTCGATGCGATCAACGACCCGGGCAACATCATGCTCTATACGCCGGGTGTCGCAACGCCGTCCGATGGTCTCGCGTACGAGGGCGCGCAAGGGAATTTCGGGCTCGCTGGATTTGAAGCGACGTCACCATCGCGAACCGACGCCGCGCAAACCGCAAGCTGGAGCAGCGCCGACAATGTTTATTCTGCGACGCTGCAACGCGTCACCCTCAACGAGCCGGGACTCGTCGATCGTGCGACGGCCGGTTACGTGCGCGTCGACAACCAGCGCGACACGTACGTCTATGCCGAGCTTGGATCGGACGCCGGCACCGAGGTCCTCGATCCCAGCCAGGCCGGTTGGTCGGAAATTGGTGCCGCGCGGCACGGACGTGCGTACTTCATCGGAGCCGCACTGCGCAAGATCGGCGAGTACTACAATCCGGTGGACGGGTTCGTCGCCCATCCGGATATCGCCGGCTGGGCGGGAAGCGGCGAGCAAGACGTGTTGCCGCCGGCCGGGCCGATCCTCGCTGTGTCGCTCTTGACGTCGGTCGATCGCTATCACAACGTGCGCGGAGCGCTCGATCAGGCAGATCAAAGCGTCGCGATCAACGTGCAGACGCGCAGCCAGTTTTCGTTTTTCGCTTCGTCGGGATCGGACTTCTTGTTGTCGCCGGCCGGCGGGGGCGCCACGTTCGACCAAAACGGCGTCACGATCGGCTACCGAGGCCAAACGACAACCCCAAGTTCCATCTCGTACGACGCCGGCAGGTTCGGAGACGGATACCTCCGCTCGTGGTCGAGGTCGATTTCATTTCAGGCCGGAGCGCAAAGCTCCGTCGCGCTCGAAGCTGACGACACCACGCTTGCCGCCGACAACGGGTCGACGCAACAACAGTGGCTGGAGCGCGCGGCCTATTCGTATCAATTCGGTCCGCAGACTTCGGTCGCCATCGGCGTTCGACGGATCATCGGAACGGAGCAGAGCGAGTTCGTCGATGCATCCAATGTCAGCGCGGCACTGCACGATCGAATCGGCGCCGACGATCTCTTCTTGGTGTACGGCGATGCGAACGCGCTCGCCACGCCACCCCGCCTCCTGTTGAAGTGGGTCCATTATTTCGGCGCAGAGAAGGGGACTTAGACGATTGGGCGTGGGCTAGAAAAGCGCTTTGATCAGGCCTCCGTCGATAGCGATCGTCTGCCCGGTGACATAGCGGGCCGGTTCGCCACACAGGAACGCGACCAGCGGCGCAAATTCCGCCGGCGTCGCAACGCGCCCGATGGGCACTTCGGATTCCGCCGCCTTGCGGATCGCGTCCTCGTCTTGATAGAGGTGGCGCAAACGGTCGGTGAGCACCCGGCCGGTGGCGATGGAATTGACGGTGACGCCCGCGCGCGCGACTTCGAGTGAAAGCGACTTGAGCGCAGACACGAGCGCGGTCCGAAAAGCGTTCGAGAGCGCAAGATTTGGGATCGGCTGCTTCACCGACGTCGAGGTGAGCGCGACGATCCGTCCCCAGCCGCTCGCGGACATCGCAGGCACCGCTCCCCGGACGAGCTCCAACATGCTGCGCAGCGTCTCGCGATAGCCTCGGTCCCAGTCGTCGAGGGACAAATCTCGAAAGGTGCCAGCCTTCGGGCCGCCGCTGTTGGCGACGAGGATCTGGACGTCGCCGAGTTCATCTCGCACTTGCGACAAAAGCGTCGTAACGCTTCCCGGCCGTTCGAAATCGACAGCGAAAGCGTGTGCGTCGTTTGCGCCGCGTTGCTTGGCCTCGCGTGCGACGGCTTCGAGCCGATCGCGGCGGCGCGCAGCGACGGCGATCGTCGCGCCCTCCTGCGCGAGAGCGAGCGCGACCGCTTCGCCGATTCCGGAACTTGCGCCGGTGACGAGTGCGACTCGTCCACGAATGCCAAGATCCACGATTACCTCCGATGAGATTTTTTAGTGCCCTTGATGGAACGCTCGAATGAACGCGTAGACGACGAGGGGCACGGCAACCATCACATACACCCTGAGAACCCACAGCAACACAAGTATTCCGGGCCCGAGCGCTCTGCGCGGCAATGGTTCGCGAAGCCGGTGCGACCATGAGTCGGACATATCGGTTTCGTTGCGCCCGGTCTGATCGCGTCCCCCCGCTTCCGGCCCGGTCATTTCGGGATCAAGTCCGGGAATACCGTGATGACGCCGTAGGCCGTTCCCATAAGGGCGATCGCCACGACGATCGCGCCGCCGAACCAATTGCTTCGCGCACTGTTCGCAAGCGAACCGATGATCTCGCGGTCGTTTGCCAAGAGCAGCAGGAAGACCAGCGCAGGCGCCATGAGCAACGTCGCGATCACATTCACCGCAAGCGTGATCGCCAGGAGCGGCGCATTGGGGATCAAGACGATCAGCGCGGCGAAGACGACCGAGGCGACGGCGCATATATAGAATTCTTTGCCGTCTAGGAACCCGGCGTTGAGGCTATGCCTCGTGTGGAGCACCTCGCCGAGCGCATACGCAGAACTCGCCGATATGGTCATCGCCGCGACGAGCCCGGCTTCGATGATCCCGAGTGCGAACAGCGAGGCGCCGGCGTGGCCGAGATACGGCTGCAGCGCCGTCGCGAAGTCGGCGCCGCCCGAAAACGACGCGACGTTGATGTGATTGGTGAAGAGCGGCGCCGCAGCGATCAAGGTGGCGACGGCGGCGGCCGCCGCGATCGCAGCGCCGACCAACGTATCGTAGCGGCCCTGCGCGATGTCTTTTCGGCCCATGCCTTTGTCGACGACCGCGCTTTGCTGGAAGAAGATCATCCACGGGGTCACGGTTGCGCCGACGTCGGCCAGCAACAACGTCATGAACGAAGCCGAAACGCCGCCCGGCAGCGGGCTCCACGTGCCGAGCGCGCGCCCGAGACCTGCCCAATCGGGATGCGCCATCAGCGCCGCCGGAACGAATAGGAGATTGAAGGCGGCAAGGGCCAGCGCGGCGCGCTCCCACGTGAAATACCGCCGCATGCTGATCGCGAACAAGACGAGCGCGATCCCGCCCGAGACGGCGAGCGGCGCAGGTATGCCAAAGAACGCAGCGCCGGCGCGGATCGCGATGAATTCCGTGATCAACGTCAGCACGTTGCCCACCGCGAGATCGATCATGGAGAAGTAACCCCAGAACGGACCGAACCGGTCGAAGATCAATTCGGCATGTCCGCGACGCGTGGCGATGCCGAGGCGCACGGTCATCTCCTGAACGGTGAACGCCATCAAGAACGT
This sequence comes from Candidatus Eremiobacteraceae bacterium, assembly GCA_036561585.1. GTDB lineage: Bacteria > Vulcanimicrobiota > Vulcanimicrobiia > Eremiobacterales > Eremiobacteraceae > JABCYQ01. Next base: position 10,349 of record DATBOZ010000036.1, on the reverse strand, counting down.
CAACACGATGAACGGAACGAAGAATCCGATGCCGTAGATGGCGCCGGTGGTGGCGTACGAGATCATGCTCGGGCCGTCGTTCTCGCCGAGCATGACCAAGATGCCAGGCCCGGCTAAGAGGAAGAAGAGGGCGAACGGCCGGCCGAGGCTTCGCGCCTTTTCCACGCGGCCGCGATCGAGCGCGCGCAGTTGGTCTTCGCGGTCCGGGCGAGCGGCGGCGTCAACGCCGCTCACGGCGCTTCGCCTTGGGACTGCGTGCAGCGCACGCGCTGTGCGGCGTGCTTGGGGACCTGAACCGACGAGCGGCCGACTCGCAGGCGGACCACCCCGCGCGCGTTGCGTTCGATGACCGCGCGCATGCCGGGCAAGATGCTATGCGCAGAAAGATATTTCACCGCGGTGTCGTCGCGGTCGTCGAGGGTCGTCACCACGACGACGTCGCCGGCGATGGCATCCGCAAGGCAGGTCGTCGGGGTCGATGCCGTCTTGGCGGCAGGCGACGGGATCGGGTGGCCGTGCGGATCGGCCGTGGGATTGCCGAGAAATTTGCAGAGCCGCCCGGCGATGTCGTCGGAGATCGTGTGCTCGATGCGCTCGGCGTCGGCGTGCACGCGCTCAAGCGGCACCTTGAGCACCTGGTGCAAAAACGTCTCGATGAGGCGGTGTCTTCGAACGATCCGGACGGCGAGGTCCGTGCCTCTCGGCGTCAGCGCGATGCGGTCGGTTCGACCTTTCGACGTCTGGACGAGTCCGGAAGATTCGAGGCTACGGCGCGACTTCGTCACCGAAGGCCGCGAAACGCGCAAGTGGCGGGCAAGATCGACGGCCCGTACCGGGGCGTTGCCGGCCAGCTGATAGATCCCTTTCACGTAGTCTTCGTGCGCGCGCTGCCGGGAGCGATCCGTCTGGTTGTTAACCATGTCTAACTATATGGCGCCCGTTTCTGGTTTCCCTTGCACGGCGGTCGCGGCATGATTGGATTCACGCTCGCGAGAACGGTGCCGCGTGCGATACAAAGGCGAATTCATGGTCAAGCCGGGAAGATCGGTGGATCTGCGAAGCATCGACCCCGGCAGTACCGGCGGCTATCGCGACAAAGAGGCCGCGTGCGAGAAGCTCGACCGCGATATCGAAAAGCTGCGCGACGTCCAAGACGTCTTCATCGCGGCGGGCCGCTACGCGCTGCTTGTCATCTTTCAGGGCATGGATACCGCCGGCAAAGACGGAGCCATCAAGCACGTGATGTCCGGCATCAATCCGCAAGGCGTGCAGGTCAACAGTTTCAAGGAACCCTCGGCCGAGGAGCTCCGCCACGACTATCTCTGGCGCTGCGTGAAGATGATGCCGGAGCGAGGGCGCGTCGGCATCTTCAATCGGTCGTACTATGAAGATGTGCTGGTGACGCGCGTCCACCGTGACCTGCTGGGAAAGATGTTGCCGAAATCACGCTCCGAGCAATCGAAGTTCTGGCGATATCGTTACGACGACATCAACGCCTACGAACGATATCTGCGTAGAAACGGCACGCACGTCCTGAAGTTCTTCTTGCATGTCTCAAGCGATGAACAGCGACGGCGGTTGTTGGCGCGGCTGAAGGACCGCACGAAGCAATGGAAATTCTCGCTTTCAGACGTGCAACAGCGAGCCTATTGGAAGCAGTATCGCGCCGCCTACGACGCGATGCTGAGCGCGACGAGCACGACCGTGGCGCCATGGTACGTCATTCCGGCCGATCACAAATGGTTCACGCGTGTCGCCGTCGCGGATATCCTGGTCGATACGCTCAAGTCGCTGCGCCTTAGCTACCCACCGCTGCCGACCGCATTGAAGCGGCAGTTGCGCTCATTGCGAACAGATTTGGAACGCTCGTAGCAATTCGCGCGTAGGTCACGTCGACCGCATCGCGCGCAGCGCGATCCACGCGAGCACGATGACCGCGAGCAGCAGTGCCGCCCACACGATCCCCGCATGCGTTTCGGTCCACGGGCGCGCGATGAGCGGCGCGGTCGGATTCATCGCTTCGCCGTATCGCCCAAGTGTTGCGAGGGGTGCGTGCACACGTTCTTCTGCAGACGTCGACGAGGCGAAATCGTATTCGGGCGCTGCCGCGCGAGGATTCCCGAAGATCACCCGGTAGTGCGTTCCCGCTCGCGCGCGAAAAGAGACGTAGCGCGGTGTTGCAAGCAACGAAGCGCGGAGACCCTGGAGCGGTGCGTCATCGCGATTGAACACGACGAGCCGCCAAAAACGCCCGCGACCTTCGGGGAATCCGAAGGAGAGCGAAGCGCCGCCGAGATCGTCACGATAGATCTCGCAGTCGTAAACATCGTTCCAGTTCGTGCCGTCTGCGCTCGACAGCACGGCGACTGCGCGATGGAACGCCTTGTCGGCGATCGCGAAACGGACCTCTGAAGCTGGAATCCCCGCCGAACCAAGATCGACGGTGACCCGAGTCTGCTTGGCGGGCGAACGCCTGTCGGGCCGAAGATCGCCCGCTACGGTGACTAGGTCGGGCTTGGCCTCCACCACGTCTGCCACGCTGCAACCGGTGATCGGGAACGCCTTGCTCGGATCGAGCACGCGAATGCGAAGCCAGCGCGAGCGCGTGCGGTCGAAGCGGACATCGAGCGATCCTTCGAAGCCGTCCGCGCGAAACCGGAAGATCGGCGCGCGCTGCCGGACGATGCGCCAGGTCCGTTCGTCGTCGCTTGCCGCGACTTCGACCCAAGTTGAAAATTGGTCAGCGTCGGTTTCGATCGTGAGCACGTCGTGCATGTCTTCGGCCGTACCGACATCTGCGACGGCTTGCGAATAGCGGCCCGCAACAAAACCTTGCTCGCTCATCGTCGCGTCGTGCCGCAGCACTTCGGTCCTGACCGCAAATTGGTCGATCGCGAACGGCTGCTGCACGCCTGACGCGTCGATCACGCGCAGATCTTCGAGATCCGGTTGGGCCTGTCCGTACATCACACCCGGCAGGGCGAAGCGGATCAATTCCGTCGGCGATTGAGCCGCAGGAGCAGTTGAATGATTCGCGGGCAACTCGATCGGCCGGGCGTACTTCCAATCTTGCCAAGGCGGCGCCTGATGGACGTCGGGGACCGGCACTGCAAGCGCGGCCAACACGGCGGCGACGAGCACGATCACGCCGGCGGTTCCTGCGGCTGCCGCCGGAACAAGCGGCGCTGATAGAGGAAGGACGCACCGAGCAACATGAGACCGAGCACGAGGAACGAAGCGATCCGATATCCGACCGCAAGCAGCGAGAGATCGAAGAAAAACGCTTTGATAATGACCAGTGCGAAGAGCGCGAGCGCCTGCCAGCGGATAAGCGCCGAATCTCGCCACACGCCGACCCCGATGAGTGCGACCGCGTAGATCGTCCACGCGAGCGAAAGCCCCAGCTGCTGGGCTGCGCTCCACGTCACGCTCGCGCTCGCCGGCGGTCCGCTAAAGCCTTGCCAAATGATGAGCGAACACGCCCAGACTCCATAGATGTTGACGGCCACTTCGAGGGCGCGCAGCAGTGTCTTTGCGTTGTCGCTCAGCGGTGCACCGCGCCGGCCGAGAACGAGCGTGACCAGCATTGCTCCAAAGACGAAGGCGAACACGACCATGCGCAGATACCAAAGCGCCGTATGCGGTGCGACTTCCGTAGAGAAGTCGGTGACAGGCGCCTTGAGAAGCACGAGAGCGAACAGGCACCATGCTTGCCAACGGACCGAGTCCGATCCGCGCCGGTATGCGTACGTCGCCAGTCCGAGGGCATAGAGCGTCCAGGCAAGCGTGACCGCGAGCAGCTGCGCGTCTAAGACTTGGCCGGGCAAGAGCGCGCGAGCGAAGGTCGGACTTGAGAGTGCGTGCGTGACCACGACCGATAGCGCCCAAACCGCGTAGACGTTGATCGCGACTTCGAGCCACATGAACACCGATCGCTCGGCGGGCGCAGCAGGCGTGGTATGACGACGTGAAAGGAAGAGCGCGAGCGCCATGGCCCCGACTGCGACAAGAAAGACGAGAGCTCTGAATCCAGCCAAGCCGTCGTACGCGCCCGTAGCGACGATGAAGTCCGCGACCGGCGCCTTGCAGATCACGAGCGCGAACAAGATCCAAGCTTGCCAGCGAACGAGCCCAGAGTTGCGTATATATGCGAAGGCAGCAAGGACAACCGCGTACATGACCCAGACGAGCGTTAGACCCCCTGCTTGAAGCGCGGCCGTCGCACCCGAGAAGCTGCCGCCGTATGGAATTGCTCGAAGAGTTTCGGCGGATAGTTCGTACACCGCAAACGCGTTTGCCGCGATGCCGAAAGCCCGGTAGCCCGATTCCTCGCTCGGCTCGAGGATCGAGGCGTAGCGCTGCGAGAGCCATCGGACGGCGCCGAACGCTGCGACGACGACGAGAAACGTCGCAAAGCGCCCATTGAGAAATGCCCGGTCGACGTCAATCGGCGAGGCGAAAAGATATACCGCAACGACGACGAGCACCGCGACGCCGTTCCAGCGCAGCCACGCCGTCTGCAGACGCAAACCGGTCCACACGAGCAGCGCGCCTTCGACCGCCCATGCCATGTCGATCCACTGGCCCTGAAGCCTGATTGGAATCGCGACGGTGATCAACGCGAATGCGATCGTGCCGAAGATCGGTCTCGCGAGCGCCTGACCCTTTTCCGACCGGCGAGGCATGACCGATGTGAGCATGAGGAAGAGGACGCTGGTCGCCAACACCGCCGCGGTGAGCAGCCAGCGGTGCGATCCGTACAGCATCGTGTCCAATGCGAACAGATACCATCCTGCGTTCAACAACGTCAGCGCAACGCTGTCCGGACGCAAGATGCCGTCGCGGCGCGCGAGGACTGCCGGTAGACTTGCGAACTGGAGGAAGAAGATCGACGCGAAGATCAGGCTTGCTGCGAGCTTTGTCGGGTCGTAGAAATGTGTGTACCAAATCACGCCGTAGAGCAGGGTGAAGACAAACGATAACGACAGCGCGCGCCAGTCCCGCGCGATCGCCATCCAGAGAAGTCCGCCGTTGAGGAGTGTGAGATAGGAGAAGAGCGGTACTTGAGCGTCGTGGCCGGTCGAGACGAGAAGCGGTGTCGCGTACCCACCGAGGAGCGCAAGCGTCGCTAGCCGCTGTGAATCGCGCCGAAGCGCAATGGCGATCAGCAGCGCCGTCACCACCGCAAGGCCTGCGAAAGCGGCTTCCGGCGCGATGAGGTGATAGAAATTCCACGCCGCGTAAAGCGACAGGAAGAGGATCGCGGCGCCGAGCGCCGTCAGACCTTCGGAAAAATAAATCCAGCCGCGGCGGTAGATCCATTCACTGACGACGAGCACGGCGCTGCCGGCGACCAATCCGAGCGCGATGCGGCCGACCGGCCCGATCCAATTGTTGTCGAAAGCGTACTTGAGGAAGAATGCCGTTCCGAGCAACACCGCGAGCAAGCCGACCGCGTTGAGCCACTTACCGCCGATCACATCTTCGAGGTTTGCCCGAACCGGTCGCGCATCGTGCGTCGTCGACGCTGCAGCGTCGATTTCGTCAGTCGTCGGGAATCGCGTATTTGTGGTGACGGTGGGTACTGGTTGATACGGCAACGGTTCCCGAGCACGCTCGGGCGGTGAGGTATCCACCGGCGCATCGTACGAGTACGCCATTGGTTGGCTGACCTCTGCGGCCGGCCGATCGGCTGACGGCGCTTGCACGGGCTGCTCGGTTGTTTGAAGCGATCGCCGCAGCGTTGCGATTTCGCGCTGCAGCGCGAAGGTGCGCGCAAAAGCGATCACGCCGAGTATGAGCGCGATAAGAAACGAGCCGGCGATCAGCAGCAAGAAGCTGCCGAACATCCCGTCCATCGCTTGTGACATTCAAGCGAATGAAAGTCCGACCTGCCGAGGAGCGGGTTACGTCCGCCGGGCGCGCAGCAGCTTTCATGCGAAGCACGATTTCGCCATAGGTTCCGACTCTGGAATGGAAATGAAACGCATCGTGAAAATAGGGAGCTGCGCCCGTAGGTCGTGTTAGGAGCCTCTATGGATCGCAAACAATTCGTCGTTGCAAGCGGCGTCTCGGCATTTGCAGCACTTGCATGGCTGCGAGGCATTGCGCGCGGAAGCGCCCTCGCCGCAACTCCCGACGCCGCTGAGTCGGCGCAGCAAGTCGCGCTTGGCGTCGTGCAAGCGATCTTACCGTTCGAGGATCACCGATTTCCAGCGATGTCGCCAGAAGACGTCCGCAAACGGATGTACTCGATTTTTTCGCTTGACGATGATGCGGCTTTCGAGTCGTCGCTCGCGCTCTTTGACACGATTGTGCTCTGGGCGAATCCACCGCTACCGGTCATCGCGCTTGAAGTGCTTCGTTACGGTCAGCCGGACGTGGCGCGAGACCAACGCCTCTTCGAGAAAACGTTTACTGATAGAAAAGTCGCGCAAGCAAGGTTCGTCGACCTCGGCGTTGACGACAAGCGGCTATACCTCGCGATGTGGTCACAAAGCTCGTTTGGCGTCCGCCGGCGCGTCTATCAGTCGTTCAAGGCTCTCGTCCACGCGACCGCCTATTCCATGGATGCTCTTTGGAACGCGATCGGGTACGACGGCCCGCTCGTTTCAAAAGGGATAACCTCGTGAACGCCGTGCATCGCGTTCAATGCGATATTTTGATCATTGGATCCGGCGCTGCGGGCGGCGTTCTCGCGGCAACGCTCTCCGAGCTCACCGATCGCCGCATCATACTTGTCGAGCGAGGCGGCCATTTTGGCAGCAACTCATTCGACCAGCGTGAGCTCGACATGCTTCGTCTCTACGCTGAGCGGGGCGCCCGCGGTACGATCGATGGCGCGATTCCCGTGCAGGGCGGGCAATGCGTCGGTGGCGGGACCACGATCAACTACGCGCTTTCATTCGATCCGATAGAAGCGGTATGGGCTGGCTGGCGGAAAGAGCATGGGCTGAAAGGCATATCCTTCGATCGCGACGCCGCCGACTACGGTGTCGATGGGCTTAACATCCTGAATTGTGCGGCAGAAGTTCGCCGACGTATCAACGTGCGACGCGTCGCAGAAGAGCACGTCAACGACAACAACCGCGCCTTCGAGGCCGGCTGCCAGCGGCTTGGCCTGTCGACCAACCGCTTCGAACTGAACATGCGCGATTGCATCGGCTGCGGGTATTGCGGACAAGGATGCGCATACGATCGCAAGCAGGGCACGATGATCACATACATCGCTGACGCCGTCGCGCGGGGCGTGCGTTTGATCCATCATTGCGACATCGAAACGCTCGAGTTCTCATCGAGCAGTGGCGACGTTACTGCGGCCGGTGCCACTGGTGATGTACGCCCGACCGAGCCGGGTTCGCATCCGAATTCGATCGGGCCCGGCCCGATCACGATCTCCGCGAAACTCGTCATCGTCAGCTCGGGCACGATCGAGTCGCCGTCGCTCATGCAACGTTCAGGATATCCCGATCCGTACGATACAGTCGGCCGCGGATTGGTCCTCCATCCGAGTTTGCCGATCGCGGGCCTTTTCAGCCGCGAGCTCCGCAACTATCGCGGTATCACCGGTTCCGTCTATAGTGACCAATTCTACAAAACGCGAGGATTTTATTACGAGTGTCTCTTCGATCACCCGGTAAACGCAGCGATCGCCATTCCGCGGATCGGCAAGGATCACTTTGAAACCATGCTTCGCTATCGGAACTTGGCCGGATTCGGGGTCATGCTCGTCGATTCGGTCGACGCGTCTAACCGCGTGACGTGGAATCCGGAAACGAAGAAGTCCGACATCACGTATCGGCTTTCGGAAGGCGACAAGAATCGGCTGCGCTTTGCCGCGCGCACCGGCGTTAGAATCATGTTCGGCGCCGGAGCGGAAGAGGTATTTCTCACATCCGAGGAGTCCATCGGTCCGCTCGCCTATCCGCGATTCACGTCGGCTGACCAAGCGGCGTTCTGCGATGAACTGGCATTCAAGCCGGGCGCGACGCTCCTCACATCGGCGCATTGTCAGGCAACGGCGAAGATGGGGGAAGATCCAGCGGCGTCGGTGGTCGACTCCCGCTGCGAAGCCCACAACGCAAAAAACTTGATCGTCTGTGATTCGTCCAGTTTTCCGACATCGTGCGGGGCGAATCCGATGGTATCCATCATGTCGCTCGCGCGATATCAGGGCCGACGGATCGCAGCGGAACGAGGCAGATACGGACTTTAAGTCGTTATCGAACGGCAAACGCACGGATTGGAGGCCTTAAAGTCGTCGTGGTTAACGTAGCAAAGGGCCGTCGAAAAACATTTGGCCCCCCCTTGGCTTTGACTGACCGGACTCGTTTGATGCACACGATCTTAAGACAAGTATCTATCGCCCTTATCGTTGCAGTCGTCATTCTCTTAGAGCACAGTCCCATACAGGCGGCACCCTGTCCGCTCACGATTCAATCGCTAACTCTCGCGGGGCGTGGCGCCGGGGGTAAAGCGGTCATGTACTCGATCACCGCCGATCTATCTGGGCCAACGCCGGCCTCAGCAATGCTCGTGCTGCAAACAAGAAAAGGATCTACGCGCGTCGGTTGGCCGAACATCGCACCACCCGCAGCAGCTCATCCGGTCAGCGTGCCGTCGGGAAATGGGTCGCCGGCGCCCCTACCAACATCACCGCCGGAAGCAGTCATGTGGTTCGAGCGCAAGACCGATGATGTGCTAAATGTGAACGTAAGTTCCGTGGGCGGCGTTGCCTGCGAGTCGCCTTCGATAGCGTTGTCGAGCTTGACCACAGGTTTTCCCGTCCTGACCGTCTATGATGATACAATTCATCGCGAGGGTCTTCCCGAGCAATCACCGCTGGACCATATCCCGATGATCACCGATGCAAAGTTCGTGCATGAGGTAGCGCCGGTGTATCCGCCAATGCTGCTAAATCAAGGTCTCACCGGCAGGTTGATGATTGGTATCGACATTGGTGGAGACGGCAAGGCCCTTTACGCCTGGATCCGGGCTCGAGACTCCATGCTCGGGTCGAACTCGGGTTTCGACGGGTCGGCGATTTGGGCCGCGTTGAACTCGACCTACGCACCAATGATTTCCGACGGCCGTCCAAAGACATCGACGTATTTGCTGATCTACGAGTATAGGCAGTCCGGCGATCGCGACGCCGTCGATGCAGTGTTCGATGTCTCCAAGCAATGTCCGGTCATACTCGGATCATTGCGCGTATCCGTAAGCGATCGAAACGACCATACGCAATGGTATTCATTTTCCGTTTCTGCAAAAGGATCAAATCCGCCCACGAGTATCGTTCTCGCTGTCCGAGACACTCTACACAAGAGCACGGGATTGATTTGGAATCCTATTCCTCTTCGACGATCGCCGAAGGATCCGTCGTCGTGGTACGCGGACGGGTCATTCAATTGGAAGGGTGCACCGATAACGCTCGCATGGGTGGACCAAGCCACCACGAGCGACGGTAAAGTGGTCAACTGTCAGGCGGTCTCCGAGGCCCCGTTCAACCTCGCAGACAGCACGGACTTCCCGAGATACATCGCCGGCGATCCCTTGCCGCTGCTGTCCATGCAGCAGGTAGTACCGGCGGAATTCGTCCGTGAAGCGTGGCCACAGTACCGGTCGGGCCCGAACGGTGCGCACGAAGCCGGATACGTGGTGGTGCAAAGCGTCGTCGATGACGCCGGCGTGGTTCGCGAGGCGTTCCTCATCCAGTCTTCGGGCGTCGGATCTCTCGACTCCGCTGCGCTCCACGCAGCGACATCGAGCGAATATCGTCCGGCTGCGTCGGGCGCCGTTGCGATGTATGAGGCGGTTTATCAGTTCGTTCCTTAACCGGCGTGGCGCTAATGTCTAGATGACGTATTTCTGTAGCGGATCCCAATAGCGTAATTTCCAGCCGGCATTCAGATGCTCGAACGTGCCGTCAGGAAATCCGGTGTGGTCGAGAACGACATTTGTCTGCGACCCTTGACTGACCAACGCGAACTTGACAAGCGAATAGACACCGGCGCTCCAGTCGGCGGGTCGCCATGCCTGCACGATTCGCTGATCCGCCACGAGCTCGATCGACCGTCCGGTGATCCGTTGACCGAACAACGCCGCCTGTGACTATGTGAAAGTAAGCGACGTCGCGGAGACGCGCGATCAGTGGGCGTCGTTCGATCTGCTCGAACTCTGACGACGCGCCGTCAGGGCCAAAAAATGGAGACGAGGCTGCGCGCCTCGTCTCGTACGTCCACCGAGGTCGATGGCGCGAGCGCTAGTTCGATCCGTCGGGGCTGGTCGCAACGCCGAACGATGACATGATGGTGTTTGAGATCGTATTGATGATCGCGCCGGTCGGGTAG
>DATBOZ010000035.1:0-15319 GCA_036561585.1 Candidatus Eremiobacteraceae bacterium | reverse complement strand
GGAGCGCCGCGCCGGGACACCGGCGGCCGCCGTTCAAACGCCCCCTACTATACACCAGGCCGTCAAGGGTGTCAAAAGCGGGACGAATCGGCAGGGCAGCCATTTGCGGCCGTCCGCATCGATTACCTGAGCGCGAGCGCGGCGATGACCAGCGCCGGAACATCCCAAAGATCGGTGCTGGAAAGCTCAACTTTCACGCCTGCCGGCCACCACGTCAGGTGGCCCTCCTTCCGATAGTACGGTCCGGTGCGCGCATACGTCGCCGCGTATCCATTCACATAGACCGCGTCCGGGCCGAACGATTGATTCGCGCTCGCATCGGCGAGCTGTGCCGTTTCGTCGATGACCAGCGTCTGTTGGCTTAGGTCGTACACGATGCGCACCGCCGTCGGATGGCCGAGCGGGTCTGAGGCGAGCACGGTGACTTGCCGTACCACCGATGAATCCGGCATCACGTAAACGTGAAACGTCGCCGCGTTTTGCACCCAAGCCAAGCGAGCGTCGGGCGACGCAGTCGCGAGCACCGCAGCCACGAGCATTGCAGCAAGCATGCGTACGCCTACGCGACCGGAGCGACGCGCGCGAACGTCGTCGGGCGTATCTGCGGCTGATCGCCTTTGAGCTCTTCGACTTTATGGCACGCCACCCAGTGGCCGCCGTAGTCGGTGAACTTCGGCACTTCTGTGACGCAGCGGTCGAACGCGATCGGACATCGCGTGTGGAAGCGGCAGCCGCTTGGCGGATTGACCGGCGATGGAATGTCGCCTTCCAATATGATGCGTTCGCGGCGCGCTTCGACGCGCGGATCCGGAATCGGGATCGCCGAGAGCAGCGATTGCGTGTACGGGTGCAGCGGGCGCTCGTACAGCTCGTCGCGATCGGCAAGCTCCATGAGCCTGCCGACGTACATGACTGCGACCCGGTCGGAGATATGCCGCACGACCGAAAGATCGTGCGCGATGAAGAGGTAGGTGAGTCCGAGCTTGTCCTGCAGATCTTGCAAGAGATTGACGACCTGTGCTTGGATCGAGACGTCCAATGCGGAGACGGGCTCATCGGCCACGATGAATTTCGGATTGACCGCGAGGGCGCGCGCCACACCGATGCGCTGGCGCTGGCCGCCGGAGAACTCGTGCGGGTAGCGGTTGGCATGGTATGGAGCCAACCCCACCGTGCGCAACAGCTCGTTGACGCGATCGTCCACCGCTTTCCCGAATGCGAGTTTGTGGATTTGCAGCGGTTCTGCCACGATGTCGCCCACGGTCATGCGCGGGTTGAGGCTCGCATACGGATCTTGGAAGATGATCTGCATCTCGCGGCGCAAGCCGCGCATGGACGATCGCTTGAGCGCCGTGACGTCGATCGTTCCGCCTTCGAAATAGACCTTGCCTTTGGTGGGCTCGACGAGCCGCAAAATGCAGCGTCCGACCGTCGTCTTGCCGGATCCCGATTCGCCGACGAGCCCGAGCGTCTCGCCGCGCTTGATGTCGAAGGAGACGCCGTCGACGGCTTTGACGTCAGCGACGTGACGCGAGAAGACGCCCGCCATGATGGGGAAGTATTTTTCGAGATCGCGCACGGCGACCAGGGTTTCGGCCGTGATCCCCTGCGGGCCGGCGGCGGCGATGGTCTCAGGCGCCATGACCGGAAGTCCGTTCGCGGACAACCGCGGCTGCGGCCTCCGTCGTCGCGCGCAATTCGCGGAGGTCGACGTTCTTGTCGTCCTCGTACAAAACGCACCGTGCGAGGTGGCCGTCGCCGAAATCGATGACCGGTGGCGGCTTGGTCGCGCAATCCGGGCGCGCATAGCGGCAACGAGCCGCGAAAGCGCAGCCCGGCGGCAAACGCAGAAGGTTCGGCGGTTGGCCGTCGATGGGAACGAGGCGCGTGCGCTCCTTCTCGTTCAATCGCGGCAACGACTCCAGCAAGCCCCATGTGTAGGGATGCTTCGGATTTTGGAAGATCTGCTCGGCGGTGCCATACTCCACCATATTGCCGCCGTACATCACGAGAACTTTTTCGCAGACTTCAGCAACGACGCCGAGGTCGTGCGTGATGAGGATGATGGCCGAATTCAGGCGCAGCTGCAGATCGCGCATGAGATCGAGGATTTGGGCTTGGATGGTGACATCGAGCGCGGTCGTCGGCTCGTCGGCGATGAGCAGTTCGGGGTCGCACGAGAGCGCCATCGCGATCATCACGCGCTGGCGCATGCCGCCGGAGAATTGGTGCGGATAGTCGTTGACGCGGTCTTCGGCTTCGGGAATCCTGACGAGCTTGAGCATGTCGACGGCGTGCGCCATCGCCTCGCGATTGTTCTTCTTCTGGTGCACCACGATGGTCTCGGCGATCTGGTCGCCGACGGTGAGCACCGGATTGAGGCTCGTCATGGGATCCTGGAAAATCATGGAGATCTTGTTGCCGCGGATGGCGCGCATCTGCGGCTCGCTGAACTTCAGAAGGTCTTGACCCTTGAACTCGATGACGCCGCTCTCGATGCGTCCGGGCGGCATGGCGATCAGCCGCATGACGGCGAGTGACGACACGCTCTTGCCCGAGCCGGATTCGCCCACGATGCCGAGCGTCTTCCCGGCGTCCACCGAAAATGAGAGGCCGTTGACCGCGCGGACGATGCCGTCGTCCGTGCGGAACGTCACTTCAAGGTTTTGAACCGATAGCAGTGCCATGAATCGAGGGCGTCGCTCCTAGCAATGGAGAGGTCGCGCACAAGCGCGACCCTGCACGCCGTTTTTCACGCGGCGCACGGCTATTTCCTACGTTCCGCGGCCCCGCGTCTTCGGGTCGAGCGCATCTCGCAAACCTTCGCCGACGAAGTTGAAGGCCACGACCGTCAACACGATGAGCAATCCGGGGATGACGATCAACCACGGCGCCGCAAGGGTTTCCGGGTCGAGCGCTTTTTGCAGACTGTTGCCCCAACTCGGGGTGGGGATCTGTACACCTAGGCCAAGATAGGAAAGACCGGCTTCGGTGAGGATGTTATCGCCGATCGCGAGCGTCGCCGCCACGATGACGGGCGCGAGCGCGTTCGGCAACAAGTGACGCCATATGATGCGACCGTCTTCGGCGCCAAGCGCTCGTGCGGCGGACACGAAGTCGCGCTCGCGCAAACTCAAGATCTGGCCGCGGACGAGACGCGAGACGCCCATCCATGACAGCATGCCGATCACGAGCATGATGACGATGATGCTGAAGTTGTTGGTGACGGCTTCCACCGTCAAGATGAGGAAAAACGTCGGGAACGACAGCATCATGTCCACGAAGCGCATCATCGACGCGTCCACCCAGCCGCCGTAGAACGCCGAGATCGCGCCGTAGATCGTGCCGAACGTGATGGCCACGAGCATCGCCGAGAATCCCACTTCCAGTGAGACGCGAGCGCCGAACAGCATGCGCGTGAAATAGTCGCGGCCGTCTGCGTCGGTGCCGAAGAGATGCTGCCACGACGGCGGCTGCGGCGTGCCCACGATCGACATGTCCAAGTTGTTTGGATCGTAGCTGCTCAGGTGATTTGCGAAGACCGCGCATACGACGAGCAATCCGACCATCGCCAGACCGACCAACGCAAGACGATTGCGCGCAAAGCGCCGCCACACGTCGGCGGTCATCGAGATGTGCGGCGGCATCTCCTGATCGAGCACTGCTTGCGGACGGACCGGCTGCGTCGTTGCCATCGTCTAGTCGTACCGGATGCGTGGGTCGGCGGCGGCATACCCGATATCCGCGAGGAGGTTGCCGAGCACGACGAGCGATGCCGAGAAGAGCGTGATCCCCATGACCGTCGGATAATCGCGTTCGAAGATCGCGTTCAGACCCAGATAGCCCATGCCGGGGATCGAGAACACGATTTCGGTGAAGTACGCGCCGGTCAGGAGCGCGGGGAGATACAGGCCCACGAGCGTGATCACCGGCAGCAGCGCGTTTCGCAGCGCATGCTTGTAGATCACGGTCGTGCGCGACAAACCCTTAGCAGCGGCGGTGCGGATATAGTCTTCGTCAAGCACGTCCAGCATCGAAGCGCGCTGATAGCGCATCCACGACGCGAGGCTCACAAACGTCAGCGTCGCGACCGGCAACACGAGATGATGGATCCGGTCACCCAGGTTGAAGCCCGTGGAATCGATCGAGCTAAGGCCGGAGGATGGGAACCAGTGCACCCGGACCGCGAAGATCTCGAGCAGCATGATGCCGAGCCAAAACGTGGGCATGCCGTAGCCGATGAACGAGATCGCCGTCGTGAGATAGTCGACGAACGAATTCTTGTGCGTGGCCGCGTAAATCGCCGCCGGAATGGCGATCGTGAGCGTGCAGACGAACGAAAGGCTGATGAGCTGCAGCGTGGTGGGCAATTTCTCCAAGATCTTGATCATCACGGGCCGGCCGTCGATGAACGAAAAGCCGAGGCTCTGATTGAAGACCAAGTTGTGCAGCCAGTAGAAATACTGCACGAACCACGGCTTATCTAAACCGAGCTGCTGCTTGATGATCAAAACGTCGGCGGGCGACATCGGCCGCGCGGAATGCAGGAAAATCGATCCGGTACCGCCGGGCGCCAGCGCCATAATCGCGTACGAGATCACCGAGATGCCGAGCATCAGCGGGATAAGGCCGAGCAGGCGCCGGCCCAGGTAGTTGCTCACGGCTGTGCCGTTACTGCGCCACCCACCATTTTGGAAGGCTGTACATCGTGTTGATGAAGGTCGGACCGGCTTGCGATGGATCGACGCCTTTGATCCGACCATTCACGACGTTGCGGTAATACGGCGAGACCGACCACAAGTACGGCACGTCCTGGATCACGAGGTCCTGAACTTTATAGTAGATGGCTTTTCGCTTGTTTTGATCGCTTTCAACCTTGCCGGCCGTAAGTAACGCGTCCATTTGCGGGCTATTGTAACGAGCGTAGTTGAGGCCGCCAGGCGGGAAGAATTTGGACCCTAATATCTGCGATGGTTCGGGATCGGTGCTCAATTGCTCGCCGCCAACGCCGACTTGGAACTTGCCGTTGGCTTCGTTCTGATAGAAGACATTGATCTCTGATTGTTTGGCGCTGGCCTTGATGCCGACCGCTTTCAGATTGGCTTGCACGAATTCGAAGTCTTTGGCGCCCACTTGATTGCCCGAGATGATGTCGACCGTCAGCGCGAGCGGCTGGCCGTTCTTGCTGCGATAGCCGTCCGGCCCCATTTTCCAGCCGTCGGCGTCGAGAATTTGCGCAGCTTTAGCAGGATCGTACGGAAACGCGGTCCTGGCCGCCGGGCTCACCGCCCACTGTGCCAAAGAAAACGGGCTGAAGACTGGGATATCCTCGTTATGGAAAAGTTTCTCGGCTTCGGTCTTGCGGTCCCAGGCGTACATCATGGCTCTGCGCACGTTGACGTCGCCCATGATCGGATCGGTCAGGTTTGGGACCCACCAGTCGAAGTCATTGGAATACGTGTGGATGTGCGTGAAGCGATTGTCGTCCTTCAGCGTCAGCCATTGGGGCGACGTCAACAAGTAGGGCATGTCGACTTCGCCGTTTTGCAGTGCGATCAGCTGCGCCTGTTCGTCTTGATATTCTTTGATGTAGACCTCGTCGATGTACGGCCGGCCACCCCACCAATGCTTGTTGCTGGTAAGCGTCATGTGGTCGTCGGATTTCCAGTCGGTGACGATGTACGGGCCCGAACCAACGAACGATTTCGAAATATCCAGGTGGCGCATCGCGGCGTGCGAGACTTTGCCGTAGATGTGCGCCGGCAGCGGCGCATGCACGACGCCCGCGATGACATTTGCCAAGAATGCTGCGTCGGGCGCCTTGAGCGTGTAGACGACCGTCCATTTATCCGGCGCGGTGAGGCTGGCGATCTCATCGTAGTCGGAGCGGTACGGCGCCTGCGACGCCGGATCCAGTTCCAATTGATATTCGTAGATGACGTCGGCGCTCGTGATCGGCTGGCCATCGCTCCACGTGGCATTGTGGCGCAGATGCATGGTATAAGTCTTGCCGCCGTTCGAAAGCTCGTAGCGCTCCGCGAGCCACGGCACGACGTGCATCTGCGGGTCGATGTTCAGGAGCGGGTCGTACACGAGCGTGAGGTCGTTTTGCGACCCCTCGACGTTCGCATAGATCGAGATGAGCGTATCGGCGGCCGATGTCGACGCGATCTTCAGCGTGCCGCCGTAGTGCGGCGTCCCCGCCGCGGCGCCACCGCTCGATTGCGGCGCGACCGCAGTGGACGTGCTGCCGCCGCCCGAGCAGGCTGCGAGCAGACACGCGCTCACCGTTAGCGCGGCGAAGTGCGGAAGATGGCGCATGGCGTCCCCCGATTGTCGTAAGCTACTTGGTGATGAAAAAGAAGGCGATGGCGAGTATGACGAATGCTCCCGCGAACGTGTTGGTGAGACGGCCGAGCTGTTGTTCCAATCCAAGCCTGCCGTGATACGCCGACTCCATTCGTCCGCCGATACTGCCCGACAAGCCCTCGGTCTTCGTGGTCTGTGCAGCCATCAATCCGATCAGACCGACCGCCGAGACGATGAACAGGCCCTGGACGAGTCCGAGGACCACAGGATGTGCGGCTCCCCACGATTGCGGCGGGCCGAAGAGATTCTGCGGCAATACGAGTGGCGCCGGCGTGGGAATGAACGGCTTGGCCGTGGCGAGGAGCGGTTTGGCGGTTGCGATCGCAAGCGCGAAGAGCGACGAGAACAAGTGCAAAAGACTCCGTGACAGACGGTCGGTTCCGATGAGTGAGAACGGCCTTTTGGTTCGGGTGAATCGCCCGAAAACCCTACGCCTGCTCGCTCTCGAGCCGGCGGAGAAAACCGATGATGCGGTCTTGAAAGCGCTCTAAGCGCTCGCCGACGGTGATCAGGTGATCGTACCCTTCGAGCACTTCGATGCGCGCGTCGCTCGAGCCGACGTGGTCGCGAATATATTCAGCATTGCCGATCGGGGCAGTGGGGTCGCCTTTTGAATGGACGATCAAGAGCGGTGCGCGCACTTGATTCAGCTCATCCTTTACCGTCGCCAGCACTTCGAGCACGGCCGGCGCGGCATTGAACGGTACGGTCTTGTAGCCCACGACATTGCCTTGCCACGCCGCGAAGTTCGCCGGCACGTGCATCTCGGGCACCCACCGGCTGAGCATCGGCAGCGCACCGGCGACGAGCGGGTCCAAGAAGACCGGTGTGGAGAGACAGATGATTCCCGGCACGTCGTACTTGGTGTTGAGATGCAAGCTGAGCAGTCCACCGAGCGACAACCCGGCGAGATACACGCGCGAGAAGCGCGCGCATGCGTCGGCGAACGACCGCTCCGCCATGTCGAAATAATCGGCGGCAGTCGTTCGCGTGAGATCTGCGGCGGTCGTCGCGTGGCCGGGCAGCACCGGACCGAGCGACGGAAAACCGTGATCGAACAGCATCTTGCCGAGGCTGCGCACTTCGTACGGACTGCCGGTGAACCCGTGCAGCAACAGCACGCCGGGACCACCGCCATCGCCGAATGAAAACGGCTCGCCGCCGGCGAGATACTTCACGATTGCAGGGCGCTCCCGATTCGCGCGCCAATGATTGGCCGATGCGAGAGCCCACGCCCGCACGCGGCTCCCCGAATACGCCATCCAACATTCTGCTCATCCGCGAGCATCGCGCTGCGATGGAATTCGCGAAGGCGCTTTCCACCATTTTCAATCCGTTTTTGTCGGCGACGGCGCTGTTCGTCATCGTCGCGCATGCATTCTCGCGCTCGACGGTGGAATTCTGGAAGCTCTCCGCCGAAGGTCTCTTCTTCTTCACCATCGCGCCGCTGGTCTGCGTGCTGTATCTGTACGTGACCGGTAGGATATCGGACTTCGATATGTCCGACCGGCCCGAGCGCGAGCGCGTGTTCGCCACGTTCGTCGTCATCTATTTCGTGGCGGCGGTGACGTTGACCATCAATCACGCGCCGGTCCAATTCATCGCGATCACGTGGGGCTATTGGGGCACCGCGGTGCTGACCATGATCATCACGCGTTGGTGGAAGATCAGCACGCACGCGTTCGGCATCGCTGGTCCATTCGCCGTGATGTTCTTGCTCTTCCAGTGGCAGCCGCTTCCGTACGCGATCGTGGTGCCGCTCGTCTGCTGGGCCCGCGTCTATCTGCGCAGTCATACGCTTGCGCAAGTCGTGACCGGCGCGGGTATCGCGGTGCTCTCAACGGTGATTTTCTTCAAACTGTTCCATCTCGTCTGAGCGCTACGTGTCGCAATGCGTCGATCCGGATACCGCTCAGGCTGATCGCGTGCGCGGCGAACTCGTCCTTGTCGCCGCTCACTTCGAACGACAGCGTCCCCGGGCTGGAATTGAAACCGACGATCATCTGCGCGACTTTCGCCGCACAAGCCGCTCCGGGGTCGACGATGGACACGCCTTCGCCCAACGCTGCCAGAAACCACGCCAGCAGATGTGGGAAGTGCGTGCAGCCGAGGATGACCGTGTCGCAGCCCGCTCGTAACAAAGAACCGCAGACTCCGGCGACCGCGTCGCGGGCGCGCGCGCTTGCCCACCCACCTGATTCTACGATGGGAACGAGCGACGGCGCAGCGACCGACGTCACCTGCGCGTCCGCGCGGAATTTCAGGATCTCGCGCTCGAACACGCCGCTCTTGACCGTTCCAAACGTCGCGACGACACCGATTCTGCCACTGGTCGACGCTTCAACGGCCGCCGCCGCGCCGTAACTGACGACGCCGACGAGCGGTACGTTCGATGCGGGCCAGCCGTCGGACTCGAATGCGGCACATGTTGTGCCGGACGCGACCACGATGACCGACGGGTCGTGCACGAGCAGACGCTTGACGATCGCGCCGCCAAGCCGCGCGACGTCGCGCATCTCGCGACCGCCGTACGGCACGTGCGCCGTGTCCGCGAAATAGATGATATCGGTGTCGGAAGAAAGCGCGCGAAGCGCCGACAGCACGGTGAGGCCGCCGAGTCCTGAATCCAACATTGCAACTCGGCGCGCCGGGGAAGTCATGTCAGCGTCCTGTCAAGGCGATGGGCCGGGTGTTGGCGGCGGAGCCTTCGGGCCTCCGGTGAAGTCCATGATACCCTTGACGATTCCTGCCGCGATCCGGTCGAGGAACGCAGGCTGTTGCAACATCGCACCATCGTGTGCGTTGCTCAAGTACGCGGTTTCGACGAGGACAGCCGGCATCTGCGTGTGCTTGATGACGTAGAAATCTTCGCGTTTGACACCCGCGTCCACGATGCCATCAGCGTTCACGGTCTCGCTTTGTACGTCCTGAGCAAACGCCTTGTCTGCCGGCCGCCAGTAATACGTCGTCGTTCCGTTGGGTGTTGTCGAAACGGACGCGTTGATATGGATGCTGACGAACGCGGTAGCACCAGCGGCATTCGCGACGTCGCAGCGGGCCTGCAGCTCTTGCCGATCGATGCCGTTCGGGTCGCCCACCTCATAGTCACCGTCGCGCGTCATGACGACGCGCCACCCGGCGGACCGCAGGCGGCTCTCCACGATTTTGGCGATGGTCAACGTGAGGTTTTTTTCGGTCAGACCGAGATCTGCATTGATGGAGCCTGGGTCGTTGCCGCCGTGGCCCGGGTCGAGGACGATGAGATCGCCGCGCGTCGCGACAGGCGCGGCCGACATCACCGGCGACGGCGGCGACTGCACCGCGACAACCGTTGAAAGAAATCCGGTTCCCGCCATCGGCGCATCCGGCGACGGCGGCGCCGATTCTATTTCGATGCCGAGCTGATTCGTGGTGCCTGCCACTTGGCCGATGCGGATATCCGTGCCGCGCGATGGGGCGATGGAGACGCGCACCACTTTGTCGGGCGTGAGGAGATGTTGACTGACTCGCACCGATTTGATGAAATCGAGTTTGACGTCGAGGTCCTGTGCAGGCCCGACGAGCACCGCTCGATCGACATCGAGCCAAAAACGGTTGTCGGGATCGCCGAGCCGGTGCCACTCGAAGGTCACCGGTCCGTCGAACGTCAGCGTGATGCGCGTGCCGGTGGGCACTTGCGCGACGGAGACGTCGGTGATCTTCTGCTCGACCATCGGCGGCGTCGAGGCTTGCGCCGATGGCTGCGGCATTGGTTGCGCCGTCGCCACCGCGGCTGCGGATGATGTATCCACGGGCTCGGGTACCGCGATAGGCGACGGCGGCGGCGCGGGTGACGAGGTGGCTTGCGTGCGGCCTTGATCGCCGGCCGGGATTGTCGTCGCCGATACGGTGACATCGCCGACCATGGTCACGGCACTGGGTGTTGCCGCCGGCGCGTTGACGCGCAACCCGGTCTCTCCTCGCGCGACATAGATATCCATGCCGACGCCGTCGGCGGAACGATGCGCCGCGAATTTCGCTTTGCCGGCGAGCGCGAGCGAGATACTCGTCGTGGGGTATCCCGGCGGCCCGCTTTCCGAGATCGTGGTGCCTAGGACGACTTTGTCACGAATGCCGAGGTTGCGAGTGAGATCGGTGCCAAAGCCCGGAAAGGAAAATGTCAAGGTATGCGCGGCGGCACGCGCTTCGTACGTGCTTCGCCAAGCGATCTGTGCCGAGCCTTGGACGTGCACGACGGTGCGCACGCCGTCGTGATGGACGTTCACGGTCTCGATCTGTGGCACGAAGACGTATCCCCCATGGAAGCCACGCACGCCGAGTCCGAGTGCCCGCGCGAGCGGCAACAATGGGAGATAGAGGTCGCCGTTGCGCGAAAACGGCGCGAATGGGATCGCGGTCGCCGCGCCGTTGACGAAGACCGCATTGCTGCCGATCGTAAAGGTGATGAGTTGGCCGTCGGCGCGCGTGATCGCGACGAAGCGCGTCCCTGGTTGCCATGCCATCCGCGCCGAAACGGCGTCGAGCATTGCGTGCAACCCGGCATCGCGCGGCGTAACCACCGGGTCGCCGTACGCGATGGTCAGCTTGTCGAATGCGATCTGTCGCCCAGCAACCCACACCTGCGATTGCGCCGCCGCCGGCGACGCCGTCGCGACCGCCAGTACTAGGGCGATCAATGTGGGGCCGACCTTTGGGGTCGGCCGCAGCGATGATGATGTAGTGCCGACCTTTATGGTCGGCCGGCCGCTCTGGAGTAGGGCGAGCATCGCTCGCCCAAACTCGACGCATGTCACTGCGCGAACGTCTCCCGGGTGAGCGGCTCGTCAAGCTCGAGATGCCCACCGGGGAGCGCGGCCTCAATCTGACCGTTGAGGCTCACTTGCACTGCCGTAACACCCGGCAATTCCGTCAGCGTGAACGTCAGCGACTTGAAAAGGCCGGCCTCGTCGCCTGCGCCGCCGGCATAATGTTTGGTTATAGCGCCGGAAAGGTCGACGTCGACCGTGGAGCCGTTCTGCATCGCATGAGCACGAGTGTCGGCCGGAAAGACGATGAGCGTGCTCGTCGCGTCGGACGGCCCTGCGAGCAATTGCGAAACGGCATACTGCGCGAGAGCGGAACCGGCGAGGTTGGCTCCGGCAGTATAGTGCATCGTGACGAGTGCATCGCTGCCGGCCTTACTATAGTAGACCGTGATCTGATGTTCAGCAGACAGACCGTGATCGGCCGAATGGCCCCGGTTACCGCATCCTGCGAGCATCGCGAGCGCGATGCATATCGCTGCCGCATGCGGCAGACGACCCGACCTCGTGTCGATGTGCTGACCCTCCTGCTCGAACTAACGTTTGTTTTCGTGTCGAGATTTCAAGTCCTGTCCCGAGCCATGGGGCTTGAGCATGCATCGGCTGCGCGATAATCGCGTAGAAGTGGATGCGAATCGAAGCCGCGCGTGCGGCCTAGGGCTGCGCTCCGCGAACCCTCGCCTCGCGCAACGACCGCTCGATCGGCCATTCGGTGAACGCGAAATAGATCACTACGATCAGATTGACGAGCGGGATCAGCATCAGCAGACTTGCGGCGCCCGAGAACCCGGCCTTTTCCGCGATCCGCCAATTGATGACCAGACTCAAGATAACCAATGCGATGCAGACGAGCATCCAGACGAGACCGAACGCCGCAAACGTGCCCGCCAGCGCGTTCGCTCCGGCATCGCTATTCGCGTCGGCAAGCAACACAAGCGCGAAAAGAAAGGAGACCATACGCCACCTCTTTCGGGATGAGCTTAGACGTGGTAGCGTTCGATTGCTCGCTCGTGCTTTTCCTGGGCCATACTAAAAGGTAGACTTATCGCAAAAACGTGCCTTCGCGCAGCTCCGTGAACGCGTCCTGGAGCTGTGCTTGCGTGTTCATCACGATTGGCCCGTACCAGGCAACCGGTTCGCCGAGCGGCTTCCCAGAGACGAGCAAGAACCGCACGCCATCCTCGCCTGCCTGCACCATCACCTCGTCGCCCTTGTCGAAGAGCACGAGCGATCGATTCTCCGCGAGCGCGGGCGGCGCCGTGTCTAACCAATTCGCAGACTCAGTCGGCACCGCGAGCGGATCGGACGCATTGCAGAACTTCGCGTCACCGGCGAAGATGTAGGCGAATGCGTGGCTCGTGGTTTCGACCGGCAGTGACTTTCTGCGTCCGGGCGGCACGGTCACGTCCAGGTAGACTGGGTCGATTGCGACCTCGGCCACCGGGCCCGACTTCCCCCAGAAATTTCCGCAGACCACGCGGACCTCGGTGCCGTCATCATCCTTCGCCACGGGGATGTCGCCCGACTTGACCTCTTGGTATCTCGGCGCGGTCATCTTGCGCGACGCCGGGAGGTTCGCCCACAATTGGAATCCGTGCATGCTTCCGGCCGCATCGCCTTTGGGCATCTCTTGATGGATGATGCCTCGACCGGCGGTCATCCATTGCACGTCGCCGGCTGCGATCGTGCCGTTGTGCCCCATGCTGTCGCCATGCTCGACCGTTCCGGTGAGAACGTACGTGATGGTCTCGATACCCCGATGCGGATGCCATGGAAAGCCGGCCAGGTAATCCGCGGGCACATCATTGCGGAAATCATCGAGCAAGAGGAACGGATCGAACTCCGACGTGTTGCCGAATCCAAACGCGCGCCGCAGATGAACTCCCGCGCCTTCCAGCGTGGGCTTCGATTCGATAAGGCGTTTGATGGGTCGAATGGACATGGCCGGCCTCCGTTTCCGTGGGCAGCGGCCATTCGTTTCGATGCGACATTCTCATTCCCGAGGACGCCCGCGACGCCTTCGCGAGCAGGTGAGCGGCGGCAATGGCCGGATATTGCCGGGTGGATGAAATCATCTTCGAACGCGTGCAGTCCGCGACGGATGAGGTGCGAGCATTGATCGGCGAACTCGACCAGACGCTCGCTCGGGAGTATCTTCCGGAGCAGCAACACGGCTTGCGTGTGGACACGATCTTCCAACCACATGTGCGATTCTTCGTCGCTCGACTCAACGGACGCGCCGTGGGCTGCGGCGGCGTCGCGCTTTTTGAATCGTATGCGGAAGTCAAACGCATGTACGTGCGCGACGCGGCTCGGGGCCGTGGCGTCGCGCGTGCATTGCTCGCGCGAATCGAATCGGAGACGCGCAGCAGCGGCCTCGACGTGCTCCGTCTGGAGACGGGCGACCGCCAATTCGATGCGATCCGTCTTTACGAGCGAGCCGGCTTTCGGCGTTGCGACATCTTTGGTGAGTACTCGTCGATGGCGCCGCATGCAGTCACGACGAGCATCTTTTTCGAGAAGCAGCTCGCGCCCGCCGGCTGATGGTCAACTGCTCGCGATGTAGGCCAATTGATTCATGTCGCCGTCGCGCGTGTACAACAGTACCGGTTCAAAAGCACTAGGGTCTGCGATCACAGCGGGAGGCTCATTTTTGGCGTCGAAAAGCCGCAGCCTTTTCTTGCTACCCGACTGAGGAGGCCCACATGTCACTCTTGCACGTGCGACGTGCGCTTGCCGTCGCGGCGCTCTTCGCCGCGACCGGATGCGGCGGCAGCACTTTACCAGGCTCGATACCCGCGCGCCCGCAGTCGCTTCACGGCGGAGCACACGCGTTAGCCCCAAGCTCAAAGTTTGTGCATGCCGGCGTGCCGTTTGCTCCCGCCCAGACGAACCGTCACACCCATTCGTCGCGAATCGGGCAGACATATCCAACGACGGCGTTGCTCGTCTTCGAGGGCGACTCGACGAACAATCAGGTCGCCATCTACAGGCACAAAAGTTTGAAGACTAATCCCCCGCCGATCGCGACCATCACCGACGCGATCTTGTGCCCGTATGGGATGGTGCTCGACAAGACCGGCACGCTGTACGTGGCCAACAATTGCGGCGCAAGCACGGTCACCGAATATCCAAAGGGGCAAACGACGCATAGCGTGACGATCACGACCGGCATCAGCAATCCGCTTGGGCTCGCGATCGACAAGCACGGTACGCTCTATGTGAGCAACTTCCCAGCGTCCATCACCGAATACCCGTTCGGCAGCACGTCGCCTTCGACGACGATCACCGGTAGTGGCTTGACCGATCCATTTGGCCTCACGCTCGATAAGAACGGCAACCTCTTCGTCGCCGATTTCGGCGCGGATCAGGTATTCGAGATTCCGGCCGGCACGACAAACGTCAACCCGCTGAACCTACAAGGTCTGACCGAACCGATCGGCGTCGCCATCGATCGAACGACCGGTAACCTCTGGGTGACGGATGGTTCGGGCGACAAGATCAATGTCTACCCATCGGGCTCCACGACGCCGAGCCAGACCATTACACAAGGCTATACGTTTCCGTACGCGATCAGCATCGAGAAGCACGGTGGCGGCGTCAACTCGAACATCAGCACGCCTATCGCGGTTTACGCCTACAAACACGGGCAATTCACGCCGTATGCGACGCTGACGAACGGCATCGCGCAGCCGACGGGCCTACTCATCGGCACGCCGTAGCGGCCGTCTCGTAACGGTCTCCCGCGCAACGCATTTTTTCGCTGCTCGGGAGACCGTTCGCATTTCTGCCGCGACGCCTACAAGACAAATCGCGCTAGCGCAATGCCATCCCGGCCGGCAAGTGCAGGAGCGTGTTCATGCCGGCGATGGTGTGCAACGGTGCGACGTTGCCGTTCGCGTTGGCGGCGTAGACGGTCACGCTATTGCCGTCGCGGTTGACTACGTAGATCTTTCCGCTGCTGTCGAACGTGACTTCGACGGGAGTGTCGAGCCCGGTTGCCGGGCCGGCGATCGTTCGAATCGGCGCGACGTTTCCGTTGGCGTTCTGCGGATACACGGTCACGCTATTGCCGCTGTAGTTCGTCACGTAGATCGCGCCGGTGTGGTCAAGCGCGAGGCCGCCCGGACCGTAGAGAAGGGTATTTG
>DATBOZ010000034.1:0-5620 GCA_036561585.1 Candidatus Eremiobacteraceae bacterium | reverse complement strand
AGAACTATGCGCGCGATTGCTTGCGCGAACGAATGCCGGACAGCTCGCGATGCACTTCCACGACACGCGCGGCACCGCGCTGGCAAACGTGCTCGCCGCGTTGCAATGCGGCATCACGATCATCGACAGCGCCGCTGGCGGGTTTGGCGGCTGTCCCTACGCGCCGGGCGCAGCCGGCAACCTTGCCACCGAAGATCTGCTCTACATGCTGCATGGAATGGGCCTCGAAACCGGCGTGTCGCTTGAAGGTGTCGTCGCAGCAACCGCGCTTATCGCCGGACTGCTCGATCACGCCCCGACAAGCAAAGCCTACCAAGCCCTCCGCTCGAAGTAATGTGGGGCCGACCTTTACGGTCGGCCAACTTTTCCTATGTAGTAGAGCGAGCATCGCACGCCCAAAAAAGTCAGGGCGAGCGATGCTCGCCCTATTACAGGAACTAGAACCGCCAGTCGATGCCGTTGCGGTCGGCGGCGGCAATCGCTTCGGGATACCCGGCGTCGGCGTGGCGCACGATGCCCATGCCCGGATCGGTGGTCAGCACGCGGCGCAGTCGTTCGTGCGCATCGTCGGAACCGTCGGCCACGACGACCATCCCCGCATGGATGGAATACCCGATGCCAACACCGCCGCCGTGATGCAGGCTCACCCAGTGCGCGCCGCCGACCGCGTTGATAAGCGCGTTGAGAATCGGCCAATCGGCGATCGCGTCGGAACCATCGCGCATGCTTTCGGTTTCGCGATTGGGCGAAGCCACCGAGCCCGCATCCAGATGGTCGCGCCCGATCACGATGGGCGCCTTCAGCGATCCGTCGCGCACCATGGCGTTGATCTTCAATCCAAATTTCTCGCGCTCGCCGAACCCGAGCCAGCAGATGCGCGCAGGAAGCCCCTGAAATTTCACGCGTTCGCGCGCCATCGCGATCCAGCGGTGCAAATGCGCGTTTTCGGGAAACGTCTCGAGCAAGGCATCGTCGAGCGCGGCGATGTCCGCCGGATCGCCGGAAAGCGCTGCCCAGCGAAACGGACCTTTGCCCTCGCAGAAGAGTGGACGGATGAACGCCGGTGTGAATCCCGGGAACGAAAACGCGTCGTTGACGCCCGCGAGCTTGGCCTGTGCGCGGATGTTGTTGCCGTAGTCGAACACGATCGCGCCGGCCTTTTGAAAATCGATCATCGCGCGGACTTGCACGCCCATCGATTCAATGGAGCGTCGCTGATACTGCGCGGCGTCCTCGTCGCGCAGTTCCTCCGCGCCTTCCAGCGTGAAACCCGCGGGGATGTATCCGGTCAGCGCGTCATGCGCGGACGTCTGATCCGTGACCACGTCGATCGGTGCGCGCCGGCGCAGCATCTCCGGAAAGACTTCGGCCGCATTGCCGAGCAATGCGATGGAGAGCGCGCGGCCGTCGCGTACTGCTGCCGCGGCCAACGCGAGCGCTTCATCGATCGTCCCCGCCGCGACATCGCAATACTTGCCGTCGATGCGCCGGGCGATGCGCGACGGATCCACTTCGACGCAAATCGCGACCCCGTCATTCATCGTGACGGCCAGCGGTTGCGCGCCACCCATGCCGCCCAACCCGGCCGTGAGCACGATCCGGCCCCTCAGGGTTCCGCCGAAGTGCTTTGCGGCGAGCGCCGCAAACGTCTCGTACGTTCCTTGCAAGATACCTTGCGTGCCGATATAGATCCACGATCCGGCGGTCATCTGACCGTACATCGTCAAGCCTTGAGCTTCGAGTTTTCGAAACGTCTCCCAATCGGCCCATTTCGGCACGAGCATCGAGTTGGAGATCAACACGCGCGGCGCCGCATCGTGCGTCCGCCACACCGCAACCGGTTTGCCGGATTGCACGAGCAACGTTTCGTCGTTCTTCAACCGCTTCAACGTTCGAACGATGGCGTCGAACGCTTCCCACGAGCGCGCAGCTTTGCCGCTGCCGCCGTACACGACGAGGTCTTGCGGGCGCTCCGCAACTTCCGGATCGAGGTTGTTCATCAACATGCGCATCGCCGCTTCTTGGCCCCAGCCGAGGCAGGAGAGCGCTGACCCGCGCGGCGCGCGGACGACACGGCTCGACGAGCTCGTGGTCATCGAAATCCTTTCGTGCGGCGTCACGCCGCTAGAGTGCGCCGAGCTCTGACTCGACTGCGCGCACGAGTGCGCCGCTCGCCACGAGTTCTCTCGCAGCGGCGATATCGAGGCTCAAATTTCGATCGTCGTCGAGGTGCGGCACGATCGCGCGCACGGCGCGATGCCCGATCGAAGTGCCGCGGCCGTAGTTCAAGGGTGCGCGGAAATCCAACGCTTGCGCAGCCAACAGCGCTTCGATCGCGATGACGTTCTCCAGATTCGCGACGACGCGTTCGCACTGCCGGGCAGAGATCGTGCCCATGCTCACGTGATCTTCTTGGCCGGCCGACGTGGGAATCGAATCCACCGACGCCGGCGCGCACAACGTCTTGTTCTCACTGACCAGCGCCGCCGCGGTATATTGCGCGAGCATGTAGCCGCTGCGCAAACCGCTGCGTTCGGTGAGGAATGGGGGCAGGCCCTCGGCGCCGTCGACGAGTTTGTAGATCCGGCGCTCGGCGATCGATCCAAGTTCTGCAAGTGCGATCGCGAGGTAGTCCATCGCCAGAGCGACCGGCTCACCGTGGAAATTGCCGCCGCTCAAGAAGAGTTCGTCTTCTGGGAAAATCACCGGGTTGTCGGTGACCGAGTTCATTTCGATCTCGACGGTATTCGCGACGAACGCGTAGCCGTCGCGGACTGCGCCGTGCACCACCGGGATGCAGCGGAACGAATACGGATCCTGTACCCGGTCGCAGTCCCGGTGCGACAACATGACGCCCGAATCGCGAAGCAGCCGCCGCATGTTGGCGGCCACATGCGCTTGACCGATATGTGGCCGCAATGCGTTCATCCGCTCGTCGAACGGACTGTCGGTGCCCATGTACGCTTCCAGACTCATCGCGCCGGTGATGTCGGCAGCCTTGCACGCGTTCATCGCACGCACGAGGGCGAGCGCGCCGATGCCGGTCATCACTTGCGTGCCGTTGATCAGCGACAAACCTTCCTTGAACGACAGCTCGAGCGGCTTCAACGCGGCAGCCGCCAACGCGCGCGCTGCAGACAGTCTCTTTCCATCGTGCCAGGCCTCGCCTTCGCCGGTGAGGACCAGCGCCATATGCGCGAGCGGCGCGAGATCACCGGACGCGCCGACAGAGCCTTGCGACGGGATCACCGGCGTGACATTACGATTGAGCATCTCGATCAGCAGCTCGACGATTTCGATCCGAACGCCCGAGTTGCCGCGCGCGAGCGAATGCGCGCGTAAGAGCACGGAAGCGCGCGTCGCGTCGATCGGCAGCGGTTCGCCGACGCCGCTCGCGTGGCTTCGCACGAGATTGCGCTGGAGCGCCACCGCGTCTTCGGGCGGAATCGTCACGTTCTTCAGACGGCCGAAGCCCGTAGTCACTCCATAGATGCGCGCTGCAGACGCGACCGTTTTTTCTACCAGATCACGGGCCGCTTTGATCCGCGGGCGGCACTTCGGGTCGAGTACAACCTTCGCACCGTAGCACGCAACGGCCGCGACCCTGGCAAGCGAAAGATTCGAGCCGTCGATGGTGACGATCTGCTCAGGCGTCATGGCCGGACGATTCGCGCCGGAGCCGACGCCACCCGCCTCGCGCTGCGATGACTTCCAAACGCGATGCGTGAAGCGTAGCAGCCATGCGAGCGGAACGGTTTATGGCACTGCTGGATCGGCTCTTTTCGACGAAAGGGACGATCGATCGCGTTTCCTACGCAGTCATCGGTTTCGTGGCGTTCGGCATCAAGTTCAATCTTGATCGGTGGCTGATCGCGCCGCGGTTCGGGCATGATTGGTCGATCTTCGATTATTGGGCGCCGATCGGGGCCGACTCGAGATTGACGGCGCTCGGCTTTCACGACTATGCATTTCTTCTGACACTTGCAGCGGCGTCGCTTCCATTCCTTTGGGTCGGCGTCGCGACGACGATCAAGCGATTGCGCGCGATGCGCATGCCCGAATGGATCGTCGTGTTGTTCTTCATCCCCGTCGTGAACGTCGTTCTCTTCGCGCTGCTCTGTGCGCTGCCCGAGGTTCGCGATCAGCCGGCATCAGACACAGGACATCCAGTTCGCGACTGGGTCGGACGCCTTATTCCTACCGACCGCTTCGGAGCAGTAATCTTGTCGATCGTTACGGCCGGAGTGCTTGGTTTTGGTGCGGTGCAACTCGGCACGCGCGTGCTTGAGGAGTACGGCTGGGGCGTGTTTGTCGGCGTGCCTTTCTTGCAAGGCACGTTCGCCGCATTGTTTGTCGGCTACCATCGGCGGACCACGCTGGGCGACTGCATCTTGGCGGCTGTGGCATCGGTGCTGATCTCGGCGCTGCTGATGTTCGCGCTCGCGGCGGAGGGCGCGATCTGTATCCTGATGGCGCTTCCGCTCGCGTTGATTCTCGGGTTGCTCGGCGCAGCGCTTGGATACCAACTTCAAAGGACCGGACCGGCTGGCGGCCGTGCCGCCGTCTCTATGCTTCTCATCATCATTCTCGCGCCGCTGGTCATCGCCGCGTCGGCGGCCGATGCGCAGAATCCGCCGTTGATGTCCGTGACGACGTCGGTCGACATCGATGCACCAAGTGAGACGGTGTGGAAGAACGTCGTGTCGTTCTCGCCGCTCGCAGCGCCGGGCGAAATTTATTTCAAAGCCGGCATCGCGTACCCGCAAAGCGCGACGATCGTCGGCCACGGCGTAGGCGCCATCCGATATTGCCGCTTCTCGACCGGTGCATTCGTCGAGCCGATCACGGCATGGGACGCGCCTCGCGTGTTAGCCTTCGATGTGATTCAGAGTCCCCCGCCGATGAGGGAGTTGAGCCCGTACGAAAACTTGACGACACCGCACCTTCAGGGTTTCTTAGAAGCGGCGCGCGGCGAATTCAAGATCGTGCCTCTAGGACGCAACCGCTCGCGACTCGTGGGGACGACGTGGTATACGGATCGCCTTTGGCCACAAGCATACTGGGAAGTATGGTCCGACCCCATCATCCACGCGATTCATTCCCGCGTGTTGGAGCATATCAAGGCGCTCTCCGAAAGAACATCGCCGGGCAGCGGCTCTCCTCCCCACTAGTCCAACGCGAGCGCGATCGCGTCGGCAAGCGTGCGCGCCGACTTGCATTCCAACGCGCTTGTCGGCGCGTGATCGCGCGGTCGATTCGGCATGATCGCAATCCGGAATCCGAGCTTTGCGCTCTCGTCGAGGCGGCGTTCCGCGCCGCTGACAGCCCGAAGTTCGCCGGCCAATCCGATTTCGCCGAAGCAGACGAGATCGTCGGCGACCGGCCGGTTTCGTAACGCGGATGCGATCGCAACAGCGATGCCGAGATCGGCGGCCGGCTCGCTCACCTTGAGTCCGCCGACGACGCTCATGTAGACGTCGTGCGTTCCCAACTGCATGCCGAGCCGCCGCTCCAGGACGGCGACGATCATGCACGCCCTATTGTAGTCCAAACCGCTGACCAATCTGCGCGGCGTGCCGTAACCGGCGGACGACACGAGCGCCTGGACCTCGACGAGCAA
>DATBOZ010000033.1:0-47829 GCA_036561585.1 Candidatus Eremiobacteraceae bacterium | reverse complement strand
GACGCAGATCAGCGCGCGCGCGTCATCGGTCATTTCGCGTCCGACGATGAGTTTTTGCTGCGTGCCGCCGGAGTACTCGACAGCCCGGCGAGACGGATCGTACCCGGCCATCGCGTAGCGCGCGTCGATCGCATCTGCGCGTTCGCGGCCTAGGCGGAGGTTCACCGATGCGCCGAGGCGCGTCCGCCGTTGGTCGCCGAGCAGCGCGTTCTCGACCGTGTCGAATTCCAGCACGAGTCCTTCGCGCTGGCGGTCTGCTGGAACATAACGCATGCCCGCCGCCCTGCGCGCGGCGGTAGCGCGATTCGTGATGTCGTCGCCTTCGAGAGTCACGCGACCGGCGGTGACCGGCCGCAATCCGTATAAGGCTTCGGCGAATTCCATCTGGCCATTGCCCTCAACGCCTGCGACGCCGAGAATCTCGCCGCTGCGCACGTCGAGATCGACGTCGCGAACGGCCGGCGCGCCGTCGTCGCGCGCCACGCGCAATCCGCGCACCGTGAGCGCGACGGCGCCGCTTTGGGTTCTGCGCGGCTCGCGCGCATCGAGATCGATCGCGCGACCGACCATCATCGTGGCGAGCGTGTTCGCATCCGCTTGCTCGATCGGGAGCGACCCGGTCACTCTGCCGCGGCGCAGCACCGTCACACGGTCCGCAAGCGCGAGCACTTCTTTGAGCTTGTGCGCGATCAGGATCACCGCCCGGCCTTCACCGCGCAGACGTCGCACGACGGTGAAGAGCGACTTCGCTTCCGCCGGCGAGAGCGCGGCCGTCGGTTCGTCGAGGATGACGATGCGCGCGTCGCGCTCCAATACTTTGAGCAGCTCGACTTGTTGTCGCGCACCGACGTTCAGCGATTCCACGCGCGCGGCGGGGTCGAGCGGAAAGCCGTATGACTCCGCGAGCGCGGCGACTTCCGCGATCGCCTCGGCGGTCTTGAGGAAGCCGGCGCGGCTCGGCTCGCGGCCGAGCAGCACGTTTTCCGCGACCGTGAAGCGCTCGATCAGCAGAAAGTGTTGGAAGACCATGCCGATGCCGGCGCGCATCGCGTCAGCGCACGATGCGAGGCGCGTCTCGCGCCCGTGCATCAAGATTGCGCCGCCGTCGGGCTGGTGCAACCCGTACAGCACGCTCATCAGCGTGCTCTTGCCGGCGCCGTTCTCACCGATGAGCGCATGCACTTCGCCCGCGCGCACATCGAAATCGACATCATCGACTGCGACCAGACCGCCGAACCGCTTGGTGATGCCGCGAGCCGCGAGGCTTGTCTCCGCGCCGGGCGGCCCGCTCGCGATCACTTCACCGCGGCCGGATGCACCGGGACGAACACTTTGAGCTGCGCGAGCGTGAACGGCACCACAAGTTTGCCGGATGCGATGAGTTTCTCGTAGGCCGCTTCGGTCTGAAGCGCGCCCTTGGGAAGGAGTTGCTTCGAGTACTTCATCTCCGTGAGGCCGACCCCGCCGTCTTTGAGGCCGAACACGAGCGTACCGCCGGGAATCGATCCGAGGACCGCGTCCTTCGCAAGCGCGAGGACCGCATTGTCGACGTGTTTGAGCGCGCTCGTCAGCACCTTGCCCGGCGCGATCGCATCTTGATCCGAATCCACCCCGATGATGTAGTCGCCGGCGGGACGGGATTTCGCTTCATCGATCGCTCCCAGGCCGCACTTGCCGGCCGCGGCATAGATGATATCGGCGCCTTGATCGTAGAGGACGCTCGCATATTCCTTGCCGGTGGCGACGTCGTCGAACGAACCCGTGTATTTCACCAGAACGGCGACGTGCGGATTCACCGAAACGACTCCCGCGGCGAATCCCGCCTGGAACTTCTCGATCAGCGGCGATTCGATGCCGCCGAGAAATGCGACGGTGCCCTTTTTCGTCGTCAGCCCGGCGATCACGCCGGCCAAGAACGAGCTTTCCTCTTCTTTAAAGGTGATCGAGGTGACGTTGGGCTGGTCGACCACCGAGTCGACGATGGCGAAATGCGTCTTGGGAAAGCGCGGCGCGACATTGTTGAGCGAGTCGTGCATGAGGAAACCGATCGCGAAGATGAGCTCGTTGCCTTGCTGCGCGAGGGTCGACAGATTCGGCTCGTAATCGGTGACCGCGCGGGATTGGAGCACGGTGACGTGCGCGCCGAACTGTTTTTGCGCGATCTGCAAGCCGCGATTTGCGGAGTCATTGAACGACTTGTCGCCTAAGCCGCCGACGTCCGTGACCATCGCGAAGCTGGGTCCGCTGGTTGCGGTTTGCGAGCTTGACGTGGACCCGCTCGTGCAGCCCACGAGCAGCACTGCCGCTGCAAGCGCGAAAAGACGCCGCATGAACGTTGCCTCCGGATGGGCGCGCAGGTCAGACGCGAAGACCTACGCCGCCATCCGGAATCGTGCCTGCCGAACAGCGCTGGCGGTCTAGTGCAGCAGCGACCCCCAGCGACGGTCGAGCGTCACAGTCAGCATGTGCGGCGCCCGTTGGAACGCGTTCGTTAGGAACAGATTGCCGGCGGCGCAAGGACCGAAAGAACCGCCGTTGGCGGTGCAGCCCGGTGGGCCCGGGTAAGGAACGCCGCCATTGAACGTCTCCCAAAGACCGGCGTTCGTGTTGAACATGTTCACCCAGCCCACGTGCAGCATGTCGTCGCCGATCGGCATGTTGAGCGAACTGTTGTAGACCCAAAATGGCTTGACGTTGAGGCTGTTGTTCTTCGCGTAGTAGTCCGCGCCGACCGTTATGCTCGTCGCCCGCGACAGCGTATGGTAGTCGAACCCCCATCCGTATTTATGAACCGGAACGCTCTGATATTGCTGATTGTCCACGACGTTTCCAAGCGCTTGTTGGGTGAACAGCGGCACATCGGTCGGGTACGCAGCTTGAATATTGTAGTAAGGATCAAATGAGAACCTATCGCTGAGCGGCACCGTCGCGCTCGTCTCGACTCCTGTATACACGGTCCCAGCCAAGTTTATCGGCTGCTCGAGGAAGAGGATCGGATTTCCGTTGTCAAAGGTCGGCGTTCCCGGCGGCGCCGCCGTGAAGCCGGAGAAGATATGATCGTGAAGGTTTGTGCGATAGAGGTCGATGTTGAAATCGCCGCCGTTCCCGAAAATGTGTTCATACCCTAGGTCTATGCCGGCCGCGGTTTCCGCCTTGACGTTTGGATTACCGGCCGAGGCGGCGCACTGGGGTTCCGACATCGGGCAGCCGCCGAATTGCGTCGCACTGAAATGGCTCGTATTCAGGTACGCCTGAATATCAGAAAGCCGGGGCGCCGCGAAACCGGTGGCCAAGGACAATCGAAGGACGGTATCGCTGTTCGGTTTATTGACGATCGCGAAGCGTGGATCGAATCGTTTCACGTTGAGCGTGTTGTAGTTGCTGTAGTAGCCGGCAAACGTGAGATCGAATTTCTGACTCACGGCGTCATCGTCGCGCACGAGAATCGTCTTCTCGATTTGCGTCGCTTGGCAGTTACCGGAATTTCTGCAATCCGCCGGCGAAAACGTGATCTTGGTCGTCGGGATAAACGAGCCACCCCCGAGGGATCCATAGTTGAAGTAGTCGCCGTTGCCTCCGGCACCGATCGCGAAGGTGTTGTTCCCGAAATCCTTGCTCCACAGTCCGCTGAGGCCGGTGAGCCGGTCGTCCGAGAGTTGGATGAAGCAGCATCCCGATGCCGGTGTCGCTGCGTTCTCGCCATCGACGACCCGGGCGATCCATTGATGATACGCCCGCAATTCAAGGCTCCCGCCGCCGATCAGCGAGTAAAGGTCGAACGAATACTTCGGCTGGATGTTGGTGACGTAGTTGCCCGGAAAACCGAAGAAACTTGGAAATCCCGACGGCCCGTTGCCGCCGTTTGGATCCGAAAGAAGGCCCGTTTGATCTCTGATGTCTGATTCGTCGCTAAATGTCAACACGCCGGAAGTCGTCGGCGACATCGCGTACTTGAATTTCGCCATGCCGGAGCGCAGTCCGAAATAGAGCGACGGAATGGACACGGTGCCGCTGTAGTCGACCCGGTACGACGGTGGAATGTACCCATCCGTGCCATAGTGGTGCAGATCGATCAAATAGCCAAGTCGGCCGATCGTATCCGTGCCCGCGAGATTGACATCTTGTGTTCCGAAGCCGCCGATCGAATAGATGACTTCGCCCCCAGGCGTCGATTGTGGATCCCGGGTCACGAGATTCAACGTTCCGCCGATGGTATTTGCGCCGAACAGTGACGTCCCGCCAAGTCCCTTGACGACTTCCACGTGCGAATAGATAGCCGGTGTTGTC
The DNA here is from genome assembly GCA_036561585.1 of Candidatus Eremiobacteraceae bacterium. Lineage (GTDB taxonomy): Bacteria > Vulcanimicrobiota > Vulcanimicrobiia > Eremiobacterales > Eremiobacteraceae > JABCYQ01. The sequence continues at coordinate 43,542 of DATBOZ010000033.1, read as the reverse complement.
GCCGAGAGATCGAAGTCGCCGTATTGACCATTTCGCATGGGTTGGCCGTCCTGAAGCACGAGCACCTCATAGCCGGTATTCGATCCGCCGACGAATCCGCCGGCGCCCCGAATCGTGAGCGACGCGACATTGCCAGGTGCGCCATTGTTGTGGTGCTCAATGGTGATGCCTGGGATTTTCTCTAACCCGTTCTGCACTTGCGGCAAGCCTTGATTGACGAACGCTTGGTTCGACAAGACGTCCGTCGCGGCAGACGAGTGATTCAGCACGCGCTGACCGGTCGCCACAACGTGGCCGAGCGTGCTTATCGATGAACCGCTCGCAGGCTGGAGGAACACCGCGAGATCAAAATGTTGCGACGCGGCAAGCGCGAACGGCGCCGTATCGTACGCGACATACTGCGCGGCTGAGGCGCGTACTTCGTACGACCCTGCGGCCAGTGCGCTGAACGCGAACTTTCCTTGCGCGTCGGTGTTCGTCGTGCGCGTGCCGCCGCTGGCCAGCAATTCCACTTTGGCGCCGTTGATCGGCGCACCCGAGGTCTCGTTGATGACGGTTCCTGTGATCGCGCCATCATCGGCCGCGAAGGCAGGCGTTGCAAGCGCGACGAGCGATGCGGCCGCCAAACAAAAGGCTGTATAACGGGCAAATGAATTGAACATTGCGTGCTCCATTACAAGTGCGCGGCGAATGTGAACTCGCGAAGTTGATTTCTGCGTCTGCGGGCTTTTTTGCGCTGCGGACCCGTCTCTTGCCTGCCACTATTTCGTAAGAATATATTGGGACACGTAGCGGAATACGCCGACGGTCAGGACAATATTGCGGTCGTTCGCGTCCTCTCCCTGAAAGCGAGCGTTTCAACATGGCCGGAGCTTCCGGCAGGCGCATCGACCTGATCGGCGTGCCTATCGACATCGGCGCGGGGCGGCGAGGAGTTCGCCTCGGCCCAAGCGCGCTACGTGCCGCCGGCGTATTCGAGCAGCTCAAGGCGCTCGACTGCGCGGTGGTCGATTGCGGCGACGTCGTCGTACCCGAGTCCGACGAGCGCGACTTGGGTGGACCGGGTCAGCCGCGCCACGTCGCGGCAGTGCGGCAAACGTGCCTCAACACCGCGGCGGCGGTCGAAAAATCGCTGCGAAGCGGGGCATTTCCCGTGGTGATGGGCGGCGACCATTCTCTGGCGACGGGCGCGCTGGCCGGCTGCGCTCGCGTGGTCGGCGCGCAAGGACTCATCTGGATCGACGCCCACGCAGATATGAACTCACCGGCGTCGACGCCGACCGGCAATCTCCACGGAATGGCGCTCGCCTCTGCGCTCGGCGACGCGCCAAACCTGTTCCCAAATCCTGAATTTCATACGCCGGCGGTGGATCCGACGAGGACCGTCTTCGTGGGTTTGCGGGACCTCGATCCGCACGAGCGTCACGCCATCCGTGAACGCGGCATGACCGCGTTCACGATGACGGACATCGACCGGCTGGGGATGGCCTATGTCGTGGACCATGCGATCGAGAAGGCCGGTCGCGGCGCGGCGAGCGCGCACATCAGCGTGGACATCGATTCGGTCGATCCGGCGATGGCGCCGGGGACCGGGACTCCCGTGCCCGGCGGCCTCACGTACCGCGAGGCGCATCTCGCCATGGAGATGTTGGCGGAAAGCGGCATCGCGCACTCGATGGAGCTCACCGAGGTCAACCCTGCCCTCGATGAGCACAACATGACCGCGCGCTTTGCGGTTGGCCTGATCTGCTCGCTGCTCGGCAAGCGCATCATCTGAGCGCGGGGGACTGCAGACGGATCCCGGCCCGTTCTTCGGCATCGTCGCGTTGGCAATCGCCTACACGCTGATTTCCGGCGCCAGTGACGGAGGCAATCTGCTCGCGGCTGCCGCGGCGAGCCGCGTCATATCGCCGCCCGTCTCGATGTGCATCATCGCAGTCGGGGTGCTCTTCGGTCCGATCGTCCTTGGCACGGCAGTCGCGACTACCATCGCGACGGGAATAGCAGACTATCCGCATCTTGGAGCGGCACTGCTCGGCGCGGGAATCGCCGGCGGTATCATCACCCGCCTCGTCATGTACTACGCGCGCGTGCCGACGAGCGGTTCGGTCGCGTTGGTCGGGGCGATGGTCGGATCGCTGTGGGCCGGCCCCGGGTTGGCGGCCGTGCACTGGCACGGCGTCGGGAAAGTTGCGATCGCATTGGTCTTGTCGCCGGCGATCGGGTTTCTCGTGGGCGCGCTCGCCTATGCGATCGTCCTCCTGATCCTCTCGTTCGTGTCGCGCCGCACCGGCGACCGAATCATGCGGCTGCAATGGCTGACGATCGCGCTGCAGTCGCTCGGGTATGGCGCGAACGACGCGGAAAAGACGGTCGGACTTTTCGCCGCAGCGCTGCTCGTGTCCGGCGGCGGGATATCGTTTGCGACGCCCTTGTGGACGATCGGGCTCACCGCACTCGCTTTCACGCTCGGCATGATATTCGGCGGTTCGCGAATCGCGCGGACCGTGGGCGCAAAATTGTACTCGATCCGCCCACCGCATGCGCTCGCGTTTCAGCTTGCCGCGGGAATGACCGTGATCGGCGCGGCCATTTTCGGCGGGCCGGTAAGCTCCACGCAGACTGCGACGAGCGCGATCCTCGGCGTCGGCGCAAGCGACAACCCGCGGACGCTGCATTGGCAGACGGTGTTCCGTATCGTCGGATCGTGGTTCCTCACGGCGCCCACCGCGCTTTGCGCTGGAGCGCTCGCGACGTTCATCCTGCGCGTGTTTCATTGAGGAGAAAACGCCATGTGGCTGACCAATCTGTTCCGCCCGACGCAGGCCGACCGCTTCTACGGCCTGCTGCGCCAGCACGCTGCGTTGTTGTGCGAGGCCAGCGCGAAATTACTGCAATACATCGAAACCGGCGACACTGCGCTTTCGGATCAAGTCCACGAGATCGAAAACCGCGGCGACCTCACACTTCGTGACATGATCGACGCACTGCAGGATACGTTCGTCACCCCCATCGACCGGCAGGATCTCTATGGATTGAGCGAGGCGATGGATCGAATGCTCGACTATCTCAACAATGCAGCGCGGGAGCTCAAGCTTTTCGCGATCAAGTCGACAGCGGAAATGGCGGAGATGGGGAAAATCCTTGCGGACGCGACGCGCCAGATCTTGGATTCCGTCACGGCACTGCAAACGGAACCAAAGCGCGCGACCGACGGGGCTCGGGCTGCGATGCGTGCAGAGCACCGCGTGGAGGACGTCTATCGCCGCACGATCGCCGTACTGTTCGACGATCCGGATTTGCCCACGGCGCTGAAGCGCCGTGAGATCTACCGCCACCTGAGCAACAGCGCGGATCGAGCCGAAGCGATCGGGCGGCTCATCCGACGGATCGTGGTCAAAGTGGTCTAGCGGGCGAGGGTTAACGGACTTCGAGCTCTCCGGTCAACGTCTGGCCCGGTTTGAGGGCGATGATGCGAAGCCCGGCGATGTCGGCGGTCAGCTCGCGTAAGCGCTCGGGCGTGCCGGTGAGCACCGGAAATGTGGCGTAGTGCATGGGCACGACCACTTTTGCGTCCATGAGGCGTATCGCGTAGGCCGCCTGCAGTGGATCCATGGTATAGTGATCGCCGATCGGCAGCAGCAACACATCCGGTTTGTACAGATCTGCGATGATCTTCATGTCGCTGAAGACCGTGGTATCGCCGGCGTGGTACACGCGAATGCCATTTTCGAACGTGAGTACGTAGCCCGCCGCTTCACCGCCGTAGATCCGGTTGTCGCCGTCTCTGATGCCACAGCTGTGCACCGCGTGCGTCATGGTCGCTTTGACGCCGCCGACGTCGACCGTGCCGCCTTTGTTCATGTCGATCGTGTTCGCAACGCCTTGCTTGGCAAGCCATGCCGCGGTTTCGGGAATGGCGACGCACGTGCAGCTGAAGCGCTTCGCTAGCGGCGTCGCGTCGGCGATGTGATCGAGATGGCCGTGCGTGACGAAAATCGTGTCAAGTGCCTTTGGTACTTTTAATTCCGGCGGGCACATCGGATTTTGTTCCAAGAACGGATCGATCATGACGTGTTTGCCGCCGGGAGATTTCATGGCGAACGTCGCGTGTCCGCAAAATGTGATTTCTAATGCACCGAGGTTCATGGTGCGATGTTTTTATCCACAAGGGGGATTCCCTACCGCACCCAAATGCGAGAAGTCATGCAACGCATTCGGATCCTGACGGCGAACGCCGGCGCCCTCGGCGACCAGCTGGAAGACGCGGTGTTCGCGCACGGACCGGATGTCGTCGCGCTGACCGGCGTCGGGCCTGCGCGCGCCTTGCGATTGGCGGCGCCGCGATCGATGCGAGCCGCCACCCAAAGCTGGAGCGGCGAAAACGCAGGCCTCGCGTTGTTATGGAAAGCCGGGCTCGCGGTCGGATCGCTCGATCGCTTTGACTTCGGGCAATCGGGAGAGCCACACGGTGCGCTGCGGATCTCTTTTCCTCTGGATGGCCGACAGGTCTCAGTTTACTGTTCGTCCCTATCGTCCGAGCATGCCGTGCCGACCCGACAGCTCGCGCGTCTTGCCGAGCTGATCGACGCGGCGCGCCAGCCGTCACTTGCCGCATGCGAAGGCGCCGGCACCGATGCCGGAGCCTGGTCACGCTGTGCTGATGCGTGGACGGCCGCGCAGCGGCGGGTCGTCACCCTTGCGGCCACATCGGATGCGGGACTTGCTGTCCGGCAAGCGTTCGGCATCGCACGCGAAGCGGCGCCCGTCTATGGACGCTCGCAGGCTGGTCCGATCTGGCTTTGTTCGGAAGAGTTTTCCGTGATCGAATCGCGCTCGATCGCGGTCGCCGGCGCGCCGGATCGCCTCGTTTGGACGGCGACGGTCGCGCTAAGGGCAAGCGCAGCCGACGAAAACGTCGCGATCGCCTTATAGCAGCCCGCCGGCGACGCCGGCCAATCGCTTCAGCGCGAATGCAGCCTCAGTGCGCACCCATTCGACTCCTTCTGTCGCGCGCAGGTCTTCGAGCGCGGCCTTACCTTCATCGCCCGCCAAGGCGCCGAGCTCACCGAGCGCCCACGCGGCGTGCCCGCGCACGAGCGGTTTGCGGTCGCGCAGCGCCTCGATCAGCGGCAGCACGGCGCCTTTGTCGCGCGAATTGCCGAGTGCGACAGCCGCGTTGCGCTGGAGCACGGCCTTCCCGCGCCACGCCATCGACGTCGGTTTGAACCAGCGGCGGAACTGGCCTTTGGTCATGCGCAGCACTGCGGGCAAGTCGACCGACGTGCCGATATCCGGCAGCGGTGCGAAGGTCACGCTCCCGCCGGCGCCATCGCGCTCCTTGCGTTCGTTCACCGGACACACCGATTGGCAGTCGTCGCAGCCCCAGATGCGGTTACCGATCGCGGCGCGCAATTCGCGCGGAATCGGCGCGTTCAGCTGCGTCAAGTCGGAGACGCAGCGTCGGGCGTCGATCGCGCCGTCGGCCCCGATGGCACCCGTCGGGCAGCGATCGATACAGGTGACGCATTCACCGCAATTCTTCGCAAGGGGCGTATCGGGCGGCAGCTCGAGTGTGGTGATCACCTCGCCGAGCAAGACCCACGATCCGAATTCGCGCGTCAGGACGTTTGCATTCTTGCCGAACCACCCGATGCCGGCGCGCACGGCGGCGGCGCGGTCGATGAGCGGACCGGTGTCGACACATGCGAGACATGCGACGCCAGAAAACTCGGACTCGATCCACTTGGCGAGCGCGCGCAACCTGCCGCCGATGACGCGATGGTAGTCGCTGCCCCATGAGTGCCGAGAAACCGCCCCGCGAAGTCCGGGCGCATAGGGATCGTGCGGCTTGTCGCCGGTGAGATACGATGTCGCCGTGCAGACGATCGACCTGGCGCCGGGCAGCGACGCGCGCGGATCTGTGACGAGCGCGATTCGATCCGGCGGATAGCGCCACTGACCGAGCATACCGCTCGCAGTTCGCCGCTCAAATGTTTGGCGCTCTGGCTCGAACGGTTCGGCGCCGGCGATACCGACGAGATCGAATCCGAGCGCGCGCGCATAAGCAATCACACGTGCTTTCGCATGCTCCGCGTTGACTGCGTTGGATTCTATCAGGTAGGGCTGGTCCCGCCGGTCGGATAGTCTATAGTGCAAGTGCCGTGCACCGGCAAGCCGTTCAGCGTTGCGGGCGCGTAGACGGACTGCTTCGCGGCTTCGAGCGCAGCCGCGTCGAAGGTCGAATCGCCGGACGACTGCACGAGTGAAACGCTGATCACGTTGCCGTCCGGTCCGACTTCGATCTCGACACGCGCCGGTCGCGCGGTCGCGGTGAGTCCGCCGGGCAGAGCGGCTTGACGGACGATGCGCACGGGATTGTCGTCGCCCCATACGACTGCACTCGCAAGCTCATCCGATGTACCGCCGGTTTCGGCGGTCGCCGATGTCGCGGAATGCGACGTCACCGATGGAACTTCGGTCGCAGCGACGCGCGGTGCGCTCTCTGCGGGCGGAATCTTCGCTTTTTCCGGCCGCTGCAGCGAGATCAGCGCAACGCGCTGTGCCAAGTTGGCCCTCCGGCCGCTTGCCGGATTCGCCGAACCGATTTCCCGGTATTTCAATTGGGCGAGATGCAACACCGTGCGCTTGGCGATGACGGGCGGAGGCGTCGGTGTCGGGGTGGGCCGCACGAATATGTCGCGCACGTGGCGCGAAAAGGTGATGACCGTTACCGCGTCTTGACCGGACGGACCGGCATTGCGCCAGTGTGCGGACATCGCGGCAACCGACGAACCAAACGAGACGTGGAGAAGCGCGGACCCGATCACGAAAAGGGCGAGCGCGACGATGACCCGACGGCGGATGCGCGGTCGTTCGGTGAGCATTTCACTAGAAGCCGGAATTTGTTCGAACATGTGCATTCCCCGGCGATCCGGTCGCAGGATGCCACCCGCCTGCTATCGTTTCCACTCTATCATCGGCGGCGCCTTTGCCGGAATTCATATACCCCTATAATGAGTGACCGTGACGACCATTCGAATGGCTTGGCCGCCTTGCCCTCAAGGGCTCGTGGCGGTACAGGGCGCACCTGAGGTACATGGAGGCGATTCGACCCAAACTGAAATTGTACAAAGCCGATTGGTGTGGGTACTGCGTACGGGTTATGCGCGTCTTGGACAGGCTGGGCCTCGCATACGAAGGCATCGAAGTACCGATTCCTCATTCGCAGCGCCGCGAGGTCTTGGCCATTTCCGGTCAGCCGGAGGTGCCTGTTCTCGTCGACGGTGACATTGTGATCGACGACGATGACCGCATTATCCCATACCTGGAAGCGACTTACGGCAAGAAATCGTAATCCCCCTATTAGGACAAGCATCGCTTGCCCGCTAGCTACATTCGGCGATCAGGGATGCAGCATAAAAAGAATCGAGAACACAATGCCGTTGATCGTGCCGTGTGCGGCAATCGTCGACCAGAGATTCCGAGTGCGATAGTATAAGAGCGCGAGACCCGCGCCGGTCACGAAGTGCACTGCAAATGAAACCAATTCGAAATGCCAAGCCGCGAATAGCGCCGCGCTCAATATGACGGCGACCCAAACCGGAGTTCGTTGAACGAGCGCTGCGAAGACGAAACCCCGAAACATCAATTCCTCGGCGAATGGCGTGATCACCGCCCCCTGCGAGACATCGAGCAGGAATGCAGCGGGCCCATGATGACTTGCCAATATCGTTGACCACACGTTTGGATGTGATCCCAGGAGTTTGGTTTGGACTGCCGTGACAAAGCCGCTGATGATAAGCAGAACGATTCCAGCGAGGATTCCTTGAAAGATCAATCGGGCAGACGGCTGAACAAATCCGAAACTTTCGGGCGAAGCCGAGCGTGAAAGCCATCGACGGGCGCCGAAGATGACAGCCAATACAGCCACCGTTCGCGCGAGCACGGACGCAAACAGCGTTGTTGGGGTGAGTCCGATAAAGCCATGGATGGCTACGCCGTGGGCGACGGCCGGATACCGGCCAACGATTGCAGTGATCGCTCCGGCAGCTACGAACGCAAGCTGTGCGAGGACGAAGACGAGAATCACTCGCCAGCCGCTCCACGCTCCGCGCTCGAAGGCCGGGGCGGTGTCAGCGGTCATGCGTGAACGACTTGGGCAGCCACGGCGGTTAATTCGTCCAGAAAAACGAGGGCAAGCGATGCTTGCCCTACTACAATACGCGGGCCGACCATAAAGGCCGGCCCCAGATTGAAAGTGTTACGCGTAGAAGCCGCGCGTCTTGTAACTGTCGGCGACGCGCTGGATCGCTACCATGTAGGCCGCCGTGCGCAGATCGGTCTTGTGCTCTTTCGCCATCCCCCAGACCGCATCGAAATTCTCACGCAGCACGTCCTTCAGCCGCTCGTTGACCTCGCTCTCTTTCCAATAGTATCCGGCGCGGTCTTGAGCCCACTCGAAGTACGAGACGGTCACACCGCCCGCGTTGGCCAAAATATCGGGGATTACCGTGATGCCGCCGTCTGCAAGCACTTTATTCGCTTCGGCTGTCGTCGGTCCGTTCGCGCCTTCTGCGATGAGGTGCGCCTTGATGTTCTTCACATTTTTCTTCGTGATCTGATTCTCGAGCGCCGCCGGAACCAGAATGTCGCATGGCAGCTCCAGCAACTGGCTATTGTTGATGGTTTCGCCACCCGCGAAGCCTTCGAGGCTGTGCTTCGTATTCTTCGGGTCGGTCACGTGTTTGATGGCCGCCGCGATATCGATGCCGTTCTCGTTGTGAATGCCGGTGAACGCGTCGCTGATGCCGACCACCTTCGCGCCATGCTCGTGCAACAATTTGGCCGAGATGGAGCCGACGTTGCCGAAGCCCTGGACGGCGACGGTCGCCCCTTTCAACGACTTGCCGAGCTTTTCGAGCGCCGCTTCGATCGTGAGCATCACACCGCGTCCGGTCGCTTCAACTCTGCCGCGAGAGCCGCCGACGCAGAGCGGCTTGCCGGTGACGACGCCGGGCGTATAGCCGCGCAAGTGCATCGAGACGGTGTCCATCATCCATGCCATCGTCTGCGGATTGGTGCCGACGTCCGGTGCGGGAACGTCTTTGTCCGGACCGATGATCTCGATGATCTCCGCCGTGTACCGGCGCGTCAAACGCTCGTTCTCCGCCGGCGAAAGCGTCGCCGGATCACACGTGACGCCACCCTTGGCGCCGCCGAACGGCAGGTCCACGACGGCGCACTTCCACGTCATCCAAAACGCGAGCGCCGTGACTTCGTCGAGCGTCACGCCGGGATGGAATCGAACGCCGCCCTTCGCGGGGCCCCGTGCGAAATTATACTGCACGCGAAAACCGGTGAACACCTCGAATTGTCCGTTATCGCGCGCGAACGGGATGGAGATGATGACTTGCCGTGACGGATGCGTGAGGACGCGCTTCATGTTCTCGTTCAGTTCGAGCTTGGCGGCGGCCTCGTTGAAATACGCGATGCCTTCGCCGAAGACCGATACTTGACCGTCGTGGCTGGCTGCGGAAGCGGTAGATGCCATGAACGTGCTCCTGGTGCGGCGTGAGACGCGGTTAGACGTTGAAGCGGAAGTTGACGACGTCGCCTTCTTGCATGACGTATTCACGTCCCTCGGATCGAAGAAGGCCGGCTTCTCGAACGGCCTGCAATCCCTTCAGGCGAACCAAGTCCTCGTACGACGCGATCTCCGCGCGGATAAACCCGCGCTCGATATCGCTATGAATGGTCCCGGCGGCCTGCGGCGCTTTGGTCCCGCGCGCGATCGTCCACGCGCGAGTCTCCTTTTCGCCTGCGGTGAGAAACGTCATCAGGTCGAGCAAGCGATACGCGGCAAGGATCAGATGATCGAGACCGCTGCCTTCGAGCCCCATTTCCTTCGCGAACGCCGCCGATTCGTCCGGCGGCAGCGCAGCGAGTTCGGCCTCGAGTTTCGCGCACAAGACGACGACGTGAGCTCCCTCGGCGCGAGCGCGTTCGCGCACCGCGTTGACCCGCTCGGCCGAAGCCGCAGAGCCCGCCTCATCGATGTTCGCGACGTAGAGCGTCGGCTTTGCGGTGAGCAAAGTTAGTTCCTTGGCGAGGGACATCTCAAGACTTTCGGGGGCGAACGCTCGTGCGACCTTGCCCGCGTCGAGCGCCGATCGAAGATTTTCCAACGCGGTCACTTCGGGAGCGAACTTGGGTTCCGCTTTCGCGCGCTGGCGCGCCTTGTCGAGCTTTTTCTCGACGCCGCCGAGATCTGCGAGCGCGAGTTCGATGGTGATGGTCTCGATGTCGCGCACCGGATCGGGATTGCCTTCGACGTGAACGACGTCGTCGTCTTCGAAGCAGCGGACGACCATCGCGATCGCGTCGACCTCGCGGATGTGCGAAAGAAACGCGTTGCCTAATCCTTCGCCTTTGGATGCGCCGCGCACCAGGCCGGCGATGTCCGTAAAGGTGGTGGTGGCCGGCACGATCTGTTTGCTGACGAAGATGCGCGCAAGTTGTTCGAGGCGAGGATCCGGCACCGGCACGATACCGACGTTCGGCTCGATCGTGCAGAACGGATAGTTGCTCGCTGCGACGCTCGCGCGCGTGATGGCATTGAACAGCGTGGACTTGCCGACGTTGGGCAATCCGACGATGCCGCAGGAAAGGCTCATTCGTCCCCGGTCTTCGGCGCAGCGCCGGGAAGCCATCCGAGCGCCTGCACTTTTGCCACGACGTGTTCCCGGATCCGCGAGCGCGCGGCCGCATCGGTGAGCGATGTGGGGAAGTCGATGCGAAACGTCGCGGCGTCGAGTCCGACATCGCTGAGATAGACGTTGACGGTGGCCGGACCGATGCCCGCCGCGGCGCACGCGCTGGTTGCGATCTCGACCAACTGCTTGGTGAGCACATCGATGCTCGCGCGCAGCGGGAGCATGATCGTGAACGACGTGCCGAATGCGAGCTTGTTCGCGTTCGCCACCATCAAGATGTTGCCATTGGGGATCGCGAAGCGCCGACCGCTCTCGTCGACGACCACCGTCAGACGAAGGCTCAAGTTTTCGACGGTGCCGATGACGACGCTGTTGACCGTGGTCGTTACCTCGACGGCGTCCCCGATCTCGTAGACATCCTCGAAGAGGAACGACAGCCCGGCAAGGATATCGCGCACCACCGCTTGCGCGCCGAACGCCAGACCTGCGGTGACGATGCCGGCGGACCAGATCGCAGGCGTGATATCCATGCCCCAGATGTGGAGCAGCGCGAGTATCGCAGCAATGACGGCGAGCACGGTTGCCGTGGATTTGCACAGCGCGCCGAATGTGATCGCGCGTGGGATGAAGCGCCCCGCGAATCGGCGGACGAATACCCGATCGATCGCGAGCGTTGCGAGGCGCCATACGACAAGCGTCACCGCGACTGCGATAAGGGATTCCCAGAGTCGTGAGGCGAGTACGTCGACGTCGACGGCGGACAGCAAAGCAAACATTCCGGCTTGCATCTTTACCAATGGGACTAGCCGCGGCCTTCCAGGAACCCCCATTTTTCTGGCCGAAGGGCCACTAACGTCGTACCTGGACAAGCGAGGCCGCACGCGTCATGCGTCAGATGAAAGTAGACAAACTCGGCATCGACTTGCTCACGCACGATCCCGTTGTCATTCTCAAAGATATGGACGGCAAACACTATCTGCCGATCCTGATCGGGCCGTTCGAAGCGACGGCAATCGCGATGGCGCTCGAGGGCCAATCCGCGCCTCGCCCGTTGACGCACGACCTCTTGAAGTCCGTGATGGACGGCGTCGATGCCAAGCTCACGAAGATCGTCATCCACGACATGCGCGACAGCACGTTCTACGCCAAACTCGTGATCGAGACCAACGGCGAGACCAAAGAGATCGATGCGCGTCCGAGCGACTGCATCGCGGTCGCGCTGCGCTGCGATGCGCCGATCTTCGTCACCGACAAGATCGCGCTTGAAGAGGCCGTCGTCGACAAGAAGTCCGAGGAAGAAGATATGGCGCGCTTCAAAAAGTATATCGAGACGCTGAAGCCCAGCGACTTTCGCGGATCGTAGCTCCGCCCGCCGTTGCAATCGGCCGGCCTGCGAAGGTCGGCTCTTTTTTGGAGAACGATTGAAGAATCACGCAGAGATCGGAATATTCGGCGGATCGGGTTTTTACTCGTTGCTCGAGCACGGGCGCGAAGTCAAAGTCGAGACGCCGTACGGCGCTCCCAGCGACGTGGTGGCGCTGGGCGAAATAGCCGGCCGGCACGTCGCATTTCTCCCGCGTCACGGTAAGAGCCACACGTTTCCGCCGCACATGATCAACTACCGCGCGAATCTTTGGGCGATGAAAGAGCTCGGCGTCACCCGCATCATCGGACCGTGCGCGGCGGGATCGTTGCAAGCCGCAGTGAAGCCGGGGCATTTTGTGGTTTCCGATCAGCTGATCGACCGCACCAATGCCCGCAAAGATACGTTCTACGACGGCCCCGTCACCACGCACGTCTCCTTCGCGTATCCGTACTGCGCGCAGATGCGGCCACTGGCGAGCGAGGTCATCAAGGGCCTGGACATCACATGCCATGACAAGGGAACGGTCGTCACGATCCAAGGACCGCGCTTTTCCACGCTCGCCGAGAGCCGCTGGTTTTCGTCGCACGGCTGGCAGGTCATCAACATGACGCAGTATCCGGAAGCGTATCTCGCGCGCGAGCTTGAGATCTGCTACGTGAACATCGCGTTGATCACCGACTACGATGCAGGCCTCGAAGGCGTCGCGGGCGTCGAACCGGTGACGAATGAGGGCGTCATCGCAGTGTTCAATGCGAACAACGAGCGCCTGAAGAGCGTGTTGTTCGCAATGGTCGAGCGCATGCCGCGCGAACGCACGTGTTCTTGTGGCAGTGCGCTCACGGGCGCGCGTTTTGGCTAGGAAAGCAGGGCCGGCCCAAAAAGGCGGCCCGACGGACGAGCCGGTCCGAAAGCAACTCCCATTTCCCTTCGTCGGTCAGCGCCATGTCGTCGACTACTTCACCCGGCTCGGACCCGACAAGCTCGCGCACGCATATCTGCTGCACGGACCGCGCGGCACCGGGAAGCGCACGTTTGCGCGCATGCTTGCCTGGACGCTCAATTGCGAAAATCCAACAGCGTTCCCGCTCGGCTATTGCGGCGTTTGCGGTCCTTGCGTGCGCGGTATCCATGGCTCCTCCGGCGATATCACCGAGGTGGATCTGGCGTTCATCAGAGCCACGGACACGAGCGATCGCAAAACCGATGACATCAGCATGGCGCAAGCGCGCGCGATCATCGAACGGATGCAGTTCAAATCGTACGAGGGCGGACGGCCGGTCTGCATCATTCCGGATTTCGAGAACGTCACCCAACTCGAGGTGCCGAACGCGCTGCTCAAGGAGCTCGAAGAGCCCGGCCAGCAGAAACTGTTCTTGCTCACGGTCGAACGCGAGGAATCGCTGTTGCCGACCATTCGCTCGCGCGCCGTTGCGCTGCGATTCGGTCCGCTCGGCGAAGATGAGATCGCGACCCAGCTGACGACCCATTTCGGCGAGACGCGTGAACGCGCGCTATCGCTCGCGCGCCGCGCGCAGGGCAGCCTGGGCGATGCGATCGCCGATCGCAACGGTGACGCCGCAGGAGCGCGCGACGCCGCGCGCGACTGGCTGCTGGCCTGCCTCGCTTCGCCCGCGCGTCTGCCCGAGATGCCGCAGCTCGGCAAAGACGATGCACGCGCAGCTTTGAACGAAGTGCTGCGTCAAGCGGGCATCAGCGCTCGCGATCTTATGGTAAGTTCCATCAGCGGTGAGGGCGCGCTCTTCGACACCCACGCCGGTGCCCGGTATTCCGACGCGAAGCGCGCGATCGGGCCCAGCGCCGCGATGCGGGCGGCAAAGGCGATCGAACTGGTTCGAGACGCGACTCGATTGGCGGACACGAATATGGCGCCGGCAACGGTGCTCGGCTGGCTGCAAGTGCAATTGCGTTCGCTCGGCGATCAGCAATCAGCGCGGTGACATCCGCATCCTCTGCCCTCTCGCATCTCGAGTGTTCGAAGTGCGGCAAAATCGCTGCGGCGGACGTCATCCAGCAGCTCTGCGCGTGCGGCGCTCCGTTGCTTGCGCGGTATGACCTTTCGAAGGCTGCCGCAACGCTGACGGTTGCGGATCTTGCATGCCGGCCGTGGAGCCTTTGGCGATACGCCGAGCTACTTCCAATCCGGAATTTGCCGCGCCACTGCGTGAGTTTGGGTGAGATCGTCACCCCCATCGTGCCGTTGATTGAAACTGGCCGCAACCTCGGCATCGGCGACCTGCAATGCAAGGATGACGGGCTGCTGCCGACGGGAAGTTTCAAGGCGCGTGGCGCTGCGGTCGGCGTGTCGCGCGCGCTGGAACTCGGCGTGAAGGCGTTCGCGATGCCGACCAACGGCAATGCCGGCGGCGCATGGGCGATGTACGGCCGGCGCGCGGGGATCGATGCGCATGTCGTCGTGCCTCGCGATGCTCCGGCGATCCATCGCTACGAGATGGAATCCGCGGGAGCGAAGGTCACGCTCGTGGACGGCGTCATCGCGGATGCCGGCAGGGTTGTCGCACAGCTCGTGAATGAGACCGGCATGTACGACGCGTCGACGCTTAAAGAACCATATCGCATCGAGGGCAAGAAGACGATGGGGTTCGAGCTTGCGGAGCAATTTGAATGGCAACTGCCCGACGTGATCGTGTATCCGACCGGCGGCGGAGTCGGGTTGATCGGCATCTATAAAGGGCTGCTCGAAATGCAGACGATCGGATTTCCCATCGATCGCCTGCCGCGCATGGTGGTGGTGCAAGCCGCGGGCTGCGCGCCGATCGTCCGCGCCTTCGATGGCGGCATGCGCGAGTCGCAGTTCTGGCAGGATTCGAAGACCGCCGCCTTCGGCATCAACGTGCCGAAAGCGCTCGGGGACTTTCTCGTGCTCGACGCCGTCTACGCCACCGGTGGCTGCGCGATCGCGGTCGACGACGATGCGATCGCCGAATCACGGCGCAACGTTGCCGCGAGCGAAGGCATGCTGTTGTCTCTAGAGGGCGCTGCCACCATCGCCGCCGCCGGCGCACTGCGCGCGAACGGATGGATCCGCGAGGGCGAACGCGTGCTCACGATCAACACGGGTAGTGGATTAAAATCATTTTAGTAGGAGGGTGAGCAACGCTCACCCTCATTTTTTAATTGGGCAAGCGATGCTTGCCCTCGTACAAATCGGATTTATTCGGTTCGAGACTGCCAGCGCGAGAGGACGATCTGACGGACTTCGACGGCGATTTCTTCCTCTGCTCCGGTTCCGTCGATCGTCACGAAGCGGTGGGGCTCGGCGGCCGCTAACCGGCGGTACCCCTCGGCGACTCGCTCGTGAAATGCACTCGACTCCCGTTCCATCCGGTCGGGGATCGCCGTGCGCGACTTCAGCCGCTCGCGCGATACCGAAGGCGAGACGTCGAGCAAAAACGTGAGATCCGGTTGGAGCCGGCGCGCCGCGAACATGGTGATCGTCAACAGCGTGTCGATCGGCAATCCGCGCCCAAATCCTTGATACGCGAGCGTCGCATCCCAAAAACGGTCGCAGACGATGAGCCTTCCCTCAGCGAGGCCGCGTTCGAGGATCTTGTCCACGAGTTCCGCGCGCGACGCGTTGAGAATCAGTGCTTCGGATTCCGGCGCCATCTGTCCAAGTGGGTCGATGAGCAACTGGCGAAGCTTTTCGCCGAGCGGCGTGCCGCCCGGCTCGCGCGTGAAGATGAACGGAATCGTCGTGCCCGAGAGATATTCGTGCAGGAGCCGGACCTGCGTCGACTTGCCGGCTCCTTCGACTCCTTCGAATGTGACGAAGAGGCCGGACGCTATTGCGCGGCCTCTTTGTACACGCGGACGCGGCGGTTCGGCTCGATGCCGGTCGACCGCGATTGGAGATGATACTTCTCCACGATCTGGTGTTGCAGCCGGCGCACGTACGAGGACTGCGGCGAGAGCTCGATCGACTTGTGATGCAACATCACCTGGTACACCGCTTCTTCAGCCTCGCGCACGGCGAGTTCTTCATCGTCTACGGTCGGCAGGTCGTAGAGGTCTTTGAGGCAGGTCTGGATCTGCGCCGTCGTATTGGTCTTGAGCGCATAGATCGGGATGTTCTGCGCGGCGATCTCGCGCAGCTTGCCGTTGTCGCGGCGCTCAAGTGCTTTGAGCGTCAACACCACGTCGGCGTCATCCCATTTACGCGCGATGAGCGCGGGGACGCGCAGATTTGCGACCGCACGCTCGATCTTCGATCGGCTCACGCCGTACGGGAAGATGCGAATGATATCGGTCGCGGGTTCTTCCTCATCCTCGTCCGCGAGCGAGAACACCGAAAGCGCCGCAGGGTGGCGGTCGAATCCGTGCGAGTGGACGTGCGCGGAAGTGGCGCCGTAGCGAGACTGCACCGTCTGTGATTCGGCTTCCTGAACCACTTCCACGGCGCCCTGGTCGTTGCGCACGCGGATCTCGGGTTTGGGTTCATGGCTGCGCAGCATGGCATCGACGATGTCCGCGACCGGCGCGTGCAGCGCAAGGCGCCCGCGGTCCTGGATTTCGATGACGACGTCGAAGGTCGGCGGCGCTTTGCGCTCGAGCACGGTTTTGCGCGTGCCGCGACGTTTTGCTTCCTCGTCGGAGAGGGTCACAGCCCCCACGCCTCCGACAAGATCGGAAAGCGTCGGATTCATGAGGATGCTCTCGAGATCGAGTCCGTGCGCCGTGCCGATGAGCTGCACGCCTCGCTCTGCGATGGTGCGCGCTGCGACGGATTCGGCCTCGGTGCCGATCTCGTCGATGACCACCGCCTCGGGCATGTGGTTCTCGACAGCCTCGATCATGACGGCATGTTGGTTCGTGGGGATGTCCACTTGCATGCGGCGCGCGTGGCCGATGCCCGCGTGCGGCACGTCGCCGTCGCCCGCGATCTCATTGGAAGTATCCACGATGACGACGCGCTTGCGCAAGTCGCCGGAGAGCACGCGCGCCACCTCGCGCAGCATGGTCGTCTTGCCGACGCCCGGGCGGCCTAACAAAAGGATGGACTTGCCCGAGCGAACGACGTCGAGGATGATGTCGATCGTGCCATACACCGCGCGGCCCACGCGGCAGGTCAGGCCGATGATCTTGCCGTTGCGGTTGCGCAAGCACGAGATGCGGTGCAGGGTCTGCTCGATACCCGCTCGATTGTCTTTGCCGAATTCGCCCACGCGGGCGACGACGGCGGCGATGTCGTCGGGGCTCACCGGCGTTTGTGAGAGATAGCAATAATCGTTCGGAAAGCGCGCTTCCGGCAAGCGGCCTAAGTCGAGGATGACTTCGATAAGGTCTTTGAAGTTCGGAAGGTTGACGAGCGCTTGACGAATGGCCGGTGTGAAGATGTCGAGGAGTGCGTAGAGTTCCCAGTCGCCTGAATGTTGTTGGGCGAGGTCCTCTTTCAAGATAACGTCACCTCGTGCGATCGTTATGGTAGGACCCTGACGGTGCGCAATTTCTCGTCCACCGGTCCTTGGATGTGGACGCCCGCGTGCATCTCGGATTGGAGATAGTCGATCGTGTTTTCGTCGATCCGCTCGCCCGGGCAGATGATGGGAATCCCAGGGGGGTACGGCGTTATCACCTCCGCGCAGATCCGGCCGGCGCTATTTCGAAACGGCACTTCGACGTGGTCGCGCGTAAAGGCCTCTCGCGGCGTGAGAACCATCGCCGGTATCGGCGGCATGGCGTAGGTCCCGTGTCGCATACGATGCTCGAGGACCGCGAACGCGGACTCTGAACCGGGCGGCTTCTCCTCTCGCGCGAGCCGCTCGACCGCGTTAACGAGCGTGTCGATCGATGATTGCGTGTCGCCGAACGTCACGAGCGCGACCACGTTGCACAGATCCGCCATGTCGGCTTGCACTTTGTATCGCGTTCTCAGGACGTCCGACGCTTCATAACCGGTGTAGCCGAGGTCTTTCACCGTGATCACGAGCCGCGTTTCATCATATGCGGCGATGCCCGGCCGCCCGACGTGCTCGGTGCCCATGCAGAAGACGCCGGGAATTTTATTGAGCCGTTCGCGCGCTTCGCGCGCCAAAGCGAGCGCTTTGGTGAGCAATTCCTTGCCTTCGGTCGCCATCTGCATGCGCGCGACGTCGAGCGAAGCGAGCATCGCGAGTTGCGGGCTCGTCGATTGGAATATCCGCAACGTGCTGCGCAGTCTGCCGCGGTCGATGCGATCGCCGATGGTGTGCAGCATCGCGCACTGGCTCATCGCGCCCGTCAACTTGTGTGTTGAATTGACGCACGCGTCGACTTTCGCAGCAGTCGCCGATTGCGGCAGCTCGGGGTGGAAGTGCAGATGCGGGCCCCACGCTTCGTCGACCAGCAGCAACTTGCCGCGGGCGTGCACGAGTTTCTCGATGCTCGCGAGGTCGGCGCACGAGCCGTAGTACGTAGGGCTCGTCAAGAAAACGGCGCGGGCTTCGGGGTGCTGATCGAGCGACTGCTTGACGGTTTCGACCGTCACGGCATGGTCGATGTGCAGTTCGTGATCGACCGCCGGCGGCATATAGACCGGCCGGGCCGCGCTCATGATCAGCGCGCTGACCGCCGATTTGTGGCTGTTGCGCGGGATCAGCACGACGTCGTCGGGCCGCAACGCGGTCATCAACATCGCCTGATTTCCCGCCGTCGAACCATTGATCAGGAAATAGGAATAGTCCGCGCCGTACGCGTCGGCGGCCAGTTCGTGCGCACGTTTGATCGCGCCCTCCGGCTGGTTGAGGTCGTCCAGACCGAGCACTTGCGTGAGATCGATCTTGAGGATATTTTCCCCGATGAAATCTTTGAGACGCGCGTGCATACCGCGCCCGTGCTTGTGGCCGGGTGTGTGAAATGAGACCACGCCGTCGTCCACGTAGGCGAGGAGCGCGTCAAAATAAGGCGTGCAGGTTTGGTCGAGGCGCGGCAAGACGAATCCCTCCGGTGGTGAGTGTTATCGGCCGAGTTATTTCGGCCGGTGCGCGCGGGCGCGCGAACGGAACCGTCCGGAGATTACCAGAACTCCCAGAAATGTCTGCATGAGGGGAGAAGCGGATTGCTTGCCATTGCGGAGGTTGGTTTTCTGATGACGCGGCGGCGACCTTCATGAAGGCACTCCGGCTTCGCGCATTCGGCGGACCCGAAGTCTTGGTGGTCGACGATGTCCCTGCCCCGGGTCCGTTGCACGGTGACGAGATCATCGTTCGCGTGCACGCAGCAGGTGTGAATCGGGCCGACATCCTGCAACGTCGAGGCCACTATCCCGCACCTGCCGGCTCGCCGCCCGATATCTTGGGTCTCGAATTTGCCGGAGAGGTCAGCGCTGTCGGTCCGAGCGCTCGTGAAGTTCGGGTCGGCGACCGCGTGATGGGAATCGTCGGCGGCGGCGCTCAGGCGGAATTCGTGTTGACCACCGAGCGCCATGTTCTGAGTGTACCGTCCGCGGTGAGCGATGTCGAAGCCGGCGCCATTCCCGAAGCGTACATCACTGCGCACGACGCGCTCTTCACGATTGGTTCGCTGCGCCCGGGTGAGCGCGTGATGATCCATGCGGTCGGGTCGGGCGTCGGTCTGGCCGCGCTCCAGATGGCCAAGTTGTCCGGCGCTACCGTGTACGGTTCATCGAGAACTGCCGACAAACTCTCGCGCGCCCGCAAGTTTGGTTTGGACCACGCGATCGATCCATCTGTCGAAGCATTCCCGGAGACGGATGTGATCATTGATTTCATCGGTGCCAGTTACTTGCAACGCAACATCGAGAGTCTCGCGCCGTTGGGCCGGCTCGTTTCCGTCTCGACGTTGAGCGGGCCGCGCGCGGAAATCGATCTCTCGTTGCTGATGCGAAAGCGTCTGCGCATGGCCGGCACGATGTTGCGCAACCGGACTCTCGACGAAAAGGCCACAGCGACCCGCGCGTTCGCAGAAATGCTCCCGTTCTTCGCCGGTCGCCAAATTGCGGTGCCGGTCGACCGCGTGCTGCCGCTCACCGACGCGGCCGCCGCCCATCGCGCGATGGAAGCGAACGAAAACTTCGGCAAAATCGTGCTCGTACTATAACTTTGTGGATGGACTCTGTGGGGTCGACCTTTATGGTCGGCCGAAATTTTTGAATCTTGCCATAGATAAGCGTCGGGTGATATACTCGCCATGGAGCCATTTATATGTTGGAAATCGAAGTTCCAGAGACAAAGCCCGCGACCGAATGGGTCAACGGCCGCGCTTTGCAAAAGATGAATCCGAGGGAACGGCATAGCCGCGCCCAATCGGCTTTTCTTGTCGCGCTACTAACGTGGGCGCGTGACCACGGCGCCGGGCGTGTCGGTGCAGAATGGGACTTTCGGTTAGCCCCACCCGGCGAACCGCGCAGGCCGCTTGTTCCCGATGTCGCGTATCTATCTTACGAACGTGTCAGTTATGACGACGATGAAGGCGCGAGCATCCCGATTGTCGCGCCAAACGCCGTCGTCGAGGTGCTTTCACCTGGCGACGCCCGACGCGACGTCGACGAGAAGATACGCGTCTATCTCGCAGCTGGCACCGACGTCGTCTTCATGGTCGATCCGGTTCGAAAGACTGTAGACTCTCACAGCCCGGACGGAGTCGAGACGTTTACTAGCGATGCGACGGTGGCTCACCGAGCTCTTCCCGGCTTCGCATTACCCGTCGCGAGCATCTTCGAAAAGATTCCACCCCGACCCTAATCGCTCCCAATAAACTCTTTGAGGCCGACTTTTACGGTCGGCCGGAGATTATGCGCCGCTCCCGCGCGGCTGCCCACGCACACGCACCGAACATCGCGATGACCGGCAAGACTGCCAGGATGATATCCGCGGCGTAAATGATTAGCCCCACGATAGCGCCATAGGACAAATGCCGCGAATAAAAATCTGTTAGGGCCGCAAGAGATTCCCAGCCAATCCACGCGCCGAGGACGGTTGCCAACAGGCCAGCCGGCACGATGGACCACACTGAATTTGTGCGCGCGACCGAAGCATATGCGATTGGAAACATAACTAGTCCGATTACACTTCCGGTTTCGGAAATCGGCCACAAAGTATCGATCGAGCCAAAAACATTCCATTGGATCGACTCACCCGAAAGAGACCCTTTAAGAGCGATGCCCATGCTAATTAACACGGCGGCAAGCGCACCGCCGACAATGCCGACCGGAACCGCCAGAAGCATATTCAGTGCAGCTCGGCGATGGTCTATATTCGTCGTGTTCACGAAAAGTACGATTGCCAGCCGGATTGGTCACGACGTCGACTGCGCTGCGCATAGATCGCGAGACACGCAATCCAAAATCCGGCTGACGAATCAATCCACAGTGGCGAGAGCGGCGCAACGAATCCTTCGCCGACGAGCGAAACAAAGATCGTCACGACCAAGATAGCCACGCCGGCTTGCACAAGTTTTTCGGAGCGAAGCAAAGTGATCGAAGCGATTGCCATGTAGATCGCGCCAAGCGGCGCCGCTTGAAAGATGGCGTACGAAAGAACCGAAGGCCAGAGCCCGGGATTCGTCGCGAGCGCCTCGGAAGTGAAATCGATTCCACGAAGATAGGCGATCACGATAACGAGAACGACTGCACCGATCGCGCCAAACGCAAAGCCGAAAAGCATCCGTCGAAAGATGCTGCCGTCGGGACTGGTCGATGATTTGCTCAACTGTCTGCCTGCATGACTTGGCCGACCATAAAGATCTGCCCCATAATATGGGCGAGCGATGCTCGCCCTACTACATCCCGCGGCGGTGGCTACGCTTCGACGCGTTCTTCGATCGAGACGTGATACAGGAAGAGATACTTATACCACTCGCCGGGTAGCGTGTGGCGCTTCACCTGGATCCACGGGATGTACTTCGGCGTGCGCGGCTTGCGCAGGAGATGCAGGTTCGCATCCTGCGGGGTGCGGTTGTTCTTCCTATTATTGCAGGCCAGACACGCGCACACGAGATTTTCCCACGTGGACGGTCCGCCGGTGCTCTTGGGAATGACGTGGTCGACCGTCATCGGGCCTTCGCCCTTGCGCCCACAGTATTGGCACATGTAGTCGTCGCGCAAGAGGACGTTCTTTTTCGTGAGCGCGACTTGCTGGCGCGGCCGGCGGATATAGTACAGCATGCGGATGATGGACGGCATGCGCATCTCGAACGTCGCGGCGCGCAACGGTTTGTCGTGGGTGTGGAGCACCTCGGCCTTGCCCGAAAAGACAAGCTTCACCGCACGCTGCAACGACGTTACATTCAGCGCTTCGTATGTGGCGTTGAGGACGAGGACGTCCACCATGCTGAAAAATGACCCCCGTTCGCGCTTCATTTAGGGCGAACCGGAGCGGTCCCCTGCCTTGAAATGCCCGTCAGGACTTGGATTGCGTCGCAAGTACCATGTCGGCGAAATAGCGATGCACGCGCAGATCGGATGTCAGTTCGGGGTGAAACGACGTCCCCAGCACATTTTTTTGACGGACCATCACGCCTTTGCCATCGACCTTTGCGAGGATTTTGGCATCGCGGCCCGCGCGCTCGATCCACGGCGCACGAATGAAAACACCTGGAAACGGCTTCCCGCCGATACCTTCGATCTCGAGTTTCTGCTCGGCACTCTCCACCTGGCGTCCGAACGCATTTCGCTTCACTTCGATGTCGAGCAATCCGAGCGTGGGCTGTGTCGAATCGGTCACGGTGCGCGCGAGTAGGATCATCCCCATGCACGTGCCCCAGATCGGCACATCGTTCGCAGCCAAGTCGCGTAATGGTTTCGTGAGATCGAATCTATCGAGGACGATGCCGAGCGTCGTCGACTCACCGCCGGGCACGATCAGTCCGTGCACTTTCGCGAGCGCCGCTGCAGTCTTGACGCCGCGCGCTTTGACGCCCACGGCGCGCAGCGCAGCAAGATGTTCGTCGACGTCACCTTGCAGAGAGAGCACGCCGATGGTGAGTTTTTTGGACATGGTTTTCTCGGTGATCTAGAATGTAGGGGTAGTATTTAGTAAAAGTTTGGCCGACCATAAAGGTCGGCCCCACAGAGTCTTTACCAGCCGCGGCCCGCGAGCAACTGATCTTTCGGGATCTGTGAGATCTCGAGGCCGGCCATCGGCGCGCCGATCGATTTCGACGCTTCCATGATCTTCACCGGATCATCGAAGAAGTGCGTGGCCGAGACGATGGCCTTCGCGGTCTTCTCCGGGTCGGCGGCTTTGAAGATGCCCGATCCGACGAAGATGCCTTCGGCACCGAGCTGCATGCACAGCGCGGCATCGGCGGGCGTCGCCACGCCGCCGGCGACGAACATCACGACGGGCAACCGCCCAGCTTTCGCGACTTCGCGCACGATCTCAACCGACGCGCCGAGATCACGCGCCATCGAGACCAGCTCTTCGATCGGCAGCGACGTGAGGCGCCGGATGTCATCATTCACTTGACGCAGATGACGGATCGCTTCGACGATATTGCCCGAGCCCGCTTCGCCCTTCGTGCGGATCATGGCCGCGCCTTCGCTGATGCGACGAAGCGCTTCGCCGAGATTGCGGCAGCCGCACACGAAGGGAACCGTGAAGTCGCGTTTGTCGATGTGGTATGCGTCGTCGGCCGGCGTGAGCACTTCGCTCTCGTCGATGAAGTCCACACCCATCGCCTGCAGCACTTGCGCCTCTACGAAGTGTCCGATGCGCGCCTTCGCCATCACCGGAATCGTGACGGCGTCCATGATGCGCTGCACGATTTCCAAATCTGCCATGCGCGCGACACCGCCGTCTTTGCGGATGTCGGACGGCACGCGCTCGAGCGCCATGACGGCGACGGCTCCGGCTTGCTGGGCGATGATCGCCTGCTCGGGCGTGGTGACGTCCATGATGACGCCGCCTTTGAGCATCTGCGCGAGGCCCCGCTTGACTTTTTTCGTACCCTTGTTCTTCATGGCAACTCCTCGGAAATCGGCCGGCCGCAGAGCCGGTCAGACATGGATCAGGCTCAAACGTAACATAGTCGGGGGCGGTTTGAGTACCCCGATAGGAACATTCGATACGCTTTGACGGGACGCGGTGAGGATGGAAGGCGCGGGCTGGCGCTTTACCAGGCCGCGGTTTCCTGCATATCCGCGCCGCTCGTGACGTGTCCCTCGATCGCGAGGCGGAATTCAGTCGGCTTGTCGGCCTTCGAGTATGCTTCTTTTTCCGTGACGAGACCACTCTGATACAGATCGAGCAGCGATTGCGTAAACGTCTGCATGCCGTCGAACTTGCCGGCTGACATGTACTGGTACATGTCGCCAAACTTGCCTTCGAGGATGAGGCTGCGGATCGTCGGCGTCGCGATCAAGACTTCCACCGCGGGCACGCGGCCGCCGCCGTCGAGGCGGACGAGCAGTCGTTGCGAGACGATCGCGCGTAGACTGGTCGACAACTGGACGGTGAATTGTTTACGGTTGCCTTCGGGCAGCGCGTCCATGATGCGCTCGAGCGCTTGAATCGTGTTCTGCGTATGCAGCGTCGACAAGACGAGGTGGCCGGTCTCGGCCGCGGTCAATGCCGTGATGATCGTCTCCGGATCGCGCATCTCGCCGATGAGGATCACGTCGGGATCTTGGCGCAGCGACTGCTTGAGGGCGACGGTGAACGATCCCGTATCGATGCCCACTTCGCGCTGCGAGATGATCGATTGTTTGTCGACGTGGATGTATTCGATCGGGTCTTCGATGGTGACGATGTGGCGGCGTTGTGTGGAGTTGATGTGGTCGATCATCGCCGCAAGCGTCGTTGACTTGCCGGTGCCGGTGGCGCCGGTCAGCAACACGATGCCGTCTTGCAGCTCGCAAAGATCGCGCAAGACGGGCGGCACGCGCAGCTCTTCCATGCTCGGGATATCGAGCCGCACGGTTCTGAACGCAGCGCTCACGGTGCCGCGTTGGAAAAACGCGTTGACGCGGAAACGCCCGTGACCGTGCAGACCGTAGGCGAAGTCGAGTTCTTTCGTTTCCATGAACTCTTGTTGTTGTGCGTGTGTCATGGAAGAAAAGATGATGTTCTCGCACTCGGGCAGCGACATCGGCTTATCGCCGAGCGGCTTGAGCACGCCGTGGACGCGAACGATCGGCGGCACCGCAGCTTTGAGGTGCATGTCGGATGCACCAAGCGCGACCATCTCCCGCAGAAGACTGTCGAGTTCTCTGCCAGGCGCCGGCCGGCCGTTGAAGCTTTCCACTAATCGTCTCGCTTTTGACTGTGACTTGAGGATGGGAAGACTGCGCGGCGATAGCGCCGCTCATATGGGTTTGTTATCGGCGATTCCGCGCCAAATTGCAAGTTGACCCGTTTCTGCGGGACAGGAGAGGTCGGGTTTACGGGCGATTCGAAGGGAAACGGCGATGGCTGCGTGGACCCGTGCCTTCCATTTAAAAGCACGGGCGAAGTTGAATTTGGGGCTGTCCTTGGGCAGCGTCCAAGCGAATGGGCTCCACGAAGTACGCTCATTTGGCACCTCGTTGGCACTCGCGGACGACGTCTGGTTCGAGCCCCACGACGGCACTTTCCGCGTCGTGTGCGAAGGCATCGACCTTCCGGAGCGTGAGAATCTCGCATTCCGGGCGGGCGAAGCACTCGGCGGCGACACCGACGGCATCCGGATCCGCATTGAAAAGTGCATTCCGGCACAGGCCGGGCTCGGCGGCGGCAGTACGGACGCCGCAGCCACCCTTCTGGGTCTGGCTCGGATCGCGCGCGAGCGCGGGGCCGGCGAGATCGAGGAATCCGCGCTGGTCGCCGTCGCGGCAAAACTCGGTTCCGACGTCCCTGCCTGCTTGATCCCCGGCTTCAAGCGGATCGCCGGCACCGGCGAAGTCGTGCGTCGCGAGGAGGTCGCCCGCCCGTCATGGGGCGTCGCCTTGCTGAAACCCGCGGTGAGTCTCTCGACCGCGATTGCCTACCGGCTCTTCGACGAGCGGGAACGTGCGCTCGAAAGAGTTTCGAAGTCCGTCGATGCGCGCGACAACGCGGACCAGATCGCGGAGAGCATTCACGCCGGGCGCTACACCGACTTTTGCGGACTCGTGCACAACGACTTCGATACAGTCGTCAGCGGGTCGTTGCCCGACGTCGCGCACGCACACGATCGCCTGCGAAGCGTTGGAGCCGATGCGACGTTGCTGTGCGGAAGCGGTACGACGGTGGCGGGGTTCTTCCAATCGGTGACCGATGCCGAAGCTGCAACCTCGCGCATTGCGCTCGGCGCCGGCGAGTGGTCGGCTGCCACGGGATTCTCCGATGGCGGATGAGCCGCTGACCGCGATCGCGCTCGCAGGCGGCCGGCTCGAACGCGACTTCTGCGACGCCGGCTACGACGCGGCGAATAAAGCGTATCTCTCCATCGGTGGCGTGCTGATGCTCGAACGGGTCCTGTCGGCGCTGCGCGGCGCGTCGTCGGTCGCACACATCCGGTGCGTCACGCAACCCGATGCCTTCCACGCGGCGTTCGGTTCGCGCGGTACCGCGCTCTGCGACGAGGTCGTG
Source organism: Candidatus Eremiobacteraceae bacterium (assembly GCA_036561585.1). Lineage (GTDB taxonomy): Bacteria > Vulcanimicrobiota > Vulcanimicrobiia > Eremiobacterales > Eremiobacteraceae > JABCYQ01. The sequence continues at coordinate 16,936 of DATBOZ010000033.1, read as the reverse complement.
GCTTCGGGCGACGGATTGATCGACAGCATGATCGCGGGGTTTGCCGGATTGCCCGACGATCGGCTCGTTCTCGTCGTGGCAACAGACATTCCGCTGTTGCGATCGTCGGACGTCGACGCTTTCGCGGCACGTGTCCGCACGGTTCCGTGCGACGTCGCCTACGGATTCGTACGGCGCGAGCCGCATGAGGCGCGCTATCCCAACGTGCGCCACACATGGGTACATCTTCGGGAGGGAACGTTTTGCGGCGGCGGCATCTCGGCGATCCGCGCGGGTGCGGTCGCCGGCCTCGCGAACGCGTTGCGGCGCATCGTCGCCGCGCGCAAATCCCCGCTTCGCCTCGCCGCGATCTTCTCGCCAGGATTGCTCGTACGCTACCTCTTCGGACGCTTGAGCATCGCCGACGCCGAACGGCGCGCCGATGCGATCGCGAGCTGCCGTTGCCGCGGCATCGCCTGCGAAGAGCCCGAACTCGCCGTTAACGTCGATCGTCTCGCGGACTTACAGGCGGTCGCGCGGATCTTGGATGAGCAGAAAAAAGCGTAGGCCGGCCACGCGGGGCGGCGCCGCAGCGATTCCATGCACCGTGCCGACGGCCGTGATGCAGCGCGGCGCGCAGGCGATGTTCTTCATCGCGATGGCGTTCGTCGCCGCGCGCGAAGGTGTCGGCGGTTTCGCTGATCCGGCGCGGACCTACGCGCTGTGGGCACTCGCGACGGCAGGTTCGCTCGTCGGATTGGTGCGCCGCAAGGACGCCCGGACCACGGACGATCTGTGTCTTTCGCTCGCACCGCGTGCGCGCGGCGGCGTGCTTCTCGGTATTCTCGCGTGCGTCGCGCTCGCGTTTGCGGGCGCCGGCAACCGCGAGCACGGATTGTTTGGAACTTCCATCGCGGATGCTGCGCTGATCGGCTGTCTCGTCTTTGCGAGTGCGATGTTGGCCTGGGGCGGCGTCGCAAGCTCGGTACGCACGCTTTTGGGTGGGTCGCTTCCGGGCATCGTGGCCGGCGCGATCTTCTTCACGATGGCGTTCTTCAGCGGTTCAATTGCCAACGACATCGCGGTCTTCGTGGCGTCGCTCGCCGGCGCGATAGCTTCATACCGCACGCGTTCGATCGGCTTCGCAGCGATCGTGTTCAGCTACGGCATCGGCGGCGTGCCGGCTGCGATCGCAACCTCGGCGCTCTATGTGGCGATCAGCGCCGCCCGCTTGTGACGTAGCGACATCTTGTAGTAGGGCGAGCATCGCTCGCCCACGCAAAAAATTTTAGGGCAAGCGATGCTTGCCCTAGTACGAGAAACAAGGCCTCTACACTTTGTCGAGGCCTTCCGCGAGATACTCGGCGGTAAGGCGCACGTAGGCGGCGGTCGAGACCTGCGACCAGGTGCGCGAACTTCCTTCGAGATTCTTCTTCACCTTGGCGGGTGCGCCGGCTGCAAGGACGTCGGCCGGGATTTCCTGATCTTCGAGGACGACCGTGCCCGCCGCGATCAATGCGCGCTCCCCGACCTTTGCCCGATTGAGCACGACGGCGTTCATGCCGATCAGCGCGCCGCGGCCGATGTGGCACGCCTCCATGATCGCGCCGTGCCCGATCGTGACGTCCTCGCCGACGATCGTGTCGTGGTCTTTATACACGTGGATTACCGCATTGTCTTGCACCGACGTCCGCGCGCCGATGCGGATGCCCGCTTCGTCGCCGCGCAACACCGCGCCGAACCAAACGCTCGCGCCGTCGCCGATCTCCACATCGCCGATCAGGCAAGCATTAGGGGCGAGGAAGACGCCGCGTCCGATCGTCGGCGTCTTCCCTTTGAACGTGAGGATATGTGCCATGATGCGTTTAGAAGTTATCGTCTCCGCTGAAGTCCCACGGCGGTGACTTCGAAACGTCCGCTCCCAACTCGTCGTTGGGTTCAGTGCGACGACGTTCTTCTGCGCGTTCGCGCGCGCGGCGGCGCCGATCCTCAAGTTCATCGGCGTCGCTGATGAAGATCGAACCCGCCGCAGCATCGACGCGCTCGGACGCGCTTTCTTCGATCCTGTCCTCGATGGCCGGCGGAACGAAGACGGCTTGTTCTGCGTCTTCATGCCGGCCGTTGACGGGTGCATCGTCCATCCTCGGCGGCACAAGCTCGGCGATATCCGGGGCCGGGTACAATTGACGGACCTTCCCCTTCGGCGGCGGCGGTTCGCCCGGCTTGCGCATCATCGGCCCACGCGGCGTTCGACGCGAATCAAACGGCGGCGCCTTGGCAGAACCCGGCGGTCGCGGCGTCTCTTCCATATCTGCGGGCGGATAGAGCTGCTTCACCGCGGGTCCGACGCGCGGCGGTTTTACCTCGCGCGGTCCGCGATCGCGCCCTCGGCCGCGCGGTGCTTCACCGCTCTCCGGGCGGTCGCTGCGCGGTGGCCGCTCCGCACGCTGCGGGCGGGCGTCGTCGCCGGCCGGCTTGCGGCGCGGCAATGCGTCGGGCTGGAATTCGACGTCGACGATTGCCGGCGCGTCCGGCGCGATCACGATATCGAGATCGTCCTCCGGTTCGTCGAGATCGGCGTAGTCACCGGGACGCACCTCCGGCTCGCGAACCGGACGATCGATCGAAGGTCCGCCCGCTTTTGGTCCGCGTCCACGTGGTTCAACGCGCGGCGGCGATTCCGACCGTTCTCTCGTCGGCGGCCGCATGCGCTCTGCGCGCGGCGGCGCATCGTCGTCATCGGGTTCGAGTGTGACGGGTTCGCCGTAGAGTTGTTGGATCGGGCCTGTGAACTTGTGGCGGCGTCGACTTTCCGGCCGCTGATCACGTTCGTCGCGATCGATGTCGTCGCTAAATCCGGCACGTTCGGTCCGGTCCGGCCGGTCGGCACGCTCGCCGCGAACCGCGCGCTCAGGCCGTTCGACCTGGCCGCGGACGTCGCGCTGCGGTGCTCTGAGCCGATCGGGTTCGACACGGATCGTGCGACCCGGCGCCGCATCGATGATCTCGACGTCGCCGCTTTCATGATCGATGCTGTCGCGATCGGCGCCCGGAGATAAGGCCGCACCCGAGCGGCCGCGACCGCCTCGACGGCGGCGGCGGCGCGGTGCGTCGCCATCGCCCCGGTCATCGGCATCGACATCGACGTCGGCGTCTTGGCCACGGAGCGATTCTTGCTTCGAGAGACGATCCCGGTCACGCAGCGGCTCGCGACCCCGCAATGGCTCGCGGTCGCTAAGCGGTTCACGATCGCGCACCGGCTCGCGACCCCGCAATGGCTCACGGTCGCGGAGCGGTTCGCGATCGCGCACCGGCTCGCGGTCACGCAATGGCTCCCTATCGCGAAGCGGCTCACGGCCTCGCAAGGGTTCACGATCGCGCACCGGCTCGCGGTCACGCAACGGCTCTCGGTCGCGCAACGGCTCCCGGTCGCGAAGCGGCTCGCGGTCGCGAATCTGCTCGCGGTCGCGGACGCGCGAAGAATCTCTTCCGCGCGTGGACTCTCGATCGCGCAGCGGTTCTCTGTCGCGCAGTGGTTCTCTGTCGCGCAGTGGTTCGCGGCCCCGCAGCGGCTCGCGGCCACGCGCCGGTTCTCGTTCGCGTACCGGTTCGCGGCCACGCGCCGGTTCACGATCGCGAGCAGGCTCACGGTCGCGGAGCGGCTCGCGCTCTCGCGCGGGTCCGCGATCCCGAAGCGGCTCGCGCTCGCGGTCGCGCGGTGCGATGTCGCGGTCGCGCGATGCGACGCCTCGCTCGCGCGAAGCCGGAGAAGTCGCGGAGCGCGGCGCGCGCGCCGCCGGCACGACCACGACCGCATCGTCGTCGCTGTCCTCATAGTCGATGTCGCCTTCTCCACCGACGATGAGCGGCTGCGGCCGATCCGCGTCGCGATCTCGATCGCCGCGGCCGGAGCCCCGGCCTCCGCGTCCGCCACGGGCGTCTTCACGTCGTGGTTCATCGCGGCGTCCATCCGCTCGCTTGCGTCCGTCGCCGCGGCCAGGTGCTGGCCGGTCCTCGCGGCCGGCGACTGCGGCGCGCTCATCGCGGCCGCTTCCCACTGCGCCGCCGGCTTGCCGGCCGCCGCGTAGGGTGTAGTCTTCTTCCTCGTCGACATCCATACCAAACGGCACCGTGCGACGCGGCGCGCGCGCTGCTGCCGGCACGCGCTCAGGCTCTTCGCGAGGCCCGCGTTCGCGCTGCGCCGGCACCGGCGGCGCGATCGGCGCTTCGGTCTCGACGGCGCTCTTGCCGTGACCACGTCCGCGGCGGCGGCGGCGCTGTGCCGATTGCAGCGGTTCGGCGAGCTCGGCGGTGGTGATATTGCCGGCCACGGCCGTGACCTTGATCTTGACCGTCTGTCCGACGCCGTTCGCAGCATCCTTGACTTCGATGAGATTCCCGTCCACCGCAGCCACACCCGATGATGGGTCAGGCATGCGGACCGCCAGCAGTTCGGTTTCTACGTCGCGCCCCGCCGTAAGCGGTTTGCGCACGCGGTGGCCATTTTCGAGCAAGACGTTTTCGCGATGTCGCTGCGGCTCCACAAACATCTGGAGATCGAAATTGTTCGCTTTGCCGAGCTTTTCGAACTCTTCGCGGTACCAGCCCATCAGCTGCGTGCCGACCGACGGATCGGCGACGATGTCGAGCTTCCTGTCGCGTTCGCCGTTACGGGCGCGCTGCCGGATATCGCGCAGCAATTTGATGGCGAGCGACTCGCTCGACATCACCGTGCCGAGTCCGGTGCAATACGGGCAATCCGAACGCAGTTGGCCGCCGAGATCCTTGCCGACGCGCTTGCGGGTGAATTCCAAAAGCCCGAGATTCGAAAACGACTGGATGGTGCTGCGGGTGCGGTCGCGGCGCAACGCATCGGACAGCGTATCGATGACCTGTTGCCGGCTGCGCTCCTGCGCCATGTCGATGAAGTCGACGACGATGATCCCACCGATATCGCGCAAGCGCACCTGCCGCGCGATCTCCGCCGCAGCCTCGACGTTCGTGCGGACCAACGTGTCCTCGAGATTGCGTCCGCCGGTGAATTTCCCGGTGTTGACGTCGACGACGGTGAGCGCCTCGGTGTGTTCGAGCACGAGGTGTCCGCCCGACGGCAGCATGATCTTCGGTTTGAGCAGCTTTTGCAATTCATCGTCGATGCCGCGCGATTCGAAGAGATTGCCGGGGCCCTCGAAGAGTTTCAGCCGGCTCAAATACTGCGGGCCGAGGAGCGAGAGCGTCTGGCGGATCTCATCGAATTGTTCTTTCGAATCGATGACGACTTGCTCCACATCGCTCGTCATGAAATCGCGCACTGCCTTGAAGACCAGATTGAGGTCTTTATGAAGCAGGGCGGGGGCGGTTTCGCGTTTGAACGACTCGAGGATGCCGTGCCACAAGCGCAGCTGCACACCGAGATCCGCGATCAGTTCCGCCTTGCTCACACCACGCGCTGCGGTGCGCACGATCGTGGCCATGCCCTCGGGCCGGACGTCGCGCATGATCTGTTTGAGGCGGTCCCGTTCGCGCTCGTCCTCGATCTTCGATGAGACGCCGGAATAGCGGCCGGTCGGCATCAACACGAGGTAGCGGCCCGGCAGTGAGATGTTGGTGGAGACCCGTGCGCCCTTGAGCCCGCGCGGCTCCTTGACGATTTGGACGAGAATCTCGTCGCCCGGGTGCAGCAGTTCGTTGACGGTGTGTCCCTTACGGCGGTCGGTGATCTCTGTCTCGCCGATATTGATGGGATCGCGCATGACGTCGTCGACGTAGAGAAACGCGTTGCGGCCGAGCCCGATGTTGACGAAGCTCGCGCCCATGCCGGGCAGGACGTTTTCGACGCGGCCTTTATAGATGGAGCCGATGACTTTTTCTTCACGCTCGAAGTAGATCTCGGCCAGCGAACCTTCTTCGAGGACGGCGACGCGGTTTTCCCAATCGTCGCACGAGATGAGCAACTCGGTTTTCAAATCATTCTACCTTTTACCTGAAATAAAGACGCCGCGACCGCGGCTCATCGTGAGCCTGCGTAGCGGCGATAAGGGAAGGCGATTGCGTGATCGGTCTGGTTCTCAGGTGATCGTGGCGATCGTGTCGGTTGTAGGATCGGCGTCGTGACCTCTAGCGACGGTATGCACGCGGAAACCCGCCCGGGCGCGCCCGTATGGCGGGCGCAAGCAAGGGCGTCGCGTGGACCGGTTGCCGTTTTACGGGCTTTGGAGCGGGAGCGTACGGCGCGAGACGGGCGTTGCGGAAACCTGTGCAATTAGGTCGGAAACTGTTCTCGGTGGCGGCGTCGTGCTTGAAAAACTGTTGGACGACGTCTTCGCCGCGAATGCAACGCGCGACCGGTTCGTGGTACGGGCCTCCGGCTCGGAGTCCGGTTCGCCCTGATGGTTCTCCAGGAGGGACGATTGGGCCTTTTCCGGCCCGGTCGAGCGGGGCAGCTGCCGAAAGGCTCGAAGCGCGCGCCATTCCTCGACATACGGAAAGGATCCACGCATGCCAATCGATCTCGCGCCAGAACGCGGTGGGGTCATCACCTGGAAAGGCGTTCCGGTCACGCTTCAGGGCCGGGCCGTCGCCGCCGGCGACAAGGCTCCCGATTTTCACCTCTCGGGCGGCGACTTGTCCGAAGTCACGCTTGCCGATGCGCTCGACGGCGGGAAGCGCGCCGCGATGTTCTTGGTCGTGCCCTCGCTCGATACCGGCGTGTGCTCGATCGAGACCGCCACGTTCAGCAAACGCGTCGACGAACTCCCCATCGACCGCATCAAGACGTACGCGGTCAGCATGGATCTGCCGTTCGCGCAGAAACGTTGGTGCGTCGCCGAAACCGTCCAGAACATCGGCATGCTCTCGGACTACCGCGATCACTCCTTCGGCTACGCGTATGGCATTCGCATGAAGGAAAAGGGCCTGCTCGCGCGTTCGATCTTCGTCATCGGACGCGATGGCGTGGTGCGCTACGTGCAGATCGTACCCGACGGCACATCGGAGCCCGACTACGAGGCGGCGATGACCGCCGCGCAGACAGCCGTCGCGTCCTAACCGCCGGCGCTTTTCACGCGCCGCCCGGCCGCTTCGAAATAGGCGATCACCGTTTCGCGGTGATCGCCTTGCAGTTCGACGATGCTGTTTTTCGCCGATCCGCCGGTCGCGCAACGGCGCCGGAGGTCCGCTCCTATCGTTTGCAGTTCGGCGTCAGCGAGTCCGGTCACGACGGTCACCGTGCTTGCGCGCCGGCGCTCGCGAAAGACGCGCACAACGCCGTCATCGGGCACGCGCCGCTTGGCTTGCAAAGATTTTGGTCTCGCCGTTTTCTCTAAGGCTTGTCTGCCACCGTCGGTGGAATAGACGACGCGGCGGTCGTCGTTCGGCGTCCTCATGCGTCGTTGAACGAGATCTTGTCGCGCTGGAGATGGATGTTGAGCAGCACGCCGACGGCCATCAAGCACGTGATCAGACTCGATCCGCCGTAGGAGATGAACGGAAGCGGGATGCCGGTGATCGGCATGATGCCGATCGTCATGCCGACGTTGATCAGGATGTGAAATGCGAACATGGCCGTGATGCCGGCGGCGACCAGGACGCCGTAACGGTCGCGCGCCGACGAGAGCGAGAGCAGCGCCATGGCGAGCAGCACCGCGTAGAGGACGAGCAGTGCGACCGATCCGATAAAGCCCCACTCCTCGCCGATCACGGTGAAGATGAAATCCGTCGCGTGTTCCGGCACGAACCCTAACTGCGTCTGCGTACCATGGAAGAGGCCCTTGCCGAAGAGCATACCCGAACCGATCGCGATCTTCGACTGGATGAGCGACCACCCGGCGCCTTGCGGATCCTTCTGTGGATTGAGGAAGACGAGTAATCGCGCGCGCTGGTATCCGTGCAAAAGAAAAGGCGTGGTCACCGCGAGCGTGCCCAATCCCCCGAGCACGCCGGCGTAGATCGCGAAATAGCGCGCCTTGGGCAGCGCGAAGAACAGCATGGCGGTGAAGATCGCGATGAGCACGAGCGCGGTTCCCAGATCCGGCTGCGCGAGGACGAGCAACGCCGGCACCGCGAGCGCCGCGAGCGGGATGAGATAGTCCTGCGGTTTGTCGTACGATCGCTTGGGGTTGCCGAGCGCTGCAGCCACCGAAAGCGTTGTGAATAGCTTCGCCGGTTCGGACGGCTGGAAGACGACCGGCCCGATGCCGATCCATCGCTGCGCGCCGAGCGCCGAATGGCCGGTCGCGAGCACGGCCGCCAGCATCACGATGTTGATCGCGTAGAGCGGCCAGGCCATGCGCTGCCAGAGGTGATAGTCGGTGAACGTCATCGCGGCCATCGCGACCAGACCGACGACGAGATACGCCATTTGATGATCGAAGTCGCCGCGCGCGTCGCTCGTGTGGAGCGTCGCGCTCTTGATCACCGTGAGGCCCATCGCGGCAAGGGCGATCGCCGCGACCGCCATCACGTAGTTGAGCGAAAGATACCAAGGACGCTCGAGCATGCCGGACTGTTATGCAGTCGGCGGCGGCGGCCCCTCATGCTGGTCGGGCAGCACGTCTGATGGCTGCTCGGATTGTGGCGGCGCGACGGTTGCCGCTCGCGGGCGTCGGCGGCGTCTGCGGCGTTGCGGCACGCGGATCTGATCGGCGGTCTGCCCGCCGTCGGCCGGAGCATCGGGCAACTCCTTGGCGATCTCAAGCGGCGCGGCCGCCTGCACGACCGGGCGCCGCGCGCGCGCGATCGCATCGTGCGTTCTCACTTCGCGCACCGGGATGTTCGCGAGCAGCGCGAACTGGCGCTCTGCGTTCTCGAAGTGGACATCCATCCCGTGCTCGTCGATCTCAAGATATCGCCGGAGCACCTCGAGCATCTCGCCTTTCATCGCGTCGAAGACATCGGGCGCCAACGAGACGCGGTCGGACATGAGGATGAGACGCAGCCGCTCTTTTGCCAGCGACTTGCTCGTTTCTTCGCGGCGGAAAAATCGGGAAAGGAAATCGATCATGCGTCTCGTCCTTTAACTGCGACCGACGCCGAGCGTGGTCATGATCCGCGAGAAAAAATTGCCTTTGTCTTCGAATGCGGGAATCGGGATATCCTCACCGAGCAGACGGCGCGCGATGCGACGGAACGCGGCGCCTGTTTCGGATCCTTCGATGTCGATCACGGGCGTGCCGCGATTGGTGGCGATGATGATCTCGCGCTCGTCGGGCACGACACCGATCAGATCGAGGCGCAGGATCGCGTTGACGTCGGCCACGCTCATCATCGTCCCTTTTCTGACCATTGCCGGCCGCACCCGGTTCACCACGAGTTTGATCACGATCGCCTGCGGCAAGAGGCCGACGATGCGATCGGCGTCGCGCACCGCCGACACTTCCGGCGTGGTCACGACCACCGCTTCTTGCGCGCCGATGACGGCGTTTCGAAATCCCTGTTCGATGCCGGCCGGGCAGTCGATCAGCACGAAATCAAAGCGCTCGCGCAGTTGACCCATCAATGCCGCCATCTTGTCCTCGGGCACGTCGTCTTTTTCGCGGTTCTGCGCGGCCGGCAAAAGATGGAGATTGCGGCGCACGCGATCGCGGACGAGCGCCTCATCGAGCGTGCACTTCTCCTCGATCACGTCGAGCAAGTGCTTGGAGACTCTGTTCTCCAAGCCGAGCACGACGTCGAGATTGCGAAGGCCGACGTCGGCGTCCACGACGACCACCGACATGCCGGCATCTGCCAGAGCAGTGCCGATGTTCGCCGTCGTCGTCGTCTTGCCCACGCCGCCCTTGCCGGACGTCATCACGATCGAGCGGCCGAGCTTGACGGCGGGTTTCGGTTGCGCCGGCGCGGCGGTGGGCGACTGCGCGTCAGCGCCTTCGGCGGCCGCGTGCGGAATCTCGAGGCGTTCGTTTTCGACGTCGGGCATCAGCTAAGTTCCGATCATGAGGCGGCGCAGCCGGCCGAAGAGGCCGTCATCGTCGAACGACGGCAGCGGCACGTTTTCGCCCATCAGTCGCCGGGCGATGGCGATGTAGGTCTTGCTCAGGCGGCGAGTCGGATCCAAGACGACCGGTTCGCCGCGGTTCGTCGTATCGATGATCTCCTCGTCGTCGGGAATGACGCCGAGCACGTCGCGGCCGAGGATTTCGGCGACGTCGTCGACGCCGAGCATGTCGCCGGTCTTGACCATCTCCGTACGTACGCGATTGACGATCAGCCGCGTGCGGCGCGTTCCGAGCATGCCGAGAATCCGATCCGCGTCGCGAATCGCGGAGACCTCTGGCGTGGTGACGATGATCGCTTCGTCGGCGCCGGCGATCGCGTTGCGGAATCCATGCTCGATGCCGGCCGGACAGTCGATGAGCACGACGTCGAATTCTTTGGAAAGCTTGTTCACGACATCGCGCATCTGGTCTTCGCCGATCGACTCTTTGTCTTTGGTCTGCGACGCAGGCAGCAAATAGAGCCCTTCGAGGCGCTTGTCGCGGATCAGCGCTTGTCGCGGCTGACATCGCCCTTCGGCCACGTCCACCACGTCGAAGACGATGCGCTTCTCCAACCCGAGCACCAGATCGAGGTTTCGCAATCCGATGTCTGCGTCGATGAGCACGACCTGTTTGCCCAGCGTCGCGAGCGCGCAGCCGACGTTTGCGGTGGTCGTCGTCTTGCCGACGCCGCCCTTGCCGGAGGTGACGACGAAAGATTTTCCGGTCAACGTGATCCTTTCCGTTCCGTCATCAAGCTTCGGCCGCGACGATCACGATCTTGCCGTCACGGATCTTCGCGATCTCAGGCGACACCGTCCGCGCGCGGCGTTTGTCCGGCGGCGGCGCAGACGCGATGCACCGTGAGATCCGCAGTTGTGTCGGTTCGAGCCGCAAAGCGTAGACGCTCGCAAGGTCGTCGCCTTGCGCGCCGGCGTGCGCCACGCCGCGCAGACTGCCCCAGACGACGATGTCGCCGACCGCCGTCAATTCTGCTCCCGCGTTCACGTCGCCGACCACCACCAGATTGCCGGCGGCGGCAAGTGATTGGCCGGAACGCACCGTGCCTTTATGATAGGCGTTCCCGTCCGCTGCTGCGCCTTCGGCGCGCGCCTCGTCGCCTTGGCCGGATCTGGTCGTCGTTGACTTCATACGACCGTTCGACCGTCCGCCTGGATCGGTGCGATCGTCTTTGGAACGCGGCGCCGCCGCGACGCTGGCTGCGACCAGCCGCAATCCAGCAGAGCGAGCGAGCGAAGCGGTGACGTCGCCTTCGCAGACGGCGCCGTCAGCCACGATCCCGAATTGTTCGAGGGTCGCGACGATGGCTGCCAGTTCGGCGGGCTCTGCTTCCGCCGAACCAAGCATGAGCACGGCGCGGCTGCCCTTGTAGAACTCCGGTGTCGCGTCAAGACGACGGCGCAGCTCCGCGACAGCCGTTATCAGCGGCCGTTCATAGAGATGGAGCAGCAGTCCCGATTTTGTCCCTTTAATCTGCACGAATGCACCCGATCGCCGATGTTTTTTGCCGTTTCAGGCAGTTTTTTCGTTTCCCTTGTGGAGAATACTGTGAAAGCGCTGTGAATGTCATGTGGATGGCGGCGCACTTCGAACGCAGGACTCTCCCACCGTCCGGCGCATCCATAACGACACCGTTGCAGTCCTCCTCCTCTTGACGGGAGCAATCCAAATGTCGACTTACAAGCGCACCCTCGCCGCGTTCGCGGCCGCGGCAGTCACCGTCGCATCGTTTCCGGTTCCCGCGGGCGCCGTTTCGACCTCGACGGAGATCCGCGAGGGTCAGCTCGAAGCGCAACAAGTCGATTCGGAAAATGCGCTGATGTCCGACCCCGTCTTGAACGCGTGGGTGAGCAATACCGAAGCGAACCTAGCGAAGTTCCGTGCGCGGCCCGACATCACGTATACGGTCAAGATCATCGATACGAACGATATCAACGCGTTCTCGCTCCAAGGTGGTTTCATCTATGTGAACTTCGGCCTGCTCAACTTCGTCAGTTCCGACGACGAGCTTGCCGGCGTCATGGGTCACGAAACCGGTCACGTGGAGCGCCGGCACATCGTCACCGGCAACGCCAAGGCGCAGGTGCTCAACATCCTGTTGGGCGTGCTCTCGTTCACCTCGCCGTTCGTCTACCGCTTCGGCAATCTCATCGGCGGTCTTTCGATGGCGAAGATGTCTCGCATCGATGAATTGCAGGCGGACCAATACGGTTTGCAGCTGATGAGCCGGGCCGGCTACGATCCGGACGCGATGACCTCGTTCATGACGCACATGGAGAAGCAGTTCGGCGATTCCGGCAATGGACTCGAGAAGTATTTCGAGGACCACCCGGATCCGGTCAGCCGCATCGCGCACCTCAAAGGTTATCCTTCGATCGCCGACCGGACCAACGACCAATTCCTCGCCGAGGCCATGCACGATCAGGACGAGGGGCGCTACGCGTACGCATTGTCGAAATACCAAACCGTTCTCGCCAAGGATCCGACCAACGAGCTGGCGCTGTTGCACAGCGGCCAAGCGGACCTCGCACTCGGCATCTTTGACAAGAGCGAGATCGCGCTGGCGCAAGTGACACACGCACACGATGTCACGCCCGAAGCCGCAAGCGCTGCCAACCGCGCCCTCGCATTGCTGCCGCAGACGCCCAAAGCCGGCAGCGCGCTCCTGGCGCCGAATCTCGCACCGGTCCACAAGGCTCTGACCGACGCAGTGGCGCAGGCCAAAGCCGCCCAAACCGCGATCGACGCACGCGCGAAACTGAGCAAGGACGACTACCAGCACTTCAGCGATCGTCTGGACAACCTGTCGTACGAAGTGCCCAATCTCGGCAACGTCAACGTCCGGCCCGGCAGCCGGCTCGACGGCGTCGAGCAAGACCTCGCGCACATGTCCAAAGACATCAACGTCATCGGCGACAAGTGCGGGTTCGTGAATTCGTCGACGTCGAGCTTGCTCAAGGACGATCTCGGGGTGCTGGACGAGATGAACGCGCGCGCGACAGCGACCGCGATGACCGGCGATACGCTGCGTCTGCTGCCGTTCTTCGGTGAGATGACCGACGGCATGAATGCATCGACCAATCAATTGGTGGACGCGATCACCGCGAACCGCGGCGCGCTCGCCCTTGCCTGGCAATCGCTGCCCACCCTCGATGCGTACTTCCGGCAACTCTCTCGCACGCCGGTGGATTTCGGCGGCGATATCTCGCCGATCGGCGCGCAGCAGCTGAAGCCGCTGGCCACCGCCGCAGAGCAAGCGCTCGACACCGCTGCGAACGCCGCGTCGCAAGCGCAGACGCTCTACTACTCCGCGCAAGCGCGGCAGATCCAAGCGCGCGTCACGCTCTTGGGCGTCGGATTTCCGGAAGGACGATACGATTCGCTCGCGCAGTCGATCCACGCGCGCCTCGGCATCGACCCCCCGTCGTACGCGCAAGTGCTGACGCTCGGCATGTCGACGGGCGATGTGGCCGTCGCTTCCTGGCTCGCAGCTGAAGAGAAAGTGCCGGTGAGCACCGTCATCAACGAGCAGCGCGTGAATGGCAAGCCGTTCATCGACATGGCGCTCGACAAACACCTCTCGCAGGAATCCCTCGAAGTCGTGCTCGGACTTTGGTGGGAAGGCTACACCGAAAAAACAGACTAGCCGTAGTTTCGACCTTTAAGGTCGGCTGGCGATTCCCGTACGAGGGTGAGCAACGCTCGCCCTCGTTTTTTGTTCGGGCAAGCGGTGCTTGCCCTACTACGTGGCCGACGTTTATGTTCGGCCGGGCAAGCGTTGCTTGCCCTCCTACAGAAGAGAGGCCCTATGGCATCCGCCCCAGTAGCCGGCCAACTCACGCGATGGATCAACGCGTTTCGCGATAAGATCAACTTCGCGGGCATCGAATCGCGGTCGCGCGTGCCGGTGCACATGCTTGCGACTGGTTCGTGGGCGCAAGAACTTGCCGATCTGCTCGAGCGCGAGCGTGCGGTTCCGACACCGATCGTCCGCGTGTGGCAGCACGACGGCCCGGCTCCGGCACACGATGCTGCGCTGCGCTGCATCCTCTTCGCAGCGTCGGCGGTAGCGGACAACGCCGATGCCATCGCGCGCTGCACGGCGATCGGTCTCCCGGTCTTCGTCATCGAGCGCCATGAAGGCGTCACCGCGCGCGTGAGCAAGCCCGCGGCCGGCGCGCCCGGCCGTTACTCTTTGTCGAATTTGGATTCGCACGAGCTGCATCGCTTCGTGCTGCCGGACGTCGTCGACGTTTGCGGCGATGCCGATGTCGCGCTTGCCGCAGCGCTGCCCATCTTTCGCCCGACCGTCGCCGCGAAGCTCACGGTCGATTGCGCGATCACGAGCCTCAAGGTGGCGGGTGCGTCGGCGCTCGCCGATCACGTTCCCGTCGTTGGCCTCGTCCTCGGCGGCATCGCGTCCGCCGGCGACACGATCGCGATCACCGGCTTGCAGATGAACATGTTGCTGCACATCGCGGCGGCGTATGGCCGAAAAGCGGAGTTCGCTCGCCTCGTCGAGCTCTTACCGGTGGTCGGCGGTGGCTACGGTTGGCGCGCGATCGCGCGCGAGCTATCGGGCTTCATCCCGGTGGCCGGCATCGCGGTCAAAGCGGCCATCGCATATGCGGGCACGCTTGTGGTCGGTCAAGCGGCGGCGCACTTCTACGAAACCGGGAGTCCGATGGGAACCGAAAAGGTCAGCGCGCTTTATCGCGAGGCCGTCGAGCGCGCAAAGAAAGTCGTGCTCGACGTCGCGCAGCGCCTCGCGCCGGCGAAAAACTAAAACCCCGCAAACGCATCACAGAGCGCGCCGCCCTTCGAGCGCGCGCGCCAGCGTCACTTCGTCGGCATAGTCCAAGTCGCCGCCGATCGGCAATCCGTATGCCAGGCGCGTGACCGAAACGCCCGTCGGCGCGAGCAAGCGCGCGAGATACAGCGCGGTCGACTCGCCTTCCGCATTCGGATTGGTGGCGATGATGACTTCCTCGACCCCTTCGGCGCCGACCCGTTCGACCAGCTCCTTGACGTGCAGTTGACCGACGCCGATGCCGTCCATCGGCGAGATCAAGCCACCGAGCACGTGATAACGACCCTTGAAACTCAGGCTCCGCTCGACCGCGTACACATCTTTGGGTTCACCGACGACGCACAGCAGTTTAGGATCGCGCCGCACGTCGCGGCAGATCGTGCACGGATCATCTTCGGTCAGCGAGAAGCAGCGGCTGCACAAGCGCACGCGATCTTTGAGCGCGACGATCGCATCTGCCAACGCCTGCGCATCCTCGCGTGGCGCGCTCAGGATGAAGAACGCGAGCCGGGCGGCCGTCTTCGGGCCGATGGTCGGCAGCTTCTCCAACTCGCCGATGAGCGACGAGAGCGGGGGTGCGAAGTAGTCCACGGCGATGCGTCGAGCGTCAGAAGCCCGGCATGCCCAGTCCGCCGGTGAGCGGACCCAGGCGCGCTTGCGACAGTTCGTGCGCTTTGGTCTGCGCGTCTTTGAGCGCGAGCACGATGAGATCCTCGAGCGTTTCGACGTCTTCCGGATCGACCGCGTCTTTGTTCAGCTTGACCGACTGCACCGCTCCGTGACCGTCCAACGTCACCGCGACGGCGCCCGCCGCTGCGGTGCCCGTCACCGACTCCTGTCCGAGCTCTTCTTGGACTTTTGCGAGCTGCGCTTGCAGCTTGCGCGCTTGCTGCAGCATTTGTTGTGGATTCATCAGTATTCCTTAGATGAGATCGAGCGCAGACGCGGATGCGAACGGATCTGCGGGCTGCGCGCTGGCGAGAGTTGCGGCCACGACGATGCGGACGCGCGGCGCGACGCCGGCCTGTTTTGCGATCGCTTCGCCGACGATCTTGAGGAGCGGCGGATCCGATGCGTGGTCCTTTGCGAATCGGTTCTGTGCGCCGAGGATGACCTCGTCGTCCGACGCCTCCACGATGATGGACTTCTGCAAGATGCCGAACAGCTGCATCGACGATGTGCGTACGTCGCTCAGCACCATGGGCCACAAGCCTTCCAGTTTCGCCGCGGTCAACTTCGAGGACTGCGCCGGTTTCGCGTCGGCGCGCTTCTTCGATGGCGTCCGGGTTTGCTCGGTCGCGGGTGGCGCCTGCGACGCAGGCAGCATGGGCGCGCGGGCATTCACCCCCGCTCGTTCTTCGAGCAGGCGCAAGCGATCGGTCAAACTGTTCAAGCTCAACTCGTCGCTCGGCACGATGATGCGGACCAGTGCGAGCTCGAGATCGATCCGCGGCTGCGTGCTGTAACGCTGTGCGACGCTCTCCGAGAGATGTTTGAGCGCTTGCAACACCTTCGCGCGATCCAACGTCGCCGCGAGTGCGATCACGCGTTCTGCGTCGTCGGGCGGCGTTTCGAGGGCAAGCGTCGACGGACTGTTCTGGGCCAGCATCACGAGCCGGAAGCGGCGGAGCAGTTCCTTCGCGAGCCAGACGGGGTCCACGCCGGCGCCCACGGCGTCGGCCACCGCGGAAAGTGCGTCGGCCGCATCACCTTCCGCGATCGCGCCGGTGAGCCGCCCGATGATGTCGCGGTGCGACTCGCCGAACGCGCGATCGAGCGTTGCTTGATCGATCGTATCGCCGTCTGCGAAGCCGCGCGCCTGTTCGAGCAACACGAGCGCATCGCGCAACGCGCCGTCAGCCAAGAACGAGAGGCGCTGCAGGGCCGGCTGACCGATCTTGATCCCTTCGCGCTTCGCGACGTCCGCGAGCCGGTGCGCGATCGTGTCCGGCTGCATGCGCCGGAAATCGTAGCGCTGACAGCGGGAGAGGATGGTGGCGGGCACCCTGCTCGGATCGGTGGTGGCCAAGATGAAGACCGCGTACTCCGGCGGTTCCTCGAGCGTCTTGAGGAGCGCGTTGAAGCCTTCCGGCGTCACCATGTGCACTTCGTCGATGATATAGACTTTTTTGCGCATGTATGCCGGCGGCAC
>DATBOZ010000032.1:0-5998 GCA_036561585.1 Candidatus Eremiobacteraceae bacterium | reverse complement strand
CCTCGGCGATACGTGCACGCGCGGCTGCCGGTTTTGCAATGTGAAGACCGGCATCCCTAATGCGATCGATCCGCTGGAGGCGTTCAAGCTCGCGAAATCGATCGAAGAGCTCGGTCTCAACTACGCCGTGATCACATGCGTCGATCGCGACGATCTCGCCGACGGCGGCGCAGCGGCCATGGCCGACGCGATTCGCGCGATTCGCGCGCGCACGCCGCACGTCAAAGTGGAAGTGTTGACGTCAGATTATCGCGGCGATGAAGTGGCGCTCAAACTCGTGATTGACGCCGAACCCGACGTGTATGCCCACAATATCGAGACCACGCGCGCGTTGACGCGCTCCGTGCGCGATCGACGCTGCGGCTACGATCAGTCGCTCACGGTGCTCGCAAACGCCAAGAGATTACGATCAGACATGTTCACGAAGTCGAGCATCATGCTTGGCCTCGGCGAGACCGACGACGACGTGCTGCAAACGGCGCGCGATCTGCGCGGCGTCGGCGTTGATATCATCACCTTCGGCCAGTATCTGCGGCCCACCAAGAAACATCTTGAAGTCGTCGAGTTTGTGACGCCCGAGAAGTTCGGGTGGTTCGCCGCACGAGTGAAGCCGATGGGATTCCATCAGGTCGTGAGTGGTCCGCTCGTGCGCTCGTCGTACCACGCGGAGCAAGCATTCTCGACGATGCTGTGAATTTGAATCGTCGGGATATGTGATTCCGCCGCTCGTGTCGGCGACGAGACAACCTAAATTGCGGCGACGTCGCCCAACATAACGCGGACATCGCCGCCGGCGGTCCGCAACAGCAGCGCGCCGTCGCTGCCGATCCCCAAAACTTCGCCCTCGTGCAGCAGCGACCGATCGGGCGCCTTGACCGAAACGCGCGTGCCCTCCAACGAAGCCGCAGCCGCCCATCGCGCGGTCACGTCAGCCGGTTCGGACATCAGCGCATCGAACGACCGTTCGTACTCATCGAGCAACGCTTCCAACAGCAAAGTGCGATTCACGTCACTCCCGGTCGCGTCGGAAAGCCACGCCGCCACCGTTTCGAGTTCGTCGGGAACCCCGATCGGCCGGTTGACGTTGATCCCGATCCCCACCACAACCCGCGACGTCGCACCCGAAGATTTCGCCTCGCACAAGACTCCCGCACATTTGTGCGTGCCTAAAAAAAGGTCATTCGGCCATTTTAGCGCTGTTTTTACGCTGCAAACCTCGACAATGGCTTGCTGCGCCGCAAGCGATGCCCAAAAGCCGACCGACGGCAAAACCTGGTGCGGCACCTCGGCCGGCAAGATCGTCGAACATAAGAGCCCAGCCGCCGGCGGCGACTCCCAAACACGTCCCGCTCGGCCTCTGCCAACTCCCTGTAGCTCCGTAACAAATGATATGCCGAGCGCGTCATATGCATGAATCGACTCCAACGCTCGCGCGTTCGTCGAATCGACACTCACCGAGTACCGAACGCGGCCGAATCTGGGAAACCGGTCGGCCAGCGCAGCCAGCACCGCATAGTCGAGAGTCTTGGGCGGGTAGCTCGCACGGACGGTCAACGGATTGCAACCTCGGCAGAGTGGGAATGGATACCGGAGGAGGCCGCCTTGTCTCGAAAAGTTACGATCAAAGAACTAGCCGTTCGGCTCAATGTATCGGTGCCGACGCTTCGCAAGTACGGCGAATGCGGCCTGTTGGACGTGGACTCGGTGGCCGGGCGCACGAACCTCTTCGATGAAGAGGGAGCGGTGTCGCGCGTCGACGAGATCAACCGTCTCAAGAGCCGCGGCTATTCGCTCTCGCTGATCCGAGAGAAAATCGACACGCGTCCAACGGGCTTCTCGCCGCTCGATCTCGGAACCGCCGGGCCAAATGTCTCGCACGGCCGGCACGTGCTGATCGTCGTGCAAGATCTCGACGAGTACCACGCGTTCGCGCGCGACTTCATCGTCAACGGGCTGAACGCCGAACAAGCGATCATGCTCGTCGTGCACCCGGATCACCGCGAACCGTTGGAACACCTCGTCGCAGCGAGCGGCTTCGATATGGCCGCGCTCGAGAAAACTCGTCAGCTCACCTTTACGTGGTACGAAGGCCCGCCTGCAAATCTGAACGCGAAGGATCAAGTCGAAGCGTTCCAGGATCGCGTGACGGGCATCCTCAACGCTGGCTGGCAATCGCTGCGGTTGCTCGGTCATCCGCACCTCGATCCCGCCGGCGTCGACGAGTCGGTGCTTGAAGCATACGAAACGCGCATCACGCAATGGGCGGCGAAGCTGCCGATCATCGTGGTCTGCCTGTGGATGGCGCGCAATGGGAACGCGGATGTGCTGCTCCGCATGCAGCGTCATCATCGCGAGTTCGTGCATCGCGAGAGCGTGTTCTTTCGAGCTTCGTAGTCGAAGACAACGCATGGATGGGGGCCGGCCGAAAGGTCGGCCCCTTCGCATAGCGTACATCCCACTATGGCCACCACCTATGTCGTCCTCTCGTTTGAAGGTCCCGACGTCTACAGCCGTGCCGGTGGCCTCGGTGTTCGCGCAGCCGAACTTTCGCAAGCACTCGCCGCGCGCGGCAATGAAACGCATCTGTACTTCGTCGGCGATCCGTCGCTCCCGGCGGAAGAAAAACCGCACGCCAATCTCACGTGGCATCGCTGGTGCCAGTGGGTCTCGCATTATCATCCGGCCGGCGTGTACGACGGCGAGTGGGGCAAAGTCGAAGACTTCGGCCACAGCGTGCCGCTGCATGTGCTGCACGCGCACCTCAAGCCGGCGTATATGCGCGGCGACAACGTGATCGTGCTCGCCGAAGAATGGCAGACCGCGGAGGCGAGCATCGCGTTGCGCAGCGTTGCCGATCGCGACGGCTGTGGCCGCGCGCTGGAAATCTTGTGGAACGCGAATAACGTCTACGGGTTCGAGCGCATCGACTGGATTCGCCTCGCCCGCGCCACTACCATCACCACCATCAGCCGCTGGATGAAGCACATGATGGCGATGGTCGGACAAGAGCCGCTCATCATCCCCAACGGCATACCGGCGGCGCGGATCGCAAAACGAGTGGACGCGGCGCGCACGCGAGAAGTCGCCTCTGCGTTCGGCGGCGGCCTCGGCCTTGTGAAGTTCGGACGCTTCGACCTCGACAAGCGCTGGCTGATGGCGGTGGACGCCGTAGCGGAACTGAAACGTCTCGGACGGAGGCCGAAGTTGGTGATGCGCGGCGGTGTGGAACCGCACGGCGATGACGTGCGCGCACGAATCCGCGGACTGGGTTTGTCGTACGAAGCGCTGCGCAGCGCACCCGGCGGATTGGCGGCGGCGATCGCGGGCAGTCGCGCCGATGTCGTCGAATTGCAATTCTTTGTCTCCGACGAAGATCGCGATGCGCTGTACGCGGCCGCGGACGCGGTGTTGGCCAACAGCGGTCGCGAGCCGTTCGGCTTGGTCGGACTCGAAGTGATGGCTGTGGGCGGCGTCGCCGTGACGGGCGCCACCGGCGAAGACTACGCGATTCCATTTGACAATGCGCTGACCGTCGACACCGACGATGGTGCAGAACTCGCAGCTTACCTCGCGCGGCTCCAGGACATGCCGGCGGTCGGGAAAAAGATACGGACAAGAGGCATCGAGACGGCCGCGCGTTTCACATGGGACCACGCCATCGACATCCTCGAGCGAAAGATCGAGTACGTGCGGCTGGCGCGATAGCGTGCCTGCCGCACGTTCGTGAAAGGAATCCCTCGTGGAACGTACCTTGCTCCTCGCCAAACCGGACGCCGTGCAGCGCGGGCTCGTGGGCGAGATCATCGGCCGTTTCGAGCGGCGCGGTCTGCAGATCGTCGGACTGAAATTGATGGCAATCTCTAGCGCGCTCGCCAAAGAGCATTACCGCGAGCACGTCGGCAAGCCGTTCTTCAAGCCGCTCGTGCAATACATCACGAGCACGCCGGTGGTGGCGATGGTGGTGGAAGGGCCGAACGCGGTCGAAGTGTGCCGCTCGACGATCGGCGCAACGAATCCGGTGGCGGCGACGCCCGGTTCCATTCGTGGGGATTTTGCGATCCAAGTCGGCCGCAATCTCGTGCATGGTTCCGATAGCGTCAAAAGCGCCAAGCGCGAAGTAAAGCTGTTCTTCAAAGCGTCGGAACTGGTCGCGTACAAGCGCGCGACGCAACGTTGGATCACGGAGTAGCGATATGCCCGACATGACCGCCCCCGCGGTCGTTGAGATCCGCGGTCGCGAAGTCCTCGACTCGCGCGGCAATCCCACGGTTGCGGTGCGCGTCACGACGTCCGATGGCGTGATGGCCGAAGCCATGGTGCCGTCCGGCGCATCAACCGGCTCGCACGAAGCGGTGGAATTGCGCGACGGCGACGCCAAGCGCTATCTCGGCAAAGGCGTCTTGAAGGCGGTGAAAAACGTCAACGGCCCCATCAACGATCGGTTGCGGGGCATGAACATCACCGATCAAGGCGAGCTCGATCGCGCCATGATCGCCCTCGACGGTACGCCGAACAAGAGCAAGCTCGGCGCGAACGCGATCCTTGGCGTCTCTCTTGCGTGCGCGCATGCGGCCGCTGCCAATCTGGGTCTACCATTATATCGTTACCTCGGCGGCTCACAAGCGCGCGTCTTGCCGGTGCCGATGATGAACGTCATCAACGGCGGCAAGCACGCCGAAGGCGCGCTGCAATTCCAAGAATGCATGATCGTGCCGGTGGGCGCGAAGTCGCTTGCCGACGCGGTGCGCTACGGTTCCGAAGTGTTCCACCATCTCGGCAAGCTGTTAAAGAAGAAGGGTTATTCGACGACGGTCGGCGATGAAGGCGGCTACGCGCCGCCGCTAACGCACATCAACGAGGCGTTGGAGTTCATCTGCGATGCGATCGCCGCGGCCGGCTACAAGCGCGGCAAGGACATCGCGATCGCTCTGGATCCGGCGGCGAGCGAGTTCCGCGAGAAAGGCGGCTATCTCGCCGAGCGCGGAAAGAAGCCGCTCTCATCCGCCAAGATGATCGATCTCTACGAAACGCTCGCGAAAGATTTTCCCATCGTCAGCATCGAGGATGGCCTCGGCGAAGACGATTGGGCGGGTTGGAAAGAACTCACGCGCCGGATCGGCGAACGCGTGCAGCTTGTCGGCGATGATCTCTTCGTCACCAACGTGAAGTTCTTGCGCCGCGGCATCGCCGAAGGCGCCGCCAACGCGATTCTGGTGAAGGTCAATCAGATCGGCACGTTAACCGAGACGATCGATTGCGTTCGCACGGCTCAGGAAGCGGGCTACCGCGTCGTCATCTCACACCGCTCCGGAGAAACCGGCGATACGACGATAGCCGACATCGCGGTCGCGCTCAATGCCGGGCAGATCAAGACCGGGTCATTGTCGCGCAGCGATCGCGTGGAGAAGTACAACCGCCTGATGGCGATCGAACTCGCCCTCGGCGCCTCCGCGGTGTTTGGCGGCGCCGACATCTATGGGAAAATGTAGTGCCGACCTTTATGGTCGGCCGATCCCAATGTGGGGCCGACCTTCACGGTCGGCCAAGGTTCAACCGCCCCCTCATCGAAACCCCACACCACGGATGCGCCGCGATGTGGGCCTGTAGCTCAGTTGGTTAGAGCGGCCGGCTCATAACCGGTTGGTCGCAGGTTCAAGTCCTGCCGGGCCCAAGGGTCAATGCGCGCCCCCATCGTCTAGAGGCCTAGGACACCGCCCTTTCACGGCGGCGACGGGGATTCGAATTCCCCTGGGGGTACATTTTCTTCAAGCCCGTGGGACTGCGGCAGTGTTACATTTTCTATTGGCAGAGCTCAACCGTCGAAAAACCGGCAACGAGGATTAAGCCAAATCGAAGCGCCGCCTGCACTAGTGGCTGCTGCCGTTGGGTGTGAGAAAAAGTTTGTGATCAGGATAGTCGATCGTCATGTTAAAGGCAGAGAGAACCGTCGCCCCGAGATAGCCCGGCGCGATCGGAATGTACGAAAAACCCTCATCAA
>DATBOZ010000031.1:0-6725 GCA_036561585.1 Candidatus Eremiobacteraceae bacterium | reverse complement strand
CCACGCGGCAAGACTATATTCCGAGCAGACAAAATCTTCGCCCACATCACCGCGCTCGCCACTCTCCGTAGGAGGCCGACGCATGTCGCACCACATCACGATCCCGATCAACGAAAACGGCGTTATTTTTGATAGTGACATGGACTCCGTCGTAAAGGAGGCGATCGCCGTCGACCCGTTCGGTTTTGAAGACGTCTACGTGTACTCGCATGGCTGGTCGACCGACGCGAACCGCGCCCTTGACGAATACAACCGCTTCAGCGTCGACCTGGCGAAGCAGCTGCTCATCCTCGGGGCATCCCGGCCGGATATATTCTCGAAGCCGCCGCGCGATTCGCTCGGCGTCGGGATCCACTGGCCGTCGGAGATCACCGAGGATCCGAGCAGTCCGCTCAACGTGCTGCAGCTGTTCACGTTTTACACCATGGAGCACCGCGCCGACGCGGTGGGCAAGAACGCCGTCTACACCATGCTTCGGTTGATGCTGCAAGCGCGAGCCGGGACCGGCGCACCGCTACGGATCATGCTGCTCGGGCATAGCTTCGGCTGCAAGGTGGTGTGCTCGGCATTGCAAGACCTGCAGACGGACATCGTCAACGGAACGATCGCCGTTGAACCCGGTACGCAGTTCAACGCGGCGCTGCTGGAGCCGGCCACGGACAACGACAATCTCGAACCGGGAGATATCTACGGCGATGTCTACAAACTCGCCAATCTACGATTGCTGATGACGAAATCGTCGCTGGATCTCGCGCTCACGGAATGGTTCGTCGCCGCCGGCAAAGCGGCCAATCTCTTCAAAGCGCCGCATCAGGCGCTCGGCGCGGCCGGTCCAACACCGAATACGGTCCAGGCATTCGGCGGCGTCACGAATCTGAGCGTCAGTCAAGGTTTTGATCCGAGCCAAGCCATCGGATTGCCCAATCGATTCGTCGTCGCCGATCTATCCCCGGTGCACGCGGCGCGAAAAGCGCAGGGGCTCTACGATGGCGGATTCAGCGGCTCGCATTCGGATATCAATTTCGCGGAGATCTACAATATGATCGCTGGGTTCTTCTTCGGCTAGCGCCGAATGCACCGCTGATGTCACCGATCGAGACGCTCTTCGGATTGCTCGTCGCCGTCGCTGCGCTGACGTGGCTCGCGCAGCGCATCGGGGTGGAGTATCCGATTCTGCTCGTCGTCGGCGGTCTCGTGCTCGGGTTCATTCCAGGGTTGCCGCGTGTCGAGCTGCAGCCGGACGTCGTCTTCTTGCTCTTCTTGCCGCCGCTTCTTTATTACGAAGCGTTCAACTCATCGGTCCGCGATTTTCGTCCGCTCCTTCGGCTGATCACGCTGAACGCGGTGTTCTTAGTGATCGTGACCATCGCGGCGGTCGCGCTCGTGACCCACGCCCTGATCCCGGATCTGCCGTGGCCGGCGGCGGTCGTGCTCGGCGCGATCGTCGGCCCAACCGACGAAACTGCGGCCATCGCGATCGCGTCACGGCTTCGCGTGCCGCGACGGCTCGTGACCTTGATCAAGGCGGAGAGCCTTTTCAATGATGCGACGTCGCTCGTGATCTTCAACGTCGCGCTCGTGGCGGCGGTGACGGGTACCTTTTCGTGGGCGGCGGGCGTGTGGCAACTGTTCATCGACGCGATCGGCGGCGCTGCCATCGGACTCGCGGTCGGTTGGTTTGTGGGCTTGGTCCGGCGGAACGTGGACGACCCGCTCCTTCAGAACACCATTTCATTGCTCAGCGGGTATGCCGCGTACTATCCGGCCGATGCGCTCCACTTGAGCGGCGTGTTGGCGGCCATCACGGCGGGCCTTTTCCTCGGCCGTCAGACGTATTCGATCACCTCGGCGACTTCTCGCGTGCAGATAACAGCGATGCGAGAGATCACGCTGTTCCTCATCAACGGGCTGCTCTTCATCCTCGTCGGACTGCAGCTGCGGCCGATTCTGGTCGGGCTCTCGGGAGCGGAATCTCCGGGCTCACTCATCGCGATGGCTGCGGCGGTCAGCTTCACGGTGATCGCCGTCCGTCTGCTGTGGGCGTTTCCCGCCGCCTATCTCCCGGCTGCGATTTCGCCCAAGATCCGGGCCGCCGAAGGAAAACCATCGTGGAAAAACGTCACGGTCGCGGCGTGGACGGGATTACGCGGCGGCATTTCGCTTGCGGCCGCGCTTGCCGTTCCGTTGACCATCGCGAACGGCGCGCCGTTTCCGCACCGTGACCTTATCCTGTTCCTCACGTTTGCGGTGATTCTCGCGACGCTCGTCGGCCAGGGATTGACGCTGCCGGTACTGATACGGGCGCTCGGCATCACCGCCGAGAGCGCGGAGCGCGAGGAGGCGCTCGCTCGACTGCGAGCCACACGCGCCGCACGCGCCGCGCTCGAACGGCTTGCGCAGGAGCCGTGGGCCGATCCGGCGATCGTCCGTGACGTGCGCGAGCACCTCAAAAAAGCGGCGGCGCATCATCGAGCGACGCGAGACCAGACGCTGACGTCCGACCAAACCAAATCGGCCTCAGCCGCGCGACGGATACGGCACGAGCTCAACGAGGCGCAAAGCCGTGAAATCGTACGCCTGCGCGATGAAGGCGCCATCAACGATGAGACGGTCCGCAAGATCCAGCGCGAGTTGGACCTCGAGACGGTGCGCGACGGGACGTAGCTTATCCCTTGCGTTTGAAGAATTGCACGGCACGCTCGTGCTCTTTCGCCTTTGCGAGCGTTGCGAACGTGCCGAGATTCCGGCGCTTGCCTGTCTTGTGATCGATCTTCCGGGAATAGAGCCTGTATTTTCCGGATTCGAGCTTTCGGATCATGCTCGATCTGTACCCACGAGCGCGCCTGCGAAACGCGCGATGATGCGCGGTTAGCCGCCGAAGAATCCCGGCACGATCAGTTCCTTGCTCGTCGGCGGGTTGGCGTCGATCAACGCTCGATCGCGAGTGACGACAATCGTACCGGCCATGGCACCTTTGAAACCATCGATGCCCGTGCGATGTGCGGGTTGCACCGCGCCTCCGGTGGTCTTTGTGAGAATCGCGTGCACCGAACAATAATATGGATACACGCCAACCGTGTTCAAGCGGACGGTGTAGGTTTCGACCCG
This sequence comes from Candidatus Eremiobacteraceae bacterium, assembly GCA_036561585.1. GTDB lineage: Bacteria > Vulcanimicrobiota > Vulcanimicrobiia > Eremiobacterales > Eremiobacteraceae > JABCYQ01. Next base: position 3,617 of record DATBOZ010000031.1, on the reverse strand, counting down.
GTGTCCTGGCCCGACGGACTTCTCAACCCTCCCTTTGATGAGCGGCATCGGATCACCGGTCTGAGCGTCGTATCCTAGGATCGTGTGCTCACCGCCGGTATCTTGAGAAACGAACACGACGGCTTGGCCGGGTCCCGCCGCGACGGTCGATTCGACGAAGAAGTTAGCCCCGTTCATGTGCACGTAGACCGGGCTTGCATCCGCGCTCACCGCAGAAGACGAGGATCCGCCGGCGAGCGCGCACAAGACGGTCGCCCAAGCTAATCCCGCACGACGACGCATGTTTGCTTTCTTCGGAGCGCATCGAGTCACAGTCGCGGAGCCGTGCCGCGATGGCGGGGCCAGGTGGCGCAACATCCGTTGCGGTCACCTCCGGCGCAGAGTCGCTCCAAGTTGCTTGAGGATCACGCCGAGTATTTCATCATCGCCGCGCGCGAAGAACATCGTGAGCGCGACTTCAACTATGGAACTCTCGCTGAGCCGGTGGGTGTAGGCCAGGCTGCGAAGGCGTTCGGAGATATCGTGGCTGACATTCACCGAGAGTTTGCTGCGCGCCGCGGTGGCGTCGGCAGCGGCTTCGTGCTCGGGTAGCTCTAGCGACTGCGGCTCACGAATCATCTCGCTCGCCGAAGTATTCGCCTGCTCGTTCCTGGTCTGACGTCCCTCGTCCGGCATCGACGCTCGCTCAATCCCTTCTTGTCAAGCACGCTGACCGCCGCGTTCCCGCGTGAACGGCCGCACATGCGACGTCATGACTTCTCGTCTACGGCGCGAGGAATCCTGTCCATATGTATTCCATGATATGAGAAAATTAGAACGTATTACGTAATACTTCTTTGGGCTTTTAGCCGCGCCTGCGCCGTGGCTCGATCTCGGCGCGGCTCATCAGCCGCAGCACGTTGGCATCGGATCCATTCTTGAAGAAGAGCCAGAGCGCGCATTCGATGATCGAACTTTCGCTCGTCTGTTGTTCGTAGGCGAGCGCGCGAAGCCGCTTCGCCAAGACCGTGCTGAGCGAATGCGAAGACCGTACGAACGCTTTCTCGCCTTGCCGTGCGCTGTCGACGGCGCTCGCCGGGACCCGGATTCTCGCCGCGGCGATTTTCCCATTGTGCGAGCGAACAGCACCATCATGATTTTTGGCCATTCGCCGTGCTTCGCGCAACTTGTACGACTACCCGCACGAATTCGCGATTATATTGCATCGTGTGCTCGTGTTCGAGGCGAATCGGCCTCGTTGCGCAAATTGTGCGCAGATGCTAACTGCGAATCGTGACTATTTTTCCATGTCAGTCGCGTGCATCTGCCTCGCTGCCGGGATAATCGCCTTTTTAGCGGCGCCTTCTGCGGCCGGAACGACCGCGAGCGTGGCTATCCGCGTCGACACCGGACATCGTATTCAGACGATCCGGCCACTTCGCGCCTTCGGCACGTCCGTCGACTCCGATCCGAAAGGAAAGATCGCGCTGTTGTATTCGCCGTCGCGAGTCAAGCTGATGCTGAGCACCGGCCTCGGCACGCTGACCTACCGGCTCTATACTGAGCTTTCGATACAGGACTGGCATTGGAATCCGGCCGGAACGTATAGCGACGCCGAACACGATCAGGGATACTGGACGGGCAGCGCCCAGCTTGGCCCCGTACCGATCACCGACTCGTTCGGATACCGCCTGCCCCATCGCGGTTCTTCGCGCGATCAAGGCGATGACGACGGCTATTCGCGCATCGATGACGGCGATCCGAAGACGTATTGGAAGAGTAACCCGTATCTGACACACGCCTACACCGGCCGGCCCGACTCGGACAATCCGCAATGGGCCGTTGTGCAATTCCTCGCGCCGCAATCCATCGACGCGATCCGCATCGCATGGGCGAATCCATTCGCGATCCGTTATCGCGTCGAATACTGGACGGGGACTGCCGACGCGATTCTCCACCCGGCATCTGCGGCATGGCGGACGTTCGAGGATGGCAACGTAGCGCACGGCGATGGGTCCGATTCGGTGACGCGCCTCGCAGCGGCGCCTGTCACGACGAGTTTTGTCCGCGTGATGATGACCGCATCGTCCGGCACGTGCGATAGTCACGGCGCGCAGGATCCGAGAAATTGCATGGGCTTTGCGATACAGGACATCGGTGTCGGCCGCGTCGATGGTTCCGGCCGATTCCGCGATCTCATCGTCCGTTCGACCGATGGATCGTGCAATGGCCGTCTCGTCTGCACGCCCGACCCGCATCGCCAAACGTTGATCTGGACGTCATCGGACGATCCGTGGCACGCGGATGCCGACAAGGTTTCGGGCGACCAAGACCAGACCGGCCTCGACCTCATCGCACGCAGCCCGCTCACGCGCGGGCTCCCGACGATCTATCCAGTGGCGCTCTTCTACAGCACGCCGGCGAATGCGGCCAGCGAGATCCGGTATCTTGAAGCCCGTCGATATCCGATCGAGTACATCGAGATGGGGGAAGAGGTCGACGGTCAATACGCGCTTCCGGAAGACTACGGCGCGCTGTATATCGAATTCGCCGACGCCATTCACGCGGTCGACCCGCATGTGAAACTGGGCGGACCGGTGTTCGAAGGCGTCGACAGCGACGTGCCTGCGTGGCGCGACGCCGGCGGCGACACATCGTGGCTGCACCGCTTCCTAAAATACTTGAAGGCGCGCGGCCATCTCGGCGATCTCGCATTCATGTCGTACGAACACTATCCGTATCACAATTGCGATCGCGGTCAGACGCTGCGGAACGACATCTTGGGCGAGCCGGCATTCGTTCGGCGGATCGCGCAGACGTGGCGGCGAGACGGAGTCCCAAGCGATGTGCCGCTTCTCGAAACGGAAAATAATTTCTCCGCCGACGGCACCGGTGCATCGCAGCGCATTTACGGCGCGCTTTGGACCGGGGATTTCATGGCGTCATCGCTTTCGGCCGGCATCTCGTACGCGACGTATTACCAGGGCGAACCCGAACCGCTCGACTTCAACCGGCACTGCGGAACATGGGGTGCCTACAATCCGTATATCGTGGACGACCGCTTCAACGTTCGCGCGAAAGGGGCGGCGTACTATGCGCTGCAGCTGCTCACCCAAGCGTGGGCTGCGCCCGGCGATCAACCGCACGGCGTGTATCCCGTCGCGACGAGTCTCGGCGTCGATAAGCCGTTGCTCACCGCGTATGCGCTCAAGCGCCCCGATGGCCAGTGGTCGGTTCTCGTCGTGAATAAGGACACGATTGCGCGTTCGGTGACCGTCGCATTTGAAAGCGGACGGGCCGTGGGGCACTTCGCCGGCGCAGTGAACGAAGTCACGTTCGGGCAAGCACAATATCGCTGGACCGGAAACGGCCCGACGGATCTGCCGAATCCGGATCAGGGCTTACAGCACGGCACAATTGCGAGCGGTGCGCGAACCTTCGACATCCCAGCCGAATCGCTGACGGTGTTGCGCGGCGCGGTGGATTCTTTGTAGTGGGGCGAGCATCGCTTGCCCATTTTTTGGGTTGAGCGATGCTTGAAGCTGGGTCGGTTTGGTGGACACTTCTGCACTAGCGGAGAAGGAGTCCACCATGAAGCAGAGTCGACCGGTTTTCCCAGCCGACTATCGGCAAAAGAT
>DATBOZ010000030.1:0-50893 GCA_036561585.1 Candidatus Eremiobacteraceae bacterium | reverse complement strand
CACCTCGTCGGGTTCGTGCACGCAGTCGGCGCGCTCCGTATGCAATTCGATTCCGGATTTTGCAAGCTCCGCCGCGACCGCCGCTTCCTGCGCGCGTTCGTTGCGCGAATAGCCGCGTGCGCAGATGACGGCGGTTGCGTTGACGCGGCGCGCCAACGCGGCGATGGCAGCCGGGGTCGCGCCGCCGATGAGCGAGAGCGTGGCGTCGTGTTTGGCCAATCCGGCCCGCAGCTGCTTGAGGCAAGCGCCGACGTACGCACGTTGACGGAGGTTGAGCGAGGCGAGGTCGGCTAGTGCGTACGCCGCGAAGGTCGTCTCCGCGCCGGCGCGCGCCGCAGCAAGCGCGGGGTTATCGTGCAGTCGAAGATCGCGGCGAAACCAGTGCACATTGGCCGTCATCGCTTTGCGAGTTTGACGGCTCGGCGACTCTGCGCCTGCTCACCGCACTCTTAATGCGAAATGGCCGGACCATGAAGCCCGGCCATCCGTTCATGAGTCGACGGATCGCTATTTCAACGAAGCGACGTATGCTGCGATATCGGCGAGCTCTTTGTCCGTGATGGTGAGCTTCGGCATTGACGACTCTTTGTCGACGGCGGCCGGGTTGCGCACCATGTACGCCACCTGGCCGGCTTTGAGTCCGGCGCCCGCAAGCGTCGGCCCGACTTGCCCGTTCTTACCGCCCGCGCCGTGACAGCTTTCGCAGTTGGCCGCGAAGAGTTTCGCGCCGTTGGCGACGTTGCCCGCGGCGACCTTCATCGCCGGCAGCTTCGCCAGCGGAATCGGAAGCGCTGACTTCGCCGACATCGCGCCGCCTGCCGCAGTGGCGGCGGGCATCGCGGCCGCAGACGCACTGTCGGTCGCCGAACTTGAGGTGCTGGAACTAGAATTGGAGTTGCTGCCGCACGCCGCTATCGCAACGCCGGACGCGAGCATGACGGCGATCAACGCCGCAACCTTTTTCACGTTGACGGTCTCCTTTTCCGAAGCGACGCTAGTTCGCGCGAGCCTTATCGGGGACTTCGGGCCATTCCTTCTGTCGCGTCGCGCAGCGGTTCGCGAACGAAGGCGAGCGCGCCGGCCCCGAGAACGAGGTACACCGCCACCAGCGCGAACACCGCGCGGTATGCAAGGCCGAGACCACCCGTGCCGGCGCCGAGGTGATCGACGAACAATCCACCGATCAGCGGCGCGAGCACTTGCGGCCCGGCCGATCCGATGTTCCAGATGGCCATGAGCCCTCCGGCGCGATCGTTGGGCAAAAGATTGCACGCGAGCGCCCAATCCACCGAGTAGTACGCACCCCAACCGATGCCGAGCGGGATCGCGACCGCGATGACGACGGGCAACCCCGGCGCGAATGCTAGTCCAAGCGCGCCGATGCTCAGGCCCGCGATCGCTCCATACATCAACGCTTTCTTCGAGACGCGGTCGCTCAAGATCCCGGCGGGAAGCGTGCCGATGAGCGAGCACAGCGTCATGGTCAGGAGCAGATCGAGACTGGTGTGAAGATACGTCGCGACGTGCAGCGCGTTTTTCAAAAAAAACGCGAAGAACGGCAAGATCGAATACAGGCCGAGACTGATGAGCGATCGCGACACGATGAGCGCGATGAACGAACTCCGATACGGCCAGAGCCGGAAGAGCGACTCGACGGCGCGCGGCGCGGCGCTTGCAGACGCCGGCTGTTCTCGCACGAATAGTACGGTCGTCAGCAGACCGGCCAGCAGCAGCACCGACATGGCGACCGCAAGCATGAGAAGACCATGCTCGAAGTCAGCGGTGCTCACGCCCGGGCCCGGTTGGCGCACGAGGACGCGCGCGAGCAGGAGACCCGCGGCATTGCCACTGAGCCGGAAGAGACCCATGACCGCTGACGCGCGACCCTGCTTGGCCGGTTCGACGAGGTCGGGTAACAGGGCCTGATAGGGACCGTTCGCGGCGTTGAGCGAGATCTGCACCGCCACGAAGGCCACGATGACCGCGATGAACGACGGCGCGAACGCGAACGCGAACAGCGCCGCGACATCGCACAGCGTGCCGGCGATGATGAACGGCAATCTGCGCCGCGCGCGATCGGACGCCCGCCCTGCGACGAACTGCGATGCGATGGCGAACAGCGCACCGGTTCCCAACAGTATCGACGAGGCGCGCCCGACGAACGACGGATCCGAAAACCGCGCGATCTGACCGATGACCGCCGCACCGAGCATCGCCGCCCAATGCGCTTCGATCGCGAACCAGTAGAAGGATAGCGCCGCCGGATTCGGGCCGCGCGTGGCCACGTTTTCGGGCGGCTTCATGATGCCGTCCGGGCGAACAGCGCCTCTGCATAATCGAAGTCGGCGACATCGTCGCAATCGGCGGCGAGCGCCGGATCCGCGCCGCGCAACGCGACGACCGGCGCGCCAAACAATCGGCTCGCGCGCGCCTCGACAGCCGAGACGCGAAGCGCACCACGCAGATATGAGAACATCAGTGCCGGCCCGAAAAGTGCGGCCAGCGCCGGCAGGCTCTTGCGCGCGGCGAACGCGCGCGTCAAGACGTGCTCTCGGCGCAGCAGCACTTGCGCGCGCACCACGAATGCGCTTGCGCCGGTCCACGCGCCATCGGCGAGCACGGCAAAACTCGACCGCGCCTTCGGATACGCACGTTCGAATTCGTCGCGAGTGAAAACCGGATACACCGCGCATGCGTCCTCCGGCGCCCGCGCGAGGAGATCTCCGAGCGCGTGACTCGAGACAAACGGCATATCCGAAGCGCAGAAGAGCGTGCGGTCGCCGCGCGCAGCGCGCAACGCAGCCAACAAATTTTCCTCGCCCGTCGCACGCTCGGTGATGAACTCGTCGACGCCCGCTGCGTCGCGCAGCGCATCGGGACCGACGACCACGATGCGCTCCACCGCCGGCACGCCGCGCAACGCCGCGAGCGTGCGAGCGAGCAGTGTCAATCCGCCGACGACCGCGCTCGCCTTGATGTCGGTGCCGCAGCGTTTTGCGAGATCCTGCGGCAAGCGTCCGCCGGCCGTGACTAGCGCGTCGATCACGCGCCGACCGTTCCGCACAGCAGTGCCCACTTCTTCTCGCCGACGGTTGTGCAGATCAACGTCGCGTGTCCTGTTCCTTCCGGCTTCACAAGCGCGGTGATCTCCTCCGGAGCGAGCGGGAATGCCCGCGTCTTCACCACGAGATGGCCGATATCGCGAAGGCGCAAGAGCGCGCGCACGCGTTTGACATTGAACGGCATTGCCTCGAGCATCGGATACCAGCGCACGAACGGAGTCCTTATTGGCGAGTCGGCCGCGAGATAGGCGACGTGCTTGTCGATGACGCCGGTGTCAGGCGTAGCGCACGCCGCCGCGACAAGTCCGGCGCGGATCACAGCGGGATCCGGCTCGCCGACGAACGTACCGAACGCGCGCACCGGCGCTCGCAAGGACGCGTCGCCGTCGAGCACATGAACGCCGCCGGCATCGATCACCGTCGCGCGCCTCGCGCCGTCACCTCGCGCAAGGTCGCCGCACCACAACACTGCCTCCTTACAGACGCCGCGTTCGGAGACCAGTTCTATCTCAAGCGGAGCGCCGGCAAGCGCGACACGTAACGCGGGGTCGTCGAACGGCAGCCCGGGAGCGACTTTCACGGCGAGACGGCGGCCCGGCAGCTCGCTCGCGCGCGAAAGCAACGCCTCAAGTGGCGGTGCGTATCGGTGCGAAGCGCGTACGCGAACGCCGCCGTGGCGGCGCGATGGGTCGGCGAATGCCGCATCGAGTCCGTGAAAGTCACGTGCGAGCGCATCGTGCGATTCGGTCCGGACGCGCGGCCCAAGCCCGAGTGCGTCGGCATTTGCGCGTGCGCATGCGAGCACATCCGGATCGAGATCGACGGCGATGACGTCTTGCACGGCGGCAGCAATAGCGATGGAGTCGCCGCCGATGCCGCAGCAAAGGTCGACGACGACACGGCGACCCGCGAATCGTTCGGCGCGGTGCTGAGCGACCCGCTCCGAGGTCGACTGCTCGTAGCCCGTGCGCGTGAAGAACATGTCGTCCGCACGGGAGAATTTGGCGGCCGCCACCGCCCTGCGACGCGCAAAGGCGGTTGCGAGCGCGGCCGCAGCGATCTCGGGCGTCGCGCGCGTGCGGGCGTACGCCGCGGCGTCGGTCGCGCGCTCCTCGGCGAACGCGCGTAGTCCTTCGAGCAGCGTGCGGCCTTCAGGCGTCGCAAGCGCCGCGTACGGGCTCGGCGACGTCATACGTGGCCGACCACTGTAGTGCCGGCCTTGTAGTAGGGCAAGCAACGCTTGCCCCATTTTATCGGGCGAGCGATGCTCGCCCTACTACAAGAGAACTCATGGCCGCCCACCTGTGTGGGGCCGACCTTTATGGTCGGCCTGATTTTTTTCGGGCGAGCGATGCTCGCCCTACTACGAGAGAAGCGTCGGCCGAGCGAAATGGTCGGCCCCACAGAGCGCGTCAACGTCGCGCGTTCATTGCGCGGCTTTGTCGGCGTCGAGCGCTTCGACGGCGAGTTCCCACGCGGCGAGGGCAGCAGCGGATTCGCGATCGATCGCCTCGAGTTCTGCCCGCAACGTTCGCACGCGCTTTCCATCTCGGCTGACTTCGGGCGACGCGAAGCGATCTTCGATGTCGGCGCGGCGCGCATCGAGCCGCACGATTTCCGCCTCTTGCCGGCGGCTCTCTTCTTCGAGTTCCACGCGCCGGTTCTTGGACAAGCGCGCGGTCGCCGAATCCGGCGTCGAAGCGCGGCGTTCGGCGGCCGGCGGTCCGGCGAGCGGATCTTCCGCTTCGACGGTGCGCTTGGACTCGTACGCTTCATAACCGCCGTCGGCCATCGTCCACACACCGTCGCGAAGACTGAGCACTCGGTCGGCGATGCGCGCGAGCAAGTAGCGATCGTGTGAGACCACCACGATCGAGCCGCCGTAGCCGTCGAGCGCGTGCTCGAGGGATTCCCGGCTCTCGATATCGAGATCGTTCGTCGGCTCATCCAGCAGCAGGCAATCCGTATCGCGCGCCATCAGGTGCGCGAGCATGATCCGGCGCCTTTCCCCACCGGAAAACGATTCCACCGTCTTTTCGGCCGCATCGCCGCCCAGCCCCATGGCGCCAAGGAGCGCTCGCGCGCGCTGCGGCAACACGCCGGTCTGATCGCAGACCGCATCGACTGCGCGCATCCCGGCATCCAATGCCGCCGCTGAATCTTGCGAGAAGTACGACGGCTTGACCCCCGCGCGGAAGTTCACCGCGCCCGCGTCGGGAAGCGCGAGCCCCGCCAGTATCTTCAAGAGCGTCGACTTGCCCGATCCGTTCGGTCCGACGACTGCGAGCCGCTCACCGTGCGCGAGATCGAACTCCAGGTCTGCGAAGAGCGGGGCCCCGAACGCTTTCGCCAAGCCGTCCACGGCGAGATCGATACCTTCGCGCCGGGCGGTCGACGATCCGATCCGTACGGCGATCTTCTTCGCTCGCTTGCGCGGCGCGCCGGGACTGTCGACTTTCGCCAACTGCTTCTCGCGGCTGCGGACCTGCGCGTAGTTGTGAGAACCGTGCGTGCGAAGTTCGGCGATGACGGCGAGTCTTCGCACGCGCTCCGCAGCGTAGCGCTCGTACTCTGCTTTCGCCAACTCGTCGCGCCGCAGCCGCTCGACGACAAAGGCGCTGTAAGCGCCTTCGTTCTTCGTTCGCGCGTAGGCGTTGATCGAGCCCCGCTCCAACTCCCAGATCCCGGTGGCAACCCGGTCGAGCACGTAGCGGTCATGGGAGATGATGATGAACGCGCGCCGGTCGCGCGCGATCAATCGTTCGAGCCAACGCGTCGCTTCGATATCGAGGTGATTGGTCGGCTCGTCCAACAGCAGTACATCTGGATCCTCGAGCAGGACGCGCGCCAGCGCCGCCCGCGTGCGCTGACCACCGGAGAATTCCTCCGTTGACCGGTCGAGGTCTTCGGCCGCGAAGCCGAACGCGGCGATCATCGAGCGCATCCGGCGCTCGAACCCTACGCCCCCATGGCGCTCGAACTCGTCGCGCGCTCTGGCATACTTCTCGAACAGCGGCGCAAGCGCAACGTCGTCGGTCTGCGCCGCCATCGCCTGTTCAAGGTTTCGAAGCTCGCGCTCGTGAGCGCGCGCCGCGGCGACGGCGACTTCGAGCGCATCTCGCAACGAACCATCCCCGTGCTGCGACGCCTCTTGGCCGACGTACCCGATGCGGAGACCGCGCGAGCGCACGAGCGCGCCGCCATCCGGCGCATCGAGGCCCGCGAGAATGCGCAGCAAGGTGGATTTGCCCGCGCCATTCGGGCCGACCAGACCGATCTTCTCGTCGTCGCGCAGCACACCCGATGCGCCGGCGAGCACGTGCTGCGCGCCGAAATAGCGCTCGATTCCGCTGAAACGTATCCACTCCATGTGCTTCGTCAGCAGATGACGACGACGTCCGTGGCGTGGTGGTCGTCTAAGACCGCCCGCACCGCGGTCGATTGCGGGCGCACGGACCAGACGAGCAACGCGATGCTTCCTTCAGCCATGCCGTCGATCAGACGAAAGCCCGAGTGCGTGGAGCGCTGCAGACCGAAGGCGCCGCCGAGGACGGCGCCTGAAATCCCTCCGGCGACGAAGAATAGCAACCCATCGATGAGCGGCGCCTGATCCGGAAACGATGCAAGAAAGCGGCCGGCGGGGAGCATTCCCAACGCAACGCCAAGGAGTGCGCCGGCGATCGCGCCGATCACCCCGCCGCGGTCGACGCGCCGGCGATGGTCGGTAGCACCGCCGAGTCCAGGCGCGCCGGCCAACGGATCATCCGGGTCGATGCCGGTTCGCACGCCGTTCGCCTGAGCGATCGCCTCGGCCCGGTTTTGATCCAACGCACCGACGCGGATCGCGTGCGGGTCGATGCCGGCTTCGCGCAACGCCGCGACGATGACAGCGACCGCCGCCTCGTCGGCTGCCAATCCCGCGACGACCGCGTCGCCTCCCGGCAGGTCCATAGATTCGCGCACCTTAATCCTGACATGGGTGTCTGCGACGGCTCTGACGCGCATCGACATCGATCAGCACCTTCCGCATGTAGGAGCACGTACGTGGACGATCGTCCGAAGGTGCTTGTGGGGCGCTCCGTCTCCGTTCGCGCGACGCATCCGGAACCTTCGTACTTCACCGACGTGCATCGCCGATGGATCGGCAACACCGGCCGCGTCCACGCCGTGATTCCCGGTCAGCCGCGAGAGAACCCGCTCGTCAAGGTTGCATTCGAAGAGGGCACGCAGATCGTCTTCTATCGACTTGCCGACCTCGATGTCGATGGCGATGCCGGCGCGCACGACGTTGCGCACACGAAACACGGCACACGTGGAAGCCATCTTCCCGAATCGACGTGACGCCGATTGTCGTCTCCAGTAGTCTCGATGCCGCCAAGACCTTCATCGCCGATCGGGCGGCGCGCACTGCGCGCGCGACGTACGGCGCGCCGTTCGATTCCTCCGCGCGCTCGTTTGCATTCGCAGCACACGACGGACCCCAAGCGCCGCCGCGCGCCGTCTTGCTGATGACGATCGCCGGCGGAGTCGCGGTAATCGACGAACTGATCGTCGAGGAACCCAAGCGCGACGACGAGGCCGCGATGCTCTTGATCCGGCGCTTCGAGGAGACGGCATCGTATCACAACTGTCACAAGGCGCGCGCGTGCGTCAATCGCGATGGAGCGATGGCGGCATTGCTCGCGCGTGCCGGCTTTCGCACCGCGGCGGTCATCGCGCGTCACTACTTTCAGGCGGACTTCGTCGAACTCGTCAAATGGCTGCAGTGATCCGTCAGCGCACGAGCGCGTCGTGCAGCCATGCGAGCCCGTTGACGATGCGCGGGCCGTTGCGCTCCATGATGTCGTCAGACGGCGGGCGGAGCACGCGCCCCATCCGCACTGCGCGCAGACTGCGCCAGGGCTCGCGCGAGCGCACGTCGGCGTCGAACGGCGTGTCGTGGGAGACGATGATGACGTCGGGATCCATCTTGACGATCGCTTCCGCGCTGAGATTCGGATACGGTTCGTCTGCCGACGCCGCGACGTTGCTCCCGCCGGCGGCTTCGATCATGTCGTTGAGAAACGAGTGCGGTCCGGCGGCATAGCCGGGCAGCCCGAGAACGTACAACACCCTGACCCGCGATCGCACGTTCAGCGAACGCGCGCTGATCGTTGCGATGCGCCGGTCGAGGTCTCCCCGTAACCGTGCGGCTTGCGCATCGCGCCCGCACGCGCGACCGACGCCCGCGATATCGGCGTCGAGATCGCGCAAGTCTCTATTTGGCAGGTAGACGACCGGCACGTGAATGCGGTGCTCGATGGGCGAGCCTTCCGTTTCTTCGTCGTGCAGTGCGAGAACCGCGGTCGGATGCAATGCGGCGACGCGCTCGAGATCCGCGGTGCGCACGTCGCCGACGTGGGGCAGCACACGTGCGGCCGAAGGATAGTCGTCATAGGCGGTATCGCCGACCAACTCCGGGCCGCAGCCAAGCGCAAAGACGATCTCGGTCAACGACGGCGCGAGCGAGATGAGCCGTGGCGCTGCGGCGGCAGGCGACGCGTGCGGTGCGCCGCTTGAAGAGGTTCGCGGCCCACACGCCGGCGCAGAGCACAGCACCGCGATGATCAGCGCGGCGGTCGCGCGATGCGTCTTCATTGCGAGAATGTCAGCCGGACGCTCACCGTCGTGCCGAGCACCGGATAGCCGTACGAGTCCTGCACGCGCTCGCCCGTGAGATTGTCGAGGCGCACGGTGAGCCCGACTCCGCGTCCGAGCGGCCGTTCGACGAATGCACCCAGCGTGGCATACGCCGGAAGCAAGACCGAATTTGCTTCATTCGCGTATCGACGCCCGGTGAATGCAAGGTTCAGGCCCTGTTCGCCGTGCCCTGACGCGCGCCAGAATTCCGCCGAGCCGGTCGCGGTCGGCCGGTAGAGGAGCCGTGTGCCCGGCAGCGCGCTGAAATCCGCCGCACGCGGGTAGGTCGTGTAGGCGAGGCTTGCGTGGTCGGTCGATCCGACGGCGAAGTCGGTCTGCGATTCTATGCCGCGCACGCTCGCCTTGGCGATGTTGACCGGGAGAAACGTCGTCGGATTGAACACGATCAAATTGTTCGTATCGACGCCGAACCAGCTCACGGTCGCGCTTCCCGCGCCGAAGTCGGCGGTCGCGCCGGCGTCAAACGTCGCGGCGTACTCGGGTTGCAACGTCGGATTCCCGGCGAACGGAAAGTAGCGGTCATTCAGGTCGGGCGTGCGAAATGCGCGGGCGTAGTTCGCACGCAGCGTCACGCCGCCGCACCGCTCGCTCAAACCGAGCGACGGCACACTTGTCGCCGCCGTGCCTTTCGGCCGTTCACTGCGCAGACCGAGCGAGCTGTTGAACGGCGAGCCCGGCGCATGCAGATCGTCGGCGATGTACCAGGCAGTTGTCGAATCAGAGGCCACCACCGGCGGTAGCGTTGTGAGTCCGCCGAAAAGCGCGTTGTCGCCGCGCGAATCATAACCGACCGTGACCAGTTGCGCCGTGCTTGCGCTGATCGAATCGCGGATAGAGAATCCGCGCGACGTCGAATTGTCGAGCGCGTCAATGCCAAACGACGGGTTCGACGGCACGGGTTCGGAGAAATGCAGCCGGCGGCCGTCGGCGAACAGCTGCAGCGTCCAAGCGTTGCGGCCCGCAGGAACTTCAAGCGCAAGATCGCTGCGGTCGAAGACGCGCTGTTGCCGGGCAAGCGGGCTGCTCGCGAACGAGAGATCACCCGGTGCGCCGGTATCCTGCGCGTCGTCGCTCAGGCGCAGGCGCACGTGCGCGACGCCGAAATCGCGCGTGAGCGCGAGCGAGACGTCTGCGAGTTTCGCATCGTCATCGGTCCGCGTCCCCGCCGGTAATGCTCCGAACGCCGGATACGCGAACGCGTCGCGCGCGTGGGTCGTTCGCGCATCGATGCGTATGCCGAGTGACGATGGATCTGTGGTCGATGCCGATATGCCCTCGTCGACCGCGCCGGCGTAGCCCAAGTCGAAAAACGCGCTCGAGCTGCTCGTGGCCGGCCGCGCGGTGATGATGTTGATGACGCCGCCGACCGCGCTCGATCCGTAGAGCGTCGAAGCGCCGCCGGCAACGACTTCGATTCTGCTGATGCCGCTCACGGGAATCGACGAAAAATCGACCGCGCCCGTATCGGGATCGTTGATCGGACGTCCGTCGACCAGCACGAGCGTCTGCTCAGATTTTGTTCCGCGCAACGCGACGGTCTGCAGCGACCCGATCAGACCGGTATCCTTGACGGTGACGCCGGGTACGAAGCGCAGCGCGTCAGCAACCGTTGCCGCGCCGAGACGCTCCAGATCAGCCGCGCTCAGCACCCAGGTCTCGCGGGAGGTCGAACCGATCGTGCCCGCGTGGCGCTGTGCCGTCACGATCTGCGTGTCGAGGCGTTTGATGACGGGCGTTGCGGTCGGCGACGGCGACGCGGCCGGCGCCGGCGTGGCTGCTGCCGCCGTTGCCACGCCGAGTGCCGATGCAGCCGCGACGAGCCAGGTCGCGCAGAACAACGTGATGACGACTGATGACCGTTTCATGCTGATGTACTCCGATGGATGTCCGACGGCATACACACGAGATAGCCGTCGACAGGATGACGATGGGTGGTGACCGCGATGCCGTACGCCCGCTCGAGCAAGCCGGGCACGAATATCTCCTCAGGCGCGCCTTCGATCAGCGTGCCGTCGGCGAACAGCGCCGCGCGATCGGCAAATCGCGCCGCGAGGGTGAGGTCGTGCACCGCAACGGCGACCGCGACGCCGCCGTTGGCAAGGTCGCGCAGCGTCTGCAACACTTCTACTTGATAGCGCAGGTCGAGATGCGAAGTCGGTTCGTCGACGAGCAGTGCCGCAGGGGTCGTCGCAAGCGCAGCCGCGATCCACGCGCGCTGCACTTCACCCGCGCTCAAACCCCCGACCGGGTCGTCCGCCCGGTCGGCGAGCCCGGCGCGCGCGAGTGCGGATTCGACGGCAGACTCTTCTTCTGTGCCCGGCGCAAACCGATACCACGGGCGCCGTATCGCAAGACCGTAACCGGCGAGATCGCGCGGCGTCACATCGGGCGGCGGCGCTGAATCCGACGCGATAAGCATCACACGCGCGCTGCGTTCGATCGTGCCGGACGTGGGCCGCTGGACGCCGGCCAACAGGCGCAGGAGCGACGATTTCCCCGCGCCGTTCGGACCGACGACCGCGGTGAGCGTGCCAGGATACAACGCGATGGCGACGCGCTCGAATACCTGCCGCGATCCGTAGCGCAGAATGAGATCGCTCGCGCGGACGCTTGCGGTCATATCTCGACCGGTCTGCGTGCGACGGCGAGGAAGAACGGCACACCCGCGAACGCCAACAACACGCCGAGCGGTATCTCACTCGGCGGCGCGACCGTGCGCGCGAGCGTGTCGGCGAACATCACCGCGGCCGCGCCGCCGATGGCGCACGCCGGCAGCATGCGGCGTGCGTCGCCGCCGAAAAGCCGGCGCATGGCGTGGGGCACCATAAGCCCGACGAACCCGACGACGCCGCTGACGGCGACGCACGCTGCGGTGATCAGCGCTGCGATCGAGAGGATGCGCCAGCGTGCGGCGTCGACATTGAGCCCGAGACCGCCGGCTGCGGCCGCGCCAAGCCGAAGCGCGTTGAGTTCGTTCACGACCAGGGCCGCAGCGGAAAATCCGACGAGCAGGTAGCCCGTGACCCACCCCAGCTCAGTCCATCCGCGACCACCGATCCCGCCGGCGAGCCAACCCAACACCGAAAGGCCGCCGGTCTCGCCGGCGCGCAACAAAAGCAGCGTGATCGCTGCGGCGCATAATGCGGAGATCGCGACGCCCGCGAGCACGAGCCGCAGATTTCCGGCCGCTCCTTCGCGCGCGCCAATCAGCGCGACGACGAACGCGCACGCAAGCCCGCCGCCGAATGCGAGCGCGGGAATCGCAGCGAACGATGTGCCGATGCTGAATCCGATCGCGGCGGCAAGCGCGGCTCCTGCCGAAACGCCACTGATGTACGGATCCACGAGCGGATTGCGGAACAACATCTGCAGCATCGCGCCCGCGACACCGAGTCCGGCGCCGACGCTCGCACCGATGAGCACGCGCGGCAGCCGGATATCCCAGAGAACGATCGAAGCGAGATCGCCCGATGATGGATGAAAGAGCGCGCTGACGAGCGCGGACGGCGATAAAGCGACTGCGCCGAAGGCGATTCCGGCGAGCGCGCAGATCAAGACGAGCGCGCAAAGCGCTAAGAGTTTCGCCGCGACGGCGCGTGACTGTGCCACGATCGACTCGCCCCTCTTTCGCGAAGAGGCCGTGCATGTGCGTGCTCGGTCGAGGCAGGTCTCCTGACTTCCGGATCGTTGCCTTGTGCCGGCGCCTTCCCATCGCAAGGACAGTGGCGCTGTCGGCGGCTCCCCGGTTACAGTGGCGCGTCCGCGCCGGATTCTCACCGGCTTCCCTGACGCCTCGGACCGTGATGGGCCGCTATTCTTGGACGCTAGGAGAATTCCCGCTGTACCATAATCCACGCGCATGACCACCGCTTCCATGCAATACTTCGAACCGAATTTTCTCGATGAAGCGCTGGTCGTGCTCGATCGGTTCGGCCCGCGCGCGAAGGCGTTGGCGGGCGGCACCCGGCTCGTTCCGTCGTTGCGCGAACATAGCGGTGACATCATCGCGCTTGTCAACCTGAAACGCATCGCGTCGCTCGCCTCGACCTCCATCAGCGATGGGCGCGCGCGGATCGGGGCACTCGTCACGGCGGCCGAATTGGCGCAGTCGCCGGTGATCGCTTCGGCAGTGCCGCTTCTCGCAGCCGCTGCAGCCAGTATGGGGTCTCGACAAGTGCGGCAGCTCGCAACCATCGGCGGAAATATCTGCTCGGGCGATGCCGCCTCCGATCTCACCGTCGCGCTGCTCGCCTCGAACGCCGCGTGCGTACTTGCCGCGTCGGGGCACGGTGAGCGCCGGCTGCCGTTGCGTGACGTACTCGTCCCCGGCGGCACGATATTCGCACCGGGCGAACTGTTGGTTGCCGTTGAGGTGCCGGTCACCGAAGCGCGGACAGACTATCAGAAGATGATGACGCGCCGAGGATTCGAGATGGCGCTCGTCGCCATCGCGGTCGCGATCGATCGCGACCGTGGCCGCACGGGCCCGACGCGGATCGCGCTTGCCGGCGCCGGCCCCGTGTGTATGCGTGCGACGAACGCCGAAGACGTGGCATCTACGTCAGCCCCCGCGGGATCCGGCCGGGAATGGGCCGCTCGGATCGGCGCCGCCGCGGCGGACCGTGACGCGATGCCCGAGAGCGACGATCGCGCGAGCACCGCCTACCGCCGTCAACTCGTCGCAGTCTTGACTGCGCGCGCGCTTGTCGCGGCGCTCGCAGGTGCGAAGTAGTGCAGCCGGTTCGGTTGTGCGTCAACGGCGTCGAGTTTGATCTCGTCGTGCATCCGCTCGAGACGTTGCTCCGGACCCTGCGCGACACGTTGGGATTTTCCGGCACAAAGGAAGGATGCGGAACGGGCTATTGCGGCGCGTGCACCGTGCTCGTCGACGGCGATGCGGTCAACGCGTGTCTCTTTCTCACCGTCGACGCCGATCGCAAAGAACTCGTGACCATCGAGGGGCTCGCCGGCGCGGACGGACAACTGCACCCGGTGCAAGCCGCATTCGTCGAAAACGGCGGCTTGCAATGCGGGTACTGCACGCCCGGCATGATTCTCTCCGCCGCCTCGCTGCTCGCCGCAACGCCAGATCCATCCGATGACGCGATCCGGGCCGGGTTGTCCGGCAATCTTTGCCGTTGCACCGGCTACCAGTCGATCGTCGCGTCGGTGCACGACGCTGCGCAAAGATTGCGCGACTCCGGACGGGCGGGGGAGCGGCCCGGACCGCGCGCGCGCATCCGATCCCGAGCATGACCGCGCACATCATCGGCACTGCGCGTCCGCGCAACGATGCCCGCGCTAAGGTCACCGGCAGCGCGCTCTACACGGCTGATGTCGCGTTGGCCGATCCGCTCGCCGCGGTCGTTCTCCGTTCGCCGCACGCGTTCGCACGTATCAAGCGCATCGATATCACCGGCGCCGAAGCCATGCCTGGTGTTCACGCGATTGTGTATGCCGGAAACGTTTCCGCGAAGCCACTCGACTTTGGGATCAAAGATCAGCACCTTTTTCCGATCGATTGTGCACGATATCGCGGCGAAGCCGTAGCCGCTATTGCGGCAGGCACCGAAGCGGACGCTCGTGCTGCGGCAAACGCCATCGATATCGAGTACGAACCACTCACGCCGGTCACGAGCATCGAGCAGGCGCTCGCACCTAGTGCGCCGCTCGTCCATCCTGATTGGCGCAGCTACGAGCACAGCGGCGATCGTGTGCTGCGCGACAACGTCTGCGGCTACAACCGCATCCGGCGCGGCGACGTCGATGCGGCACTCAATCGTGCCGCGCGTGTCGTCACTTCTCGATTTCAGTTCTCTGCCGGCCTTCCGGGATACCTCGAACCGCGAGCGGCGATCGCGCACAAAGGATCCGACGGCACCCTTACCGTTTGGTGCGGATCCCAGTCGCCATATTCCAATCGCGACGAAATGGCTGAATTCTTCGACCTCGATCCCGCGAAGGTGCGGTTCATCAATCAATTCGTCGGCGGCGCCTTCGGCGGCAAGATCCTTATGGCGCCCGAATGGTACGTAGCGGCGCTCGCGATGCGGTGCGATCGTCCGGTGCGGATGGCGTGGTCGCGGCACGAAGACAACTTGCATGCGTTTCCCCGGCACGGCGGCACCGCGACGTTCACCTCCGGCGCGGCGGCCGACGGAACGATGCTTGCGATGCGTGCATCATTCGCGTTCGATACGGGGGCGTACATCGGCTACGGCTCAGGCGCCGCGCTCATCGCGACAATGCTTGCCTCCGCGCCATATCGCGTTCCAAACGTCGATCTGGAAGCGACGCTGGTCTACACCAACAAACATGTCGCCGGGCCGGTGCGCGCGCCCGGCGGTCCGCAGTCGAATTTCGCGAAAGAGCTGCATCTCGACGAGCTGGCCCGCGCGCTCGGAATCGAGCCGCTCGAATTTCGCTTGAAGAATGCATGGCAGGACGGCGACGTCAGCCCGGCCGGTCAGCGGCTCACGTCGGTCAGCGTGTCGGAAGTGTTACGCAAGGCCGCGGATGCCGTCGGTTGGGGCAAACCGCTTGCGGCCGGCCGGGGCAGAGGGATCGGCGCGACGTGGTGGTTCTCGAGCTGCGGCGGGTCGGAGGCTCGCGTCGAAGTGCGGGCCGACGGCCGCGTGCGCGTGGTTTCGGGCAATCCGGAGATCGGCACGGGTTCCGCTGCGCAGGCGTTGCCGATCATCGTCGCCGATGCGCTCGGCATCGATCCGTCGACGGTGGAGATCGCGCTCGCCGACACCGGCGATCGCGCGGCCGACGGCGGAGTTCACGGCAGCACGTCGACGTTTTCCGCCGGGCAGGCCGCCGGTGCCGCCGCATCCGACGCTCGAGCGCAGCTCCTCGACCGCGCCGAATCAATGTTGGAAGCGCGTCGCGACGATCTCGAGGTACGCGACGGCGCGGTGTTCGTCATCGGCGATCCGGAAAGCAAAGCGACGTTCGCGCAACTCGCGGCGCATGGCGATGGACCCGTCGTCGGACTCGGTACCGCACAAGAGATGAGCGATCCGGAATTCGACACCACGCTCGTGCAAACCCATGGATTTGCCGCGTGGCCCGCCGCGTCGTTCACGGCGTCGGCCGCGGAAGTCGAAGTCGATCCCGAGACCGGCCGCGTGGACGTCGTGCAACTCGCGACGGCGCAAGACGTCGGATTTGCGTTCAATCCGGCCGGCGTCAGGGGCCAGATCGAAGGCGGTGCGGTGCAGGGTCTGGGATGGGCGCTTACCGAGGGCTTGCACTACCATGGCGCCAGCTTGCGTGACCCGGATTTCAAGCACTACTTGCTTCCGACCGCCGTCGATGCGCCGCGCATCACGGCAGTGATCGTGGAATGTCCATCGGTTGAAGGTCCGCGCGGGATGAAAGGCGTCGGCGAGCCACCGGTCACGACGCCTGCAGCGGCGATCGGCAACGCGATCCGCGATGCCTGCGGCGCCGTTCCGTACGAAACACCGATGACGCCCGAGCGAGTGTGGCGCGCCCTGAACGACGATATACGACCGTTGTAGTGCCGACCGTTAAGGTCGGCGTGAGAATTTTATCGGCCGACCTTAAAGGTCGGCCCCACATTATCGTCATCGGCCGACCGTTAAGGTCGGTATTCCATTATTGGATGAGCGCGAAGTCTTGCAGATCGTAGTACACGCCCGTGCACGGTGCGTCGTCACATCGCGCAGATCGGAATTTTGACTTGCGAACGCTTTCCAACGCGGCCGCGTCGAGATCGGCGTTGCCGGAGCTCACGGCGATGCGGACATCCTTCGGCGCGCCCGTCGTATCGATGATGGCCCGCACCACGGCTCTGCCTTCGATGTTATCGCGCCATGGTGCGGTCGGGTAGGGCACATAGAAGTCGCTCGTCATGACCGGCGCGTGATACAGCGACGGTATGATATCGGGCGGCGGCTGCAGATATCCCAAGCGCCGCGCCATGATGTCGTCGAGCGCCGTCAATCGTCCGGTGACCCCATCGTCCAAATCAGCGACGAGCACGCCGCCGGGAAAGGACCAAGCCCGAATCGCCGGATCCGGCTCGGCCATCACATTGCCGCCGGCTGCCGCGAACACGCTGGCCGCCTCATCCACGGACACCGCGAGCGCTTGAAACTCCGCTGGTTGAACGGCTGGTGACGGCGATTCCCCCGCCATCGGCGCGGGGCGCGCGACCAGCACTTCGCGCACGACCATGTTGTCGTCGGTCAGAATCTCGCGGTCGATGCCGCCCGTATCGACCCATTGCCATTCGTGACCGAGATCGGTGGTCCGCAAGATGTCGGGCGCACCGAACCGTTTGACGGCGTCGAGCACCGACGCGCCGATCGTCACGCCGCCCAACGACAACTGTGGCGCGACCGGCGTGGATAGCTCCGGCGCTGGCGTCACCGCAGGCACGGCGCCGGCGAGCAACGCCGCCGCGACCGAACAGGCGAATGAATCACGGACGCGCCGGCAAGTATTCCGCAAGCAGATCTTCATCTTTTGCCCAGCGAGGTGGGAAACCGTAGCCCGTCACCGCTGCCGAAGCTATGCCGCGTGAAAGCGCGTAGCGGAGTGCGCGCCGCTCGCCGTCGAGGTAACGTCGTTTGGCGTCGAACTTCGCGTAGTACCACGCGAATTTCGCGGTCTGCGGCGCGCCGTCCGCGACGTTGTCGCGGACGATCAGCCCATATTTGCGCGAGAACGCCATTGCCCTCGGCAGGTAGATGCGCGGAAAACGCTCGTGCGCCACGCCCGCGACGATGACGTGCGTGAAATGTTCGCCCTTCACTTCCACAATCCCATCGCAGATCAGGGCCGCGGCGGTGCGCGCTGCAGGCCTCGGTGCGATGAGCCCGTCTTCCACCGCGTCGGCGGCCGCGCGCAACGTACGTGCGACGCCGCTGCCGGCCGCAGCCGCCAACGCGTCTTCGATGCGCGCCGCGTCGTCGGCGAGCCTCAGCTGCGCGAAGTGCGCTTGTAGCCGCCACCGTATGGTGAATCCCGCCGCGTGGGCGAGAAATGCGAACGCTTCCGCCGGATTGAGCGACATGCACGTGGCGCTCCATTGCGCGAGCCGGCTGCGAAACCGCTGTAGAACGGCGCGCGACGACTCCGGCAGACTGCCATCGGCGTCCCCGTACAACACGTTGTTCGCCAACCGCGTCCGCATGGCACCGCGATCGCGTCCACGTTTGCCTTCGCCGGCGCCCACATCCAGCGAAAGCTGCGCGTCCGGTGTCGCGTCGCCGCACAGCGTCCACAGAGACGCATCCGAGAACCCGACCAACGGCGATGCCAGGACGCGAAGGAGCCGCGCCTGGTCGTACGGATCCTCGACGACATGGGCCAATGCGAAGAGATCGGCGATGTCGTCCGGCGCCGCAAACGCGCTTGCCGGCGGAAGCGCCGGCAGACCGCGTTCCGCGAGTAGACCGGCATAGATCTGCGCCGCTTCCCGATCGCGTGCGAGCACCGCGATCTCGTCCGGCGCGGCTCCGGCACGAAGCAACGCGGAGATCCGATCGGCGATCCAATCCGATTCCTCGATCTCGCTTGCGAATCGGTGCGCTTGCGGTTGCGGTCCGCTCGCCGGAGGACCGCCATTGACGATATGCGCGTCCGGCTGCGGCACGAGCGCGCGACGACCGTGTAGTTCGTCGACGGCGGCCGATTCACGTCCGGCCACCGCAACATATGACACGCCTGCGGCCGCCGCGATCTCGAGAAATTCGCGCAGGGCCGGCTCCGCGTCTTCTGCGTCGTCGACGAGCATACCCGAGCACCCGTCGAAAGCGCGCGCGGCGGCTTCGGCGTCCGACAGCAACCAATCCGTCGCCGATCCGATGATCTCGCCTTCGGTCTTCACCGGCGCCAAGCGCGCGGCCGCGACATACTCTCGATACAAGTGCGCCAATACCACCGCGAGGTCGCGCTCCGCCCGGCGTTGCACGCGCAGCGACGACCCGCTCGCGCGCATGGACTCGCGCGCGCGCTTACTGCCCCGGCCCGTTGCTTGCGCTTGAGCGAGCAGTTCGCGGGCGCGCTCGACGTCGTCGCCGTAAAAATTGCCAAGACCGGCAGCGGCCCCTTCGGCGAACTCCTCCGCGCTTACCCGCGTGCGGCGCAGCAACTCGCACAGATCTCCCGCCGCTTCGATAAGCGCGCCCGGACGGCGCGCGAATGGGAGATCGAGATCGATCGAGCCGTCGCGCAGCTCCGCCCATGTGAGATCGAGCAAACCGCGAGCCGCCCTCGCGATGACGACCTCGACCGCGCGCGGACCGCCGATAGTGAAATTCGGCGTGATCATCGCCGCCATGTGGTCGGCGCGAAGCATGCGCGCGAGGTGTCCGACGAGCGTGTCGACGATGATCGGCCCGCCAGCCGCGCCGATGGTGCACAGCGCGCGTCGAAATGCTCTGCACGAGGCCTCGTGCGAACAGACGACGACCACGCGTCCGTTTGCTGCAAGCGTCGCCGCAAGCGCGGCGAGAGCCGTCGTCTTTCCGGCGCCCGTCACGCCGTCGATCGGCCGCACGTCAGCGGACAAAGATCGATTCCGATTCCGGCGGACGTTCGCGGCATGCGGCGAGGTACGCGCAGAAGCGGCACGGCGGATCCTCGCCGACCTCGAAATGCTCGAGGCCTTCCTTTGTGAGCAGATCGCACCGCCGCACGAGCGCCGCGAGCGAAGCGTCGAGCACGGCACGCGTGCATGCCGCGGCGCCGGACCGGCGTGGCGGCACGTCCGCGCCGTCTTCGACGATGTCGAGCGCGAGGACGCGCACGTCGTCGTGGATATCGCGGATGGAGACGAGCGCCACTCGCGCCACCTCGTCGCCGCGCGCGCGGCGCATGAAATAGTACAACGCGAGCTGCGCTTCGTCGCCGGTTCGCACCGCCTCGAGATACGCGCGCGGGTCTTCGGGCACGCGGCCGGTCTTGTAGTCGAAGATCGTCACCGCGCCGCCGCCGAGCGGCCGGTCGATGCGATCGATGTATCCGACGAAATCGTGACCGCCCGCGCGCAGCCGGTTCACCGATTCGACCTCGACGATCTCCATCGGCGCGATGACGGCTTGCTTGACGAGCCAGTCCACGTATCTCGGCGCCGCGCGGCGCGCTTGGAGCCGCGCGACTTCGTATTCGAACTGCGACGCGAAATCCGGCCGCGCCTTACCGAACGCGACATCGATCTCGCGCAGAAACCGGTCGACGACCGCGCGCGAGTCCTCGGCCGCCGGCTCGCGCACGTCACGATGCAGCGCTTCGAGCGCTTGGTGGACGACTTTGCCGTAGGTGGCGTGGATCGAGCCGCGATCTTCGACGGCGTCGCAGAGATACTCGAAGAACCATCGCCTTGCGCAGGTCACGAACGCATTGAGCCGCGATGCGGAGAACGTCATCGGAGGAGCGACGATCGCACGCGGCGGCTCAGGCGCCGGCCAGTCCCATGGTTCGGCGCCGCTGCGCGAAGCGATCGCTTCGGCGGATTCGAAGCCCGCCGATTCGGCGTCAGTCTGCAGCGACTGCTCACCGCTCCGGTCGCGCGCTGCCATGAACGACGGTTGTGCGATCGGCCACGCTGCGCGGTCCGCGCTTGTGCGAGACAGCGCATCGAGCAACGATCGGAGGCGATGCCGCACGTGGGGCAATCGCGCGGCGCCGGCCCACACGAGTTCCGCGCTTTCGGCGGCCCGCATCACGGCTTCAATGTCTGCTGCGACTGCATGCCGGTTTGGCGCCGGATCGATCGCATCGATCGCGCGGGCGGCCGCGCGCACGATCGTCGTCAGGCCGGCTCCGGCCGTTTCGAGCGAGACGCTGACTGTCCGCAATGCACGCGCGGCGCGCATCGCTTGGTCTCGGTTTTCTTGACCGCGAAAGCTGTTGAGGGCCTGCGCAAGCGTCGAACGCAGCGAAGCGGGCTGCGTCGCCGCTTGCGCCGTGCGGATCTGTCCGATTTCGAGTCCGATCGATGGCGACGCGAGCCAACGGACCACCGCTTCCTCGTCGACGGCGGACGCGGCCTCGAGCAGCGCGCATAGTCGTGCACCGGCAGCGCTTTCCTGCGCGCTCTCGGCGATGGCGCCGCTCTCTTTCGGCTCCGCGGCTGACGCGTGTCTGCGGGCCGCGAACAAGATACGCGCGAGCTTTGCCGTCGCATCGTCCGCTTCTGCCGCTGCGATCGCAAGCGCGGCATCGTCAACGTGCTCTCGCTCTGCGGCAAGCGATAGCGCGAAGAATCCGTCGACAAACGACGCGTCGGCCGCCCAGGGCGCGCACCGGGCGTCGAGGTGTTCTGCAAGCGCCGCGGCGATTGCGGACCGCCGCGCCGAAGAGCCGGTCACAGCCGCTCGCGCGGCAGGTCGAGCCGGCCGACCCGGAGGTTCGCCCTTGAGGTGACTTCCATCACCCGGTCGTCCGCTGTAACGCCAGAGAGCGCCGGATCGTGGTTCGCATAAGGTTCTGGGGCCCTATATGCCGTACAATGAAGGAGGCGGCATTGAGCGCGGTTCGCGTAAATAGTGTTTTATACAATGAAGACGCCGATGAAATCCGTACGAAGCCAGGCGCACATTCGAGTGCTCGTCCCGCACCGCCTGGCATATATCACGGGGCCGTTGTGTCGGCGCTCAAACTCTTCCGCACCATGTAATGTTCGTGACGAGGGGGCCCGATATTCTACACAGTGGGTGCTGTCCCGAAAATACAGCCCCCCATACCCGGGATTACGGTAAATGTGAATGCTGCCAATCTTTTTCGGTGTAACGATACCGGGGGCAGTGCGGTCGTATCACCTAGAGCCAGTCTCGACGGGTCGGGATGTGGCCCTCATGCAGAAGATCGCCGGCGGAGACGGCGAGGCTTTCGCGGAGCTGGTGAGGCGATACACTCGGATGCTCTACAACGTGGCCTACCGCTATAACGCCTCTTCTGCCGAGGACCTCGTGCAGGAGTCGTTTTTGCGCGCCTACCAGCACGCCAACACATTTTCCGGCCGCAGCAAAGTGTCGTCGTGGTTGTACCGGATCTGCGTGAACGTCTGCCTGACCCATCAGGGCAAGGCCGGCCTTCCGATGACCGACATCGACGACGTCAACGAAGCCGAACTCCAAGGCCGACACGACGAGCGCCCGGAGGCGACGGCCGAACGCGGCGAGACCTTCCGCGCCCTCGAAGATGGACTGCGCGCCCTGCCAAGCCAACAGCGCATGGTCTTCATCCTTCGAGAATTGCAAGGCCTCTCGTATGGGGAGATCGCGGACATTTTAGGCATCAACGAACAGGCCGCACGCACGAACCTCTGTCGCGCAAAACGACGGTTGCAAGTGTGGCTCGACCCACTGATCTGCTGAGAAGGAAGGAGAACGCAGATGGAATGTTCTGAAGCGCTCGACCTGCTCTACTCGGCATTCGACGGGCAGATCACACCGACTCAACAATCGCTGCTCGACGGGCACCGGCGCGTCTGCTTCGCCTGCGCGACGAGCCTCATCAAAGCCGAGCGGTTCCAAGAGCTCATCCGGCACGTGCCGCAGCTCTCCGTTCCGCGTGGGCTGGAACAGCGCATCATCAGTCGCGTCACGCAGCGGGCCGGCAGCGGCTCGACGTCCGGCGAAAAAGTTCGCTCGATCGCGTCGGCTGCAAGCCGCTACTGGAAGGGCACGGTCGCGACCGGCGGCGTGCTTGCCGCGGCGTTCGCGATGACCTTTGTCGCGCGCGACACCATCAACGCGCTGCTCACGCACCGCCCGAAGGACGAGACCGTCACGGCGATGGTGTCGGGCACGCTGCACGACGTCGCGCCCAACAACAAACAATCCGACGTGAACGGCTCCACGACGCCGCTCAGCACCGGCGAAACGCTGACCAACGCAGGCAACAAGCCCGCGGTCGTCGCCTTCTCGCCGAATCTAGCAGTGACGATCGGCGGCAATTCTCAGGTCCACTTCAACAAGCTGAAGGTCGGCGGCGACGGTACGCTCGACACGGTCGACGTCCACGTGGACCGCGGAAGCTTCGGCGTCACGGAAGACCTGCATCACGGTGACTCCCCGATCAGCGTCGCGACGAATCAAGCCACGATGGAGCCGACCGGTACCACATTCACGGTGACGGAATCCAAGGACTTGACCCACCTCGCGGTGGCCAAAGGCAGCGTCGCCGTCTACATGCCGGGCCGCACGTTCAACGTACTGGCCGGACAAAATGTCCAGATCTCGCAAAGCGGCGTCCTTCGCGAAGTCATCTCCAAGAACAAACAGAAAGACAGCGGCAAAGCCGTTGAACTGACGCCCGTCCACTCGCACACGAAGTAACCTGCACGGGATACGCAAACGATGAGGGCGGCCGAATGGCCGCCCTCATCGTCTTTGCGCACCAAAGAGCCGATAATAGGTACAATGCATCCTGCTGCCGTCGTCCTGATTCTCCAGCTCACGCGCGGAGAACACCTATCCGAATTGATCAGTTCGAGTGATCGCGTCTCGTGGGTCTTGCCGAAGGTCAAGCTCGATCACGCCCGCGCCAACGGCATCGTCATCGATGAAGACACCGTGACCGTCGCCGATGTTTCGGCATCCGTGGCGAGCATCGACAACGGCGTCGCGACGCTGGACTCGCACGCCGACGTCACGACGATCGACGTGCCGCGCCGCCACCGCAGCAAGCGCACGATTTCCGACACCTCGACGATCGACGCACGGAACACGCCGCAACGAGTCAGGCTCTCTCCAGAAGAAGCCGCCACGGCAGATCTGCCGGCGGGCGCGGTGACGGTCGGATCGGCGTGGACGACGCATGAATCGGTGCTCACCACACTCGGCAGCGGCACGCTCTTCATCCGTCATACGGTCACCGCAAACGCCGGAGGCCGCATCACGGTGCAGATCCACGGTGCCGGCAAGATCGTCGGCGTCGAATACGACTTGCCGCATCTCCTGCCGGGTTCGATGTCGCTCACCGGCAGCGCGGTGTTCGACCGCAGCACGGGAACATTCATCAGCGAGCACTATGACATGCACAATTCGCTCCTCAAGCCGGACGGTACCGAGCACATCGGATTTGACGAGCACGAAAGCATGTCGATCACGACCAATATCGATCGCTAATTGTAGTGCCGACCTTCATGGTCGGCCAGTCGAATCGTTTCTCTGTGGGGCCGACCATATAAAGGTCGGCACAACACATTGCGGGTTATGGGCCGGGATAGACCGCCGCGAGGTTTCGTAGCCAGACAATGCCGTCTGCCGCGCGTTTGTCCGGCTGCACCACATAGATCCGAGTGACGATGATGGGCCGGCGCGCCTCCGGTTGCAGCGCTGCCCGGACGGTTTTCCAACCCACCCAATCGACGTGACGTGCCAAGGTGACGTTGTCGGTGATCCCGTCCGCATTGCGGTAAGACGCTCGCAGCCATTCGCCGTTGCCATCCCCGAAAACGTCGCAGGCGATCGCCATCGGCTCGTCCGGCACTGGAATATCGCTTGCCGCATATACCGCGCGCGTTCCGCCGGCTGCGGCAAATCGATATGTCAATCGGAGACTCGAAGAACCATCCGGCGCCGGCGTTCCGTCCAACCCGCCCCCGGCGTTCGACGACGCCGAAACGTGCCACGCACCCGCAGCGGTGCCGGCCGGCATGGCGGATTCGAGAGGCTCGGAATGGTCGCCGACTGCCACGAGTGCCGTGGCCGTGACGCCACCAACCGATGCGCGCACGGTCACAGCCGCAGGTGCGGATCCCGCCCCGAACTCACCAGTCGGCGACATGGTCGCGCCGCCGCTCGCCGACCACGACACCGCACTCGCGTCGATCGCGACGGGGCCGCCGAGCGCGTCGGTCGCATTCGCGATAAGTTGAACCTTTGTACCGACTGGCACCGTGACACCGTATCCTGAAATCGTCAATCCGCCGATCGCAGAGACGACCTTGACCGTGGCGGCCGCCGAGATCGAACCGGTTGCGGCGGTGATCGTCGCCTCGCCTGGAATCCGAGCGACGAGATCACCCGCGTCGTCGAATGCAAGCGCGCCGGCCGGGTCGATATGCCACGAAAGCGATCTCGGATCCAGTGCCACGGGTTGAAGATTTGTATCCACTGCTTCTGCGCGGGCGGAGAGTGCGCTTCCGAGCAGCACCGCCGGAGCGCTCGACCGGAGCAAGAGTTGCGACGCCGGTCCGGCCGGCGCGGCATTGACGATGAACAAACCGTCCGCGATGGCACGCTCGCGGCCGTCCGAGGGCAGGGTGACCACGTCCACGCCCGCATCGCCGAGGTGACGCGCGACCATCTCGCTCGAACCTCCGCTGTCAAATGCCATCGCATCGGACGCGCCGAGCGCGACGAACAAGGCGCCGAGCATCGGACGCGTGATACCGACCGACACGCCCGGCCTGCGTCCATCCACCACGACCAGCCAAAGCGTCCGGCCATCGGCGGAAACACCGGCTCCGGTGAGCGGATAACGCACATCGCGTTCTTGCGGCGCCGGGGCCGCCGGATCATCGTACGGAACGCCGTCGCGGACGAGCAATGGTCCGCCGCCGATCGCGGTCACGATGGACGACGGCGCCGGCGACCCTTGGTATTCGACGCTCACGGTCTCACCGGCGGTGAACGCGGCCGCGACCGACGCCGCAGCGTCGCCATGGCCCGCAATGCCGATCTGATCCGGTGCGAGCGATGCCAAGGTGCGGAGATTTTCTGCGACCGACACAACGGTGAAGACGGTGCCACCGCCGGAAGGCCGGAGCACGGCTTCGGTCGCGCCATAGGCATCGAGCCTTCCAAGGTCGGACGTGAGGAGCGACATCGGCGTCGATGCCGACCAATCGTTCACGCCGGAAATCGTGATCTGTGGGCTGTTCGCGGGAACGACGATCGCGCGCAGGGTCAGCGGTCCGACATGCGGCCGCCGATCCACACCGACGGAGAACACCGCTCCGTTGCTCGGCTGGTGCAGCACGCGCCCACCGACGATCAGCGCGTTGATCGGCGCGTTTGATCCGCCGATGTCGAAATAGTCGCCGTTCACGCCCGCTTCCGCGTGGACCGAGTCGGCGATCGACGAGAGCCGCGCGCCTGGGCCTTGCACGACGCCGTTCTCAGGCGCCGCAGCGAGCGCCACGAACGGATTACTCAAGTCGGCAGTGATGATGGAAACAGCGAGCGGCTCGTCCGCGCGCACGACGCCCATTCCAGTTTGCGCTGCCGAGAGCGTCCAGTGTTCGTACGACACGCCTGGCCCGATCGGTTCTCGCGTCGCGAGTGCGGTGGTGAACGCCGGCCAGCCGGCGGGCGTCGGAAAGGAATCAAGCGCCTGCGCCGGGGCGATCATCACGATCGCAATCGCGGCGGCGAGTGCGGCGTGGAGCGACCATCGCATCGTGCATGGCATGTTCCCCGATTCTGCGAAGGAATCGGCGATGCCTCACCGCCTGCGTACGACCGGAGTGCCGGCGCTTGCTTGTGCGCTCGCGATGTGCACGGCCGGCGCGATCGCAGCGCCGCCTGACGAACCGGTGCGGCTCGCGTTGCATCTTGCGCCGAACGCGCACATCACCTTCGCGCGCACTGCAGTGCACCTCGTCTCGTACGATATGAATCACACGCTGCTCTCATTGCTCGGCTCGCGAGCGGCGCCGACGACGCTGATCGACACCCGCACCGCGATCTTCGACGTGTCGCAGGACGGCACGCGCATCAAGGAAGACGCGACGACGGTGCGGCGGTATGGCGGCACCGATCCGAAAGACAAATCTGTCGTCACCCGCCACGACCGTTACGACGGGGCGATCGCCCCGAGCGGCGTGCGAACGCCGGCCGTCGCGCGCCTCAGCGATGCCGGCGACGGTGCGCTCGACGAACTGCCGGCGACGGCGCTCCGGATCGGTCAGACCTGGACCTTCACCCGGCCGGTCAGTCTCGACCGGTCGCTCGCCGAAGGCACGATGACCTACACCGACACGTTGACGGGACTCACGGTGCGCAACGGCCATCAGATCGCCGCGATCGCGGTGAGCGGCACCGGCGTCGCGCAACCCGCAGCCGATCTCGTGGCGAAGGGATTTCATCCTTCGACCTACGCGCTCCACGGCAACGCCGAATTCGACCTGACCTCTGGCACGCCGGGCACGCAGCACTACGACGCGCAGGTCGAGTGGGTCGCGCATGTGATGTTTTCGAAGATCGGGCTGAAATTCGTCGACACTTTTGATACCAACGGCTGGGCGATCGCGGTTGTCCATCCGTGAAACCCGCCCTCGCGATCGCGCAGGATCGCGACCTTGATCAACGTATCGCTGCGGCGCTGATCGAAGCAACGCTACACGATATCGCACACGCATACGTCGTCGACCTCGATCGCATGCGCTTCGGAGCGTACCGCGCCGACGCGAATATCTATCCCGCGAGCGTGATCAAAGTCGCGGTGATGGCCGAGGCGTATCATCGATATGCAGACGGATCGCTTGCACCCGAGCAGACGGTGATGGTCAGCCGCGAGAATCAGACGACGACCGCTGAATCCACCCCGTTCGTGCCGGGATATAACGCGACCGTGCAGGAACTCGTCGAACTCATGGTCAGCCGCTCGGACAACATCGCGACGAACCAACTCTTGGACGTGTTGCGCCGCGAATCTGTCACGGCATACATGCACGAGCTCGGGCTCGCCACGTTTCTCTTGGGCCGCAAACTTTCCGGTTCGGAGCCGCTCATCATCGACTCTGAGATGGTCGGACGAAACCGGCTTCCCCCCGATGAGATCGGCCGTCTGCTGTCGCTCATCGCCCGCGACGAGATCCCCGGGGCCGCGGCGCAGCGCGATATCCTCGGCCGCTGCGTGCATAACGACAAACTCGTACCTGGACTTGCGCCCGGGGACCGGTTCATGCACAAGACCGGCGAAACCGACGAGCAGAGCCACGACGCCGGCATACTCGTGACCGCGCAAGGTCGAAGCTACGCGGTCGTGCTCTATACGACGCCCGCGCCGCTGCCCGATCGCTCGGATGCAAAACACGTCGATCCGTTGATGACCACGTGGATGCGCGCGCTGCGGGCGACGCTATGACGCTTGCCATCGACCTGCACGAAACGGTCGCGTTGGTCACCGGCGGATCGCGCGGCATCGGCGCTGCGATCGTCCGAAAGCTCCACGCGGCCGGTGCGTCGGTCTTCTTCACCTACTCCACGCGTCGCGACGAGTCGGATGCGCTCGCCGCGGAACTCGGCGAACGGGCGGCCTGCGCGCGTTGCGACGTCAGCGATGGCGCGGCGTTGCCCGGTATCGTGGACGCGTGCGCCTCACGCTTCGGCGCGTTGCACACCTTGGTCAACAACGCCGGCATCTTCGAACGGAATCCGTTCGACGGCGACGATTACGCGGCGTGGCGCGCCGGATGGCGGCGGACGTTCGATGTGAATCTCTTCGGTGCGGCCGACCTCGCGTGGCTCGCGATGCGGCATATGCGCGCGCATGGCGGCGGCCGGATCATCAACATCGCTTCTCGCACGGCGCATCGCGGCGAACTGGAGCACGCCGATTACAGCGCGAGCAAGGCGGCGATGATCAACCTCACCAAATCGATCGCGCGCACGTATGCCAAGAACTCGGTGCTCGCCTTCGCCGTCGCGCCGTCGTTCGTCGAAACCGAGATGGCCGCGCACGATCTTGCGATTCGTCGCGCGGAGATCGTCGCCGAAATTCCGTTGGGCTGGATCGCGTCGCCCGATGACGTCGCGGGGATTGTGGCTTTTCTCGCATCGCCGATGGGCGATTACCTCAACGGTGCGACCATCGATGTCAACGGCGGTTCGTACGTGCGATAAATGGGTGAGCGTTGCTCACCTTACTTCCAGGCGCCAAGGGCGCATTCGAGTGCGTAGGGAAACTCTGAATCACTAAGGTGCGCGGAACGCCCGAGCCCTCTCGCGGCGAGCCGTGCCTGCATGCAAAAAACGCCAGGGGTGGTTCGTGCGCGAAACGTTGCTTCCAGTCGTCCTTCCGTCGATGGGTGAGTCCGTCACCGAAGGCACGGTCACCGGAATCCGCAAGTCCGCAGGTGACATGGTCGAAGCGGGTGAGACGCTCATCGACGTCACGACCGACAAAGTCGACGTCGAGATTCCGTCGCCCGCCGCCGGACGTATCGCACGCGTGGCCGTGAAAGACGGTGATACTGTCGCGGTTGGCGCGCTCCTCGCCGAAATCGAGCCGGTCGGGTCGACGAAGGGGTCCGCGAGCTCAACCGCTTCGACATCGACCGTCGTGGAAATGCCGGCGGTCGGCGAATCGATCAGCCAAGGCACGGTCCGTGCGTGGCTCAAGCGCGAAGGCGACGTCGTCGAGCGCGACGACGTCATTGTCGAGATCGCCGTCGGTGCCGAGAAGGTCGAAATCCCATCGCCGGTCGCCGGGCATCTGCTTCGCATCTTCGCCAAAGAAGGACAGAGCATCACGATCGGCGCGCCGCTGTGCGAGATCGGCGATGCCGCCGCCGCGAGCGCTCAGGTATCAGAAACGCCGCCCGCGGCGAAATCCGCGGCAAGCGGCACTGCCCCGCCGGCGATTGCGCCGGCTGCGGATGGCCAGCATCTCGCCTCCGCCATTCACGCGCCGCCGGGCGTGCGTCGCTTCGCGCGCGAAAACGGTGTCGATCTATCGAAGATCAGCGGCAGCGGCCCGGCCGGCGTGATCCGCCGCAGCGATATCGAAGCGGCTGCGTCGCCGGCGGCGCGCGGCGACGGCCGATCGCAAATCGTTGAGCCCGGCGCGACGACTACCGCGTTGAAGGGTCCGGCTGCAGCGCTCGCGGCCGCCATGGAGCAGAGCCTTTCCATTCCGACCGCGACGAGTTTTCGCACGATCGGTGTTTCCATGTTGGACGAACGGCGTTCGGCGCTGAACGACGCGCTGAAGAATGCCGGCCGGAAAGAGAAGTTGTCGTTCACGCATCTGATCGCATTCGCACTGGTGCGCGCGGCGAAGGCCAATCCGTCGATGGTGACCTCTTTCCGCCGCGGTGCTACGGGCCCCGAGCGCGTCAACCGCGGCGTGCATCTCGGGCTCGCCGTCGACACCCAACGCAAAGACGGTTCACGGTTTCTCGTCGTGCCGGTCATCCGCAATGCCGGCGAACTGGATTTCAAGGCATTTCTCGCCGGCTACGAAACGCTCGTCGCGAAAGCGCGCGAGAACAAACTCGTGCCGGACGATTTCTCCGGCGCGAGCATCACGCTCACCAATCCCGGCGGGATCGGCACCGTCGCGTCGGTGCCCCGCCTGATGGACGGGCAAGGGACGATCGTCGCTTCCGGGGCCATCGGATATCCGCCCGGTTTCACCGCTGTGCCG
The DNA here is from genome assembly GCA_036561585.1 of Candidatus Eremiobacteraceae bacterium. GTDB lineage: Bacteria > Vulcanimicrobiota > Vulcanimicrobiia > Eremiobacterales > Eremiobacteraceae > JABCYQ01. Next base: position 20,768 of record DATBOZ010000030.1, on the reverse strand, counting down.
GCCGACCGGCTGAGCGGGCTCGGCGTCACGAAAGTGATGACGCTGACCAGCACGTACGATCATCGCGTGATCCAAGGCGCCGAATCGGGCGAATTTCTGCGCGGCATCGACCAGCTTCTCAGCGGCGCGAACGGCTTCTACGACGCGATCGCGCAATCGCTTGGCGTCGCGCTCGCACCCTCTGCCGGGCCGACCATTGCGCCGGTTGCGTCGACCATAACCGCAAGCGCACCGAGGCCGGCCGGCACGATCCCTGAGTCCCAAGCGATGACGCTCGCGACTGCTGCCGCCGCTGGAATGTCGTTGATCAGCCGCATCCGCACGCACGGGCATACCGCTGCAACGCTCGATCCGCTCGGCGGTGCGCAGGACGGCGATCCCGTATTGGAGTCGTCCTCGCTGAACCTTGACGAGGCCACCGCGCGCCTGGTCCCCGCCGCGACAGCCCGCACGTATGCGCCGGGAGACAACCTGAGCGAAGTCCTGGCAAATCTGCGCAAGATCTACTGTTCGACCATCGCGTACGAAGTCGAACACATCACGAGCCACGAGCAGCGGTCGTGGCTGCGCCGCGAGATCGAATCGGGGGCGCACGTCAAGACGCTGACGCGCGAACGAAAGATCGAACTGCTCGACCGTCTCACGCGCGTCGAGGCCTTCGAACGCTACCTCCGCAAAGCGTTTCTCGGCCAAAAGACTTTTTCGATCGAGGGGATCGACGCCATGGTCCCGATGCTCGAGGAGCTGCTGCATCTGCTCGCCGATGACGGCGTGCGCAAGATCGAGATCGGCACGGCGCATCGCGGACGCCTCTCCCTTATCACGCACGTCGTCGACCGGCCTTACGAAGAAGTGCTCGTGGAATTCGAGCACGCCGAGCTTCGCGGCGGCGAGAGTCAAGGCGACGTGACCGGCGACGTCAAGTACCATCAAGGCGCGCAGGGCACGTATGCGACGAGCGACGGTAAGTCGATCGACGTCGTCCTCGTCAACAATCCCAGCCATCTCGAAGCCGTTGACGGCGTCGTGGTCGGCCGCGCGCGCGCCGATCAAACCGATCGAGCCACCAACATCGCGACGCTGGATCCGTCGCGCGCGGTGCCGCTGCTCGTCCACGGCGATGCGGCGTTCACCGGACAAGGCGTGGTCGCGGAAGTGCTCAACATGCAGGCGCTGCGCGGGTATTCGGTCGGCGGCACCGTCCATCTCATCGCGAACAACCAGATCGGCTTCACCACAGAACCGTCCGACGAGCGGTCCACGCGTTACGCGAGCGACCTTGCCAAGGGCACGGATATTCCCGTCATCCACGTCAATGCCGACGACATCGAAGCGTGCATCGGCGCGGTCGCATTGGCCGTTGGGTTCCGCCGCAAATTCAAACGCGACGTCCTCATCGACCTCATCGGTTACCGGCGCTTCGGCCACAACGAAGCCGACGAGCCCGCGTACACCCAGCCGCTGATGTATGCGACGATCGCCGCGCATGCGACCGTCCGAGAGCTCTTCGCGCAACGGCTGATCGCCGACGGTGTCATCACGAAGGCCGACGCGCAGCAACGCTATGACGCGGCGTACAAGCGCGTCGCGGAAGCGCACGCAAACGTCCAACAGCGCATCAAAGAGCATGGCACGGCCGATGCAGCGAAGCGTCCGCAAAACGGTGCGCCGACGAGCGCGCCGTCCACTCGGGTCGCGGCGGACGTCCTCAAAGCGCTCAATCAGCAACTGCTCGCTGTGCCGCCGGACTTCACCGTACATCCGAAATTGGCCAAGCAACTCGACCGCCGGCGCGGCGCGCTCGAGCCAGGCGGCGAGATCGACTGGGCGACGGGCGAGGCGCTCGCCATCGCGACGCTCATCGGCCAAGGCGTGCCGGTGCGGCTCACCGGGCAAGACACGGAACGCGGCACGTTCAGCCATCGTCACTCAGTCCTGCACGATGCGAAGACCGGCGCTGCGTACGTGCCGATGCAGCATCTGTCGGGCGCCCGCGCGTCTTTCGAAGTGTACAACAGCCCGCTTTCGGAATATGCCTGCCTTGCATTCGAGTACGGTTACAGCACGGCTGCGCCGAACGCGCTCGTCTTATGGGAAGCGCAGTTCGGCGATTTCGCGAACGGCGCGCAGATCATCATCGATCAATTCATCTCAGCCGGCATGGCGAAATGGGGCCAGACCTCTCGGCTGACGCTGCTGCTCCCACATGGCTACGAAGGAGCGGGGCCGGAACACTCCAGCGCGCGGCTCGAGCGCTTCCTGCAATTGGCCAGCGACGGCAATATCCGGATCGCCAACTGCACGACGCCGGCGCAGTATTTCCATCTGCTCCGCGATCAGGCACTCGCTTCCAAAGCACGCCCGCTCGTCGTCATGACGCCGAAGAGTCTCTTGCGCATGAAGGTGGCCACGTCACGTCTCGAAGATCTCACCGAAGGCGGGCTCCAACCCATCGTCGACGATCCGAACGTGAAAGTGCGCAAAGGAATCCGGCGCCTCATCTTGTGCAGCGGCAAGATCTACTATGACTTGATCGCAAGCACCAAGCGCGCGGAGGCAAAGGACCTCAGCATCGTCCGCGTTGAGATGCTCGAGCCGTTCCCGCTCGATGCCGTATTGGGACTCGTCCGGTCCTACCCGGACGTCAAGCAAGTGACCTGGGTTCAAGAAGAGCCGCGCAATATGGGCGCACGAGCGTTTGTCTCGCGGCGGATCCGCGAGAAATTGCAGCCGCTCAACATCGCGTTCGACTACGAAGGTAGGCCGGATCGCGCGAGCCCGAGCGAAGGATATCCTGGGGCGCACGCGGTCGAGCAAGAGCGCATCGTGACGGCCGCGCTGGCGCCGCGCCGCGGATAGATCGCGCACGTGATCAGACACTGGGCGCCGCCCGCGCTTGCCGCGATTCCGTCGATCGCGCTCTCGCTGGCGATTCCGCTCGTCAATCGTTCTGAACCGTCTCTTTTCGGCGCACCGTTTCTCCTCGTCTGGATCGTCGCGTGGATCCTGGTCGTGCCGCTCTTCCTCTATGCGGCGTATCGGTTGCAGCAGCGCGCATGACGCCTGCCGCGACGGCCCTCAGCATCGTCGCTGTCACCGTGGTCTGCGCGATCGGACTCGGAATATTCGGCGCGCGCGGCCGGCATAAGACGCCGCTCGAATTCATGGTGGGTGGACGTTCCTTCGGGGCGCTGCTCCTGTGGCTGCTCATGGCCGGCGAGATCTATACATCGTTCACGTTTCTCGGCGCCGCCGGATATGCGTACGGGCTCGGCGCGCCGGCCTTTTATATCCTGTGTTACGGTCCGGTCGCGTATGCGATCGGCTTTTTCCTGACGCCCAAGATCCGGGGCGTCGGCGCCAAATATGGGATGCTCACCGGTCCCGACTTCTTTCGCGTGCGTTATCAAAGCGTCGCGCTTGGCGCGCTCGCGACCTTCGTCGGCTTTGTCTCACTCGTCCCCTACGTCACGTTGCAATTGACCGGACTGCAGATATTGCTGTCCATCGCCGGCTTTGGCGCATTCGATCCAAGAGGAGCGGTCGCCATCGCGCTGCTGACGATAGCGGCATTCGTCTTCGCCACCGGTTTGCGCGGCGCAGCGTGGGCGAGCATCCTCAAAGACGCGCTGGTGGTGATCGCGGTCGTCTTTGCCGGTATCACGCTCCCGCAACGCATCGGCGGGTGGTCGGCGACGTTGCGCGCAGTCGAGCACGTGCACCCCGGCTGGCTCACGCTCGCACCCGGCATGGCCGCACACGGCGTGGAGTGGTTTGTCGGCGCAGTGGTCGTTTCAGGGCTTGGTTTTTTCATGTGGCCCCAGAGCATGGCTGCGAGCTACAGCGCGAAGAGCGGCGATGCGCTGCGCCGCAACGCCATTTGGCTGCCGATTTACAGTATCATGATTCTGTTCGTATTGTTCGCGGGTTTCGCCGCCTTGATCGCGATGCCGGGTTTGAAAGGTGCGTCGGCAGACCAAGCCTTTATGCTGGTGGTCCGCCAGCTCTATCCGCCTTGGGTGCTCGGGGTCATGGCTGCCGCCGGCGCGCTCGCGGCGCTCGTGCCGGTGACGGCGCAACTGCTCGCCGCCGCGAGCATCGTCGCGAAGAACATCGTCGGCGATGTCTTCGGCGCATGTGCGGATGACCGGTCGCGTACCGCGCTCACGCAAGCGCTCGTCGTAGCCGTCGCGCTTTTTTCACTTGTGCTGTGGTTCTTGCTCAACACGTATCTCGTCAACCTACTGTTGTACGCCTACAACGGCGTCGTCCAATTCCTCCCCGGCGTATTGTTCGGATTCGGGTGGCGGCGCGCAAGCGCGTGGGGTATCGGCGCCGGCATAGTCGCCGGACTTGCAATGCTCGTCGCGACCGGCGCATTCGGGATGAACGTGTACGGCATCAATCCTGGCCTTGCAGCGCTGGCAGTGAACGCGCTGGTGGCGGCGTTCGTCAGCCTTGTCACGGCTGCACCGGCCGCGACGCATTTCGAAGAATTTCGCACCGCCGGCCGAGACTGACCGGGATCGCCGCAGGGCCTGCATCGACCATGGCACGAACGTGCCGGGGTCGGGAAGACGAGAATCGCGCCGGCATTGAGGAGAAATCGCATGCAGACTCACAAAGTCGCGGCTATCACCATGGCCCTTATCGCGCTTGCCGCGTGTTCGTCAGGCCATAAGACGACGGTCGTGACGAACGGCGGCACCGTGACCACGGATACGAGTGCCGACTCGAAGACCACCACCATCACGTCGCAAGGCGCAAGCCTGAAAGTCGGCGAGAACGCCGTCGACCCGGCGAAGCTCGGGCTGCCGCTCTACCCCGGCGCTTCGACCGCAGAGGGCGGCGGCTGGGCAATGCAATCGAAGAACGGCGGCGGCGAGATCGTGACGTTGACGACGACCGACTCCTTCGATAGCGTCGAAGCGTGGTATAAGTCGAAGATGCCGGCCAATTCCGAATCGATCAACATGAAGAGCGGCGACACCGCATCCGCTATCTTTGCCGTCGGCAAGGACACGGACAAAGAGCAACGCAGCGTCATGATCAACGGTGAAAAAGGTAAGACGACCATCACGCTCACCCACTCGGTGAAGCAGGGTTCGTGAAGCGGGCCGCGCTGCGCGCGGGAGCGCTCGGCGCGTTGCTCTTGGTCGGGTGCTCGCAATCGCCCGACCAATCGGCCGGAACGGCATCGCCTGCGGCCATTGGTAGCCCGACGCCGACGCCAGTCGTCAACCCATCGCCGGACCAGACCATGCCGACGATTCAGATCAAAGACAAGCATGGCACCGTCAGTATCGGTCGAGGGGCGGTCGACCTGCGAACGCTGCACGTGCCGATCTTTCCCGGCGCGACACAGTCTTCAGGATTCGGCAGTTTTTCGGATTCGGATGCGAACGGCTCGACCGCGATCACCACGCTCGACGCGCATGCGCCGTTTGAGGCGGTCGATGCCTGGTATATCGCCCACGTGCCTCCCGATGTGCGACCGATCCGCATCACCGTGCGTGGCGATTCGACCGCGTCTTATGAGTGGATCAGTGTGGATGGAACCGCCGACCGCGTGGTCACGATCAACTCAAATCAAGGCAACCCGATCATCACGATATCGGTGAAGGTCTCACACCGCACGTTGTGACGCCTCTTGTAGTGCCGACCTTTATGGTCGGCAGCGGAGGGCGAGCATCGCTCGCCCAAAACGCAGGGTGAGCGTTGATCACCCTACTATAGCATGAAGATCGGCACTACATTGCCCTCAGTATCACGCACTTGAGGTACGACGTTTCGGGAGCATTCAAGAGCGCCGGATGATCCGGCGGTTGCCCACGCTCTTCCAGCACTTGCATTTCACGGCGTGCGTCGATGGCGGCGCTCCAGATCACGCCGAGGAAATCGCGTGGCGTCAACGGGCGCGAACACGAACAGGTGACGAGAATGCCGCCGGGATCGAGCATTTTGATCGCGCGCAGATTGATCTCTTTATAGCCTCGTGCGGCCGCTTCGATCGTGGTCTTGCCGCGCGCGAATGCCGGCGGGTCGAGGATGATGAGTCCGAACGTGCGGCCGGCGTCACTCGCATCGCGCAAATAGTTGAAGCAGTTGGCTTCGATGACCGGCGCATCGGGGAAACCGTTGCGTTCCATGTTCTCGCGCGCGAGCCGGCACGCTTCTCCCGAAATGTCGACGCTCGTCACTTCACGCGCCCCTGCCCGCGCAGCATGGACGCTGAACCCACCCGAATAGGCGAAGCAATTGAGCACCGTGCGGCCGGCCGCGTACGCGGCTGCTGCCGACCGGTTCAAGCGCTGATCGAGAAACAGACCCGTCTTCTGACCGCCGGCGATGTCCACCATCAGACGCGCGCCGTTTTCGATGATTTCAATCTCACCTGGCGGCGGTGCGCCCGCCATCACGCCGGTGCGCCGTGCAAGCCCCTCGAGCTCGCGCTCGGGCAGATCGCTTCGTTCGTAGATACCCTCCACCGGCAACGCATCGACGAGGGAAGCGACGATGGCGTCGCGCACGCGCTCGACGCCAAGCGTGGACACCTGCACCGAGAGCCACGCGCCGTATTGATCCACGATCAGACCGGGCAGACCGTCGCCCTCGGCGTTGACGAGGCGCACCGCCGCATCGCGAGGCTGGGCGCCCCTGCGGACGATCGCTTCACCGACGCGGCGACGCCACCACGCGGCATCGACGACCTCATCGGCCCACGTCAGTACGCGTAACACGATCTTCGATTTTCGATTGACGTACGCGCGCGCGAAGAACGCGCCGCGATGATCGAGGACAGTGACGACATCACCGTCTGCGACGTCCGGTGGAATCACCGCCACTTCGCCGGCAAAGATCCAAGGATGGCGGGCGCGCTCCGGGCGGCGCGGCCGAAGCCGCGCGGCGGGCGTCAACGCGCGGCCTTGGCTGCCCGGACTTTGTGGAAGGCGATCTCGCCTTGTTCGACGTCGACCTCGACGACGTCGCCGTCGCCGAAGTCGCCGTTCAGGACGCGGAGCGCAAGCGGATCGACGATCTCCTTTTGCAGCGCGCGTTTCAACGGGCGCGCGCCGTACACCGGATCGTAGCCATGGTGTGCGAGCAATGCTTTTGCGCCGTCGGACAGATGCAGCGAGATGCCGCGCGTCGCGAGCCGCTTCGTGAGACTTGCGAGTTGGATTTCGACAATGTGTTTGATGTCGTCGAGCGTCAGCGCCTTGAAGACGATGATCTCATCGAGGCGGTTGAGGAATTCCGGACGGAAGTGCTCGCGCATCGCTTCCATGACGCTCGCGCGGATCGCCTTTTCGTCGCCGGCCAGTTCCGAGACTGCCGACGATCCGATATTGCTCGTCATGATCAAGACGGTGTTCTTGAAATCGATGGTACGACCCTGACCGTCGGTGAGACGCCCGTCATCCAAGATCTGCAGCATGACATTGAACACATCGGGATGCGCTTTTTCGATCTCGTCGAACAGGACCACGCTATACGGTCTGCGTCGCACCGCTTCCGTCAATTGACCACCCTCGTCGTATCCGACGTAGCCGGGCGGCGCGCCGATAAGGCGCGAAACCGCATGCTTCTCCATGTACTCCGACATGTCGATGCGGATCATGGCGTGCTCGTCGTCGAAGAGAAACGCTGCCAGCGCGCGCGCCAGTTCGGTCTTGCCCACGCCGGTCGGTCCGAGGAAGACGAACGAGCCCAGTGGCCGATTCGGGTCTTGCAATCCGGCGCGCGCCCGGCGCACTGCAGTCGATACCGCGGAGACCGCTTCATCTTGGCCGATGACGCGGTCGTGCAGGCGCTCCTCCATGTGCAGCAGCTTTTGCACTTCGCCTTCCAAGAGCTTGCTCACCGGAATGCCGGTCCACTTTCCGACCACCTCGGCGATGTCGTGCTCGTCGACTTCTTCTTTGAACATCTTGCCGTTTGAATGTGCGGGCGTGGTCTCGGCGGCCTTGAGCTGTTTCTGGAGCTCCGGCAGCGTGCCGTATTCGATCTCGGACGCTTTGCCGTAATCGACGGCATCCTTCGCGCGTTGTAGCTCGAGCTTGGCCGCCTCCATGCGCTGCTTGATACGGCTCACCTCGCCCATCGCGCCTTTTTCGGACTCCCACCGCGTGCGCAGTTCGTCGCGCTTAGCTTGTAGCGCAGTCACTTCGTCTTCGAGATGCGTCAGCCGCGACCGCGATGCCGGGTCGCTCTCTTTTTTTAGCGCTTCGCGTTCGATCGACAGCTGCATCAGACGGCGCTCGATCTCGTCGAGTTCGACCGGCATGGAGTCGATCTCCATGCGAAGTTTGCTTGCCGACTCGTCGACCAGATCGATGGCTTTGTCCGGCAAGAACCGGTCGGCGATATAGCGGTGTGAGAGCACGGCCGCCGCGACGAGCGCCGAATCTTTGATCCGGACGCGATGGTGGACTTCGTACCGCTCGCGAAGGCCGCGAAGAATCGAGATCGTGTCTTCGACGCTCGGCTCGCCGACCATGACCGGTTGGAAGCGCCGTTCGAGCGCAGCATCTTTTTCGATATATTTGCGATATTCGTCGATCGTCGTGGCGCCGATGGTATGCAACTCGCCGCGCGCCAACATCGGTTTGAGCATATTCGACGCGTCCATCGCGCCTTCTGCAGCACCAGCGCCGACGACGGTGTGCAACTCGTCGATGAAGAGGACGATCTCGCCTTGGCTCTGCGCGATCTCTTTGAGGACCGCCTTTAGCCGGTCCTCGAACTCGCCGCGATACTTCGCGCCGGCGATCAGCGAACCGAGGTCGAGCGCGACGATGCGGCGATTCTTCAAACTCTCCGGCACGTCGCCGCGGACGATGCGGTGCGCGAGCCCCTCGACGATCGCGGTCTTGCCGACGCCCGGCTCACCGATGAGGACGGGATTGTTCTTGGTCCGGCGCGAGAGGACTTGAATGACGCGGCGGATCTCTTCGTCGCGGCCGATGACCGGATCCACTTTGTTCTGCCGCGCGAGCGCGGTGAGGTCGCGGCCATAACGTTCGAGCGCCTGGTATTTGCCTTCCGGATTCTGATCGGTGATGCGCTGGCTGCCGCGGACGGTCGCCAAAGCCGCCAGCATCTTCTCTTTGTCCGCACCCGCGGCGCGCAACAAGTCTGCGGCTTCGCTTCTGCCCGGGGTGTCCGCGATCGCGAGCAGGAGGTGCTCGGTCGACACGAACTCGTCTTTGAAGGTGAGCGCCTCTTCACCGGCCCGGCTGAGGACGTCGCGAAGATCGCGGCCTATGCCCGGCTCCGACGCGCCGTATACTTTCGCGCGCGCGTCGAGCGCGACAGTCACCGATTCGATGAGCTTCGCGACGTCGATGCCCATTTGCCGCAGGACGATCGCGGGAACGCTGTCGGCATCCTCGAGCAGACTGGCGAGCAAGTGCAGCGAGTCGATTTCGGCGGCGTTGCGGTCCTGCGCGATGTGCTGGGCGCCCATGACCGCCGCCTGTGCGCGCTCGGTCAGTTTGTTGAAGTTCTTCATGTGGTCTCCCTGAACCGGGGAGCCTGGATTCTACCCGGACGACATCTCCTCATGCGCGCGCCCGCACGATCTCGCGATGTCGGGATCTACGGAGCGTATGCCTCGACGCTGTTCAAGGGTCCATGATTGTCACCACCGATGACGTAGATCACGCCGTTGACGACGCCCGCTGCCAGACCAAAGCGCCTTGTTGGATCAGTCCTCTTATCGGTCCATGTGCCCGTTGCAGGATTGTACGCTTCATTTCGTTTCGTCGCTCCGGTGTTGTAGCCGTCGATCGCGTAGAGCCTGCCGCGAACGACGCCGACGGCCAAGGATTCGCGCCCCGTCGGCATTGACGACTTCGTGGTCCAGGAATTCGACGCGGGATCGTATGCTTCTACCAAATGCGCTGTGCTGTCGCCGCCGACGGCGTAGAGGATTCCGTTCACGACGCCGGCCGAAAGGAAGCATCGCCCCACCGACATGGGAGCTTTCGTGGTCCACGTATCGGACGTTGGATCGTACGCGTAAACCGTTGGCCAGCAGCCGGTGAAGTCCGAACCGCCGATCGCGTAGAGTTTGCCGCTGACGACGCCGGCCGCCAAGGACGCTCGCGCGGCAGGCATCGGCGACTTCGTGGTCCACGTATTCGTGGCGGGATCGAAGGCCTCGACGATATTGTATGGTGTGATGGCGTTATAACCACCGATGGCGTAGAGTATGCCGTTCACGACACCGACGGCAAGGCCGTTGCGAGCCGTCGGCATGGGTGCCTTCGTAGTCCAGGAATCTGAGGCGGGATCGTAGGCCTCGACTGTGGTCAACGGGCCACTGCTGCCGAAGCCGCCGACCGCGTAGACGATTCCGTGGATAACGCCAACGGCCAAACCATCCCGCGCCGTCGGCATGGATGCCTTCGTGGTCCACGTGCCGCCGACTTGAGCCAGCTTTTGCGTTTCTACCGGAGCGCGCTGCGACGCCACCAGTGGATTTGAAACGCTCGAGCAGCCGGACGAAGCGGCGACCGACGCGAGAGCGATCAAAGTGCAAACGATGGAATATCGTCGAGACATCGTGACGGTCCTCATCTGAAATGACCTCCAAATATTAGGGTGTGAAGGCTTCAGTTGTCTGATATCCACCTTTGAAACCGCCGACGACATAGATCACGCCATTGACGACACCCGCTGCTGGGCCACTGCGCCCCGTAAGATCTTTTGTCTTGTTGGTCCACGTGTCCGTCGCGGGATCATACGCTTCATTTCTTCTCATCGGTCCGAACTGATCGCGACCGTCGATTGCGTAGAGCCGGCCGCGAACGACGCCGACGGCCAAATCATCGCGCATCGCCGGCATCGGCGATTTCGTCGTCCAAGAATTTGTCGCGGAATCGTACGCTTCTACCACATTGCAATAGATACAATTTTCACCACTGCCGCCAACGGCATAGAGTATGCCGTTGACGACGCCGGCTGCAAGGAGATAGCGAGCCGTCGGCATGGACGCTTTCGTGGTCCACGTATCCGTCGAAGGATCGTACGCCTCAACGGTGTTCAATATGCTATTGTTAATAGCATCAAAGCCGCCGATGGCATAGAGTTTGCCATTGACGACACCCGCAGCTAAGCCCCATCGCGCGGTAGGCATTGGCGCTTTCGTGGACCAGGAATCTGACGCTGGATCATAGGCTTCGACCGTACTGCATGGGTCGCATGAACTCGAATAGCCGCCGACCGCATAGAGGACGCCATGAATGATGCCAGCGGCAAGGGCTTGTCGTGCGGTTGGCAAGGGCGCCTTCGTGGTCCACGTATCGGTTGCGGGATTGTAGGCTTCGTTAGCCGATAGACCACCGCCGTTTCCGCCGACCGCGTAGAGAATGCCGTTGATGACGCCGGTCGCCAGCTCGTAACGCCCTGTCGGCATAGGTGCCTTGGTGGTCCACGTGCCGCCGGATTGCGGCTGTTTTAGAATCGCTGCCGCGCCGAAATGGGATGCGGGCGTCGGGTTGGGGACGCTCGAACATCCGGACGCAGCGGCGAAAATCCCACAAAGTGCTAGCGCGGTAGCGATGGATATTCGTCGAGACATGGCTCACCTCTGCATTATACGATGGTCGGGAAACGCATGTTCTCCTGGGACCGTCTGCTTTCTTGTCGCCGGGGAAACCAGCTTCTCCGCACGTATCGAGGACTCGAGTCGCGCCAAGCAAGCAAGGACAAGTCGGCGATTCGATAGCGGCCCAAACGATGGTAGTGATCCCGAAGCGGGCCTCTTGTTCGATACTACGGGGGACATCTACGGCACGACATTCTCGGGCGGTCAATTTAACCTGGGTACAGTTTTCGAGCTCAAGGCACCGGCGGATAACGGCGGATACCGAGAACGAGTTCTCTGGAATTTCAACGGCGCGGACGGCAGTGGGCCGCTTGGTAGCGTCGTCTTGGACCCTATAGGAGATCTATTCGGATTGACGTTCACCGGCGGTGGCAAAGGATGCTACGGTTTCGAAGGTTGCGGAGTTGCATTCGAAGTGGCTCCATAGGATGCTCGTTAGCTTCCACTTTCCAATTTCGCGTCAGCGCGAATTGCCTTGAGCCGGGCGGTGATGACTTTTCTCAGCGTCGCCTTTGAAATCGGATCGTCGAGCGGGATCTGAATCGCTCCCTTGGTCGATCGATATCCGCTCAGCTCATCCTTGAGAGTCTCGACGATATGTCCACTGTACGGGTAGATGCCGATGTGATTCTTATGCGCGTCAAATCCCAGAAACGGCTTGCCTTTGTATTTCAGCGTCGGCATGCCGTAGTTGATCACTTCCTCCGCGCCCGGCACGACCTCTTTCGCGAGGACGCGAATCCGCTCGAGCGCCTTCTTTTTCGAAGGTTCGATCTTTTTCAGATAGTCGTCGATGACCGTCATGGCCTCTCCTTTCGGAGGACCCGAGTTCGCCCCGGACCATAGGTCCTCTTGTCGCGCGACATCGAAAAGGGAAACGGATGTTCGCTATTCGGCGAGCAGTCCATCGAGTACAATAGCGGAACGAATCTTCAAGCGGCTGGTCGGAGTTGATGATGCGGCCCATTTTCGTATATTCTGCGTTCGTGTGCGCGCTTGCATGTGCCGGCGCCGCTGCACCGATCGCAGCCGCAACCACCGGCTTCACGATTCTGGACAATGCGCAGGCGTTCAGGGGTCGCATCACCTACGTCGCGCATCGGACCGACGCACTTCCGGCGCCGCGAATCTCAGGCACGCTCACCATCGGCAATGCCCACTGGTCGGTCGAAGAGCGGTCGCCAGACGCCCTCGCGACCGCGAACGCGGGCGGGGGCACACTGCAAGGTGGCGGCTTCAACACCGGCGTTGACGATCCGTTGGCTGCCGGCTCGGTCGCGAACGCCTGGGCGCTTGTCATGGGAACGCTCTCGGCGTCTGCACCCGGCCGCGATCCCACCGCCGACGACATCTGGCAATCCGCGAACATCCGCCTCTACCTCAACGATACGCGCGACGCAGTCCAAGGTCTCGCGGACACGGCCGGCGCGGGCGACGTTTCGTTCGCGTTTGACAATTGGATCGACGTCGACGGTCTCAGGCTTCCGTCGCAAGTGATGCGGCTACGCGATGGTGCGCCGGAGGCAACCTATGAGATTCAAGAGTACGCAGTCTTGCGCTCACCCGCACTCGCGGCGACGTCCGGCCCGCCGCGGGCGAAAGCGCTGCCTGACGCAGCCGGCGGCGCCGGACTCCTCGCGCCTCAGCCGCCCGTCGAATTTCAGCAGCGGGAATTTCCCTGGCAGCTCGTGTCATCGGCATTTGGATTGCTGCTGCTCGGCGTTATGGTGGTGGCGTGGACACGCCGCGACGCATTCGTCGAGATGCTGCGCGAGCATATCCAGACCGACCCACGTGGCTGGCAGGCCCGCGGCGTATCGGTCTTCGTCACCTCGGACGGCCGGTTGTGGTTCGACGGCGCGGAGTATCGCATCGGCCCGCAATTCTTCGGTCGTCGCGCGATCGTTCAGTCGTCTCCATTATTCCTACGCATCGGCGCGCGCGAAGTGCCTCGCGCGGTCATCGTCGCGCGTAAGTTCCGGATCCCGGCGCTGCGCATCGCGAAGAGCGAACGATTCCGTTCGGCCGGCTTCAGCCTCATCGAGAACATCGTCGCGATCGGACTCTTCTCGATCGTGGTCATCGGTGCGGTCTATCCGACGCTCGCGGTAATGGCGAACGGCGATCGCATCGCACGGACGCAGAGCGATGCCGTTCGAATTGCCGCCAACGCGTTGAACGACGAAGAGATCGCGAGCGCGTACGGCGCGGTGAGTGAAGGAACGATACGCACGCAATACGGGGCACTCACGCTCGTGCTGACGGTCGAAGCGTCGAAGTCCGGCGTCTCCGGCGCGTACGACATCGATGTTGCGGTGCAAGATGCCAGCGGCAGCGCGCTCGCGCATGCCATCAGCACCGTTGGGCCAGCCGTCCAAGCACCGCCGCCCCCCGGCCATACGCCCAATCCGTCACCGGTACCGAGCGGATGATGCGCTGCGCGCGACGCGATCGCGGGGCTGCGATCATCATGGTCATGCTTGCGTGCGTCTTGCTCGCGGCGGCGCTTGCCGTCTTGGTCGACGTCGGAACAGCGCAGCTGCGGCGAAGCGTGGAGAGCGATCGCGCCCTACAGGCGCAGGCCGGCGCCGACGCCGGCGCCGGATGGTACCGTGCGCTCCTGCAGACAAAGAATGGCGACGTCGCGGCGACCGCCGTCGCGCTCGGACAGACCGGCGGCGTGGATACGATCACCCTCGATGCGCATACGATCGTTCAGGTCACGGTTGTGCCCATCGGTACGACCGGGCAAGGCGCACAGAATCACGATGACCTCAATCTGCAAACAAACAAGGTAGTCCTCGAACAGATGATCCAACTCGCCACGACCGCGGTCGTCATGGAGGACGGCACGCAAGTCGCGCAGCGGACGAGCACCACATTGATGCGCGTCTTCAAAAACGCCAAGCCCTATTCCGAGATCGTCGGCGTGGTCGACGACGCAGGACCGGATGCGATCGACAGTCCCGGCGACGCCGCGGGGCAGTCTGCGGCGCCGAATACCACCGACTTGCTCGTGCATGCTTTCTCGCGCACGGGCGACGGGCCGCCGGTCGAAAACGATCAGTTCAAGCCATTGCAGTGGGCGGACGGCAATCCGGGCGGCGGCGGCGTGCTGCCGTGAAATCGCAGCATGGTGCAACGCTGATCGAAGTCATCGTCGCACTGGCGATTCTGACGCTGTTCACCATCGCGGTCGTGGTTCCGACGTTCACGATGTACGCACGCGCGCGTGCGGCGCGCGATGCAGCCGACACGCTCGCCCAGGATATCGTGCTGCTGGAGCGCAGCGCACAAAACGGAGTCACGATGCAAGGCGCGACACTCGAGATCGATTCAGCGTCGCCGTTCAGCTATTCGTGCTACCACGGCCGTCCGGCGGACCTCGACCCAAACACGAAACTCGGCGTGTTGATCGTGCAACGCACTTTTGCGGACGTGTCGCTCGGGTCCGGACCGATCAATGCGGCGACGCCGCTGCTCTTCGCGAGCAACGGCAGCGCGCAGTACTACGACGGGACGCAATGGGTCGATCAACATGGGCCGCCGGTGGCTTTCACGTTGACGCCAGCCGCCGATCCCGTTCACCCGGTGGCGGTCACGCTGAATCTGTTCACCGGCGAGGTGAGCGCGCCTTAGCGTTTGAGGCTACGCGAAGTTTCGGCGCCGCTGGGGCGCTCTTGCTCGCCTTCTTCGCGGCCACTTCTGGTTCGGGCTCGGCCTTTCTCCTATCGCTCTTTGCCTTCCGCACCAACACGATCTGCTTGAGCTCCTCCAATTCGGTTTTCAAACTCGCGACCGTCTCCTCAAGCGATTCCACCGAACTTGCGAGTGCATACATCTTACGCTGCATTCGGTCACTCTGCACGGAGAGCTCGTTGAGCTCCGTTTCAGGCGCGGGATGTGCCGCCGGTTGCGTCATCGGCGCCGATGCGCCGTTATCCACGACCAGCTGCGCGAGAGCTTGCGGCGCTGGGTCATCGAGCCGCACATCTCCCGGGGTCGCCGCGTCTTCGAGCTCCGCCAACATCCGGCGCGCGTGTTGATTGTTCGAGTCGAGCCCGATCACCATGTTGATCACGTGCCGGCACGTACCGAGCTGACCCGCCGCGTGCGCCGCGGTCGCCGCTTGAATGAAGTATCCGACCGCTTCGGGCAGCATGCCCATCGACTGGAGGCGCTGGCCCATACTGATGATCGCCTGAACGTTGGTCTTGTCGCGGTCGAGCACTTTACGCAGCGTCAAGACAGCTTGATCGTGTTGGCCGAGCTCCTGATAGATGCATGCCGCTTCAAAGAGCGCCTGAACGTGGGATTGTTTCGTCTTGTGCAAGATGTGCGTGAACTTCGCCAGAGCCGCGCGCGGATGACCTTCGATCCGGTCGACGCGCGCGATCTCGAAAATGATCTCCAGGTCTTGCAGATCCAATGCGTGCGCTTCGCCGAACGCTTCGCGTGCCCGTCCGGTATCCGCCTCAGGGTCGATGAATGCGGAGCCGGCTTCCCGGTAAAATCGGATCGCGTCAGCGGTGGCGCCCGCCGCAGCGAAGAGCTGAGCGGCTTTGAAGCGTTGTGCGGCCGAGCAGTCCGGCGACGCCGCGACGCGTTCCAGCGCATCGGCCATCCGGCTCGTGTCCTTGTGCCGGGCGAATTCTTCGGCTTGCGCAAGATATGCCGCTGCTGTGTCGGGGTCGCGAATGTCAGTCACGCGTCGGCCTTCGGCCAATTCCGCGCGTAATCCGGCATAGCGGGCTTTTGCGTTCTAGTGGAAGTCGCGCGACGCCAATCCAGCCGCTAGGTCGGCAAGATCGAGTTTCCAGAACTTGCGCGCCAAGACGTTGATCGTGCCTTCTTGGCGTTGCAGCACTCCCTCGACGATCACCGCAGGCTCGTCGCGCGCGATGGGGCGATACTGCTCGTAGATGTCGGGCCGGATGATGACGTTGACCAAGCCCGTCTCATCCTCCATGGTGGTGAAGACGAATCCTTTGGCGGTGCCCGGCCGCTGACGCGACGTGACCACGCCTGCTATTTTGAGGACGAGACGGTGCGGCAGACCTGCGAGATCCGACGCTCGCCGCACGCGCATGCCGTCGAGCCGTTCGCGGCAGAACTGTATCACTTGATATTGCGTGGAAAGACCGAGACCCCAATAATCGGCTGCGGCTTCTTCCTGCGGGATCATCGCCGGCAGCGCGACCGGCTGTTCGTCCACCGTCATGCGCCGCTCGAGTTCGCCCGCCTTCGTCAACGATCCCAACCGCTGCACATCCCACAACGCATCTCTGCGCGACAATCCAAAGCAACCGAACGCGCCGACCGCGGCCAGGGATTCCAAGATGTCTTTCGGCAGCTGCGTGCGCAGCACGAAGTCGCGCAGATCCGCATACGGCCCCTTCGCGCGCTCCGCCACGAGCAGCTCGCGATGCTTCTCGCCGATGCCGCGCACCTGATTCAAGCCGATCCGCAACGCGACAGGCTGCGCGCCTTTCGCGACGGCACTCGCGCCGGCATCACTGGAGCCTACGCGGGGACGCCACGGATCAAATGGAGATATTGACTTCCGCGACTCGACTTCGGCGGCTCTCGCCTGCGACGCCCCGCTTGAGGACTCCGGTGGTGCCGGCTCAATGCGATCGGCGGCGACGGTTGCATGGTTCTCGCGGGGGCGTCTGACGAGGCGCGGAGCCACGGATGGCGAGAGCGCCGAGGAAGCCGAGCGACGGAGCGAGCTGGATGCGAGCGCAGGAGCGTCCCCAGCGAGGACCGTGCAGCCGTCGCCGCCGATCGGGCCGCCGATCGGCTCGGCCGTGCACTCGAATTGCGAGATGTTGACGTCGGGCGGCAACACCGTCACGCCGTGACGGCGTGCATCGCCGATCAGCGTGGCAGGCGAATAAAAACCCATGGGCTGCGCATTGAGCAGCGATGCGCAGAACTCCGCAGGATAGTGGTAGCGGAGATAGCCCGAAACGTAGACGATCAGGGCGAACGATGCGGCGTGCGATTCGGGAAATCCGTAGTCGGCGAATGCGCTCAGCATGTGGTAGAGCCGCTCGCCGATGCTGCCGTCGATGCCGTTGCGGGCCATGCCTTCGACCAGCCGCGCGCGCAGCCGCTCCATCTTCTCGCGGGAGCGTTTATGACCCATGGCGCGGCGCAGTTCGTCGGCTTGGCCGGCAGTAAAACCGGCCGCGACCACCGCCATGCGCATGCCTTGCTCTTGGAAGAGCGGCACGCCCAGCGTGCGCGCGAGCACCGGTTCGAGCGAGGGATGCGGATAGGTGACCGGTTCGAGTCCGCGCCGGCGCCGGAAATATGGGTGGACCATGTCGCCTTGGATCGGACCAGGGCGGATGATGGCGACCTGCACGACGATGTCGTAGAATTTGCGCGGCTGCATGCGCGGCAGTGAAGACATCTGCGCGCGTGATTCCACTTGGAACAGTCCGACCGTGTCGGCGACGCACAGCATATCGTAGACGCGCTGGTCGTCGCACGCTTTCAGATCCGCAAGATCCACCTCGATGCCGCGCACACGCCGCACTTCGGCGACGCAGCGCTCGATGGCGTCGAGCATGCCGAGCCCAAGGATGTCGATCTTGATGAGACCGAGCACGGCGCAGTCGTCTTTATCCCAACATAAGATGGTGCGCCCCGGCATGGCCGCCTGCTCCAGCGGCGCCACTTCGATGAGCGGGCTGCGCGTGATCACCATACCGCCGGAATGCTGGCTCAGATGGCGCGGAAAACCGTCGATGCGCTTGCACAAAGTAAAGAGGCGGTCGGCAACATTGGGCCCGAGATCACCCTTCAACGCGGCGGGCAGCGCGGCGATCGCATTCTCGACGTCGGCGGCCGACATCGGCAACTTGTCGCCGTGTTTTGTGACGCCAAGCGTTTCGTGCGGGGCGGGCGGGTCGCGTTCGGGCGAAGTCGCGACCGGTGCAGAGACGGCATCGCTCACCGCGTATTCGTCGGGAGACTTCGGCATCGCGCGGCTGTCCAGCGCTTTGGAGAGCGCGTCCACCTGATCCAACGATAATCCGAGCGCCTTGCCCACGTCGCGTACCGCCATCCGCGCGCGATAGGTGATCACCTCGGCCACCATCGCCGCGTGATCGCGACCGTAGCGGTCGTAGACATATTGGATGAGTTTCTCGCGCTGATCGCCCGACGGCGTGTCGAGATCGATATCGGGCGGTTCGTCGCGCTCTTCCGAGAGAAAACGCTCGAAGAGCAGTTCGAGGCCGACCGGATCGACGCTCGTGATGTTGAGCGCGTAACACACGGCCGAGTTGGCGGCCGACCCGCGGCCCTGCACGAGGATCCCATGCTCGCCGGCGAAGCGCACGATATCCCAGACGATGAGGAAATAGCCGGCCAGTTCGAGTTTCTCGATGACCGCGAGTTCGTGCGCGATCTGCTTGCTCACCGCCGGCGAGACCGGCCGGTAGCGCCGGCGCACGCCTTCGTGCACGAGCTGATGCAGATACGAAAACGGCGTCTCACCGGCAGGCACCGGAAAATCGGGGAATTCGTTGTGCAGGCGGCCCAACCGGAAAGCACAGCGCCGTGCGATCTCCGCGCTCGTGGCGACAGCGCGCGGCAAGTCTTCGAATAGCTGCGTCATCTCCTGCGCCGACCGCAAGTAATACTCGCCGTTCGCCCGCAACAGCGTGCCGGCTGAATCGAGATCGGACTTGGCTCGGATGCACGCCAGCACGTCGGCGATGTCGCGATGCTCGGGCACGGCGTATGCGACACCGCCGGTCGCCACGATCCCGAGACCGCTCGAGCGCGCAACGTCGATGAGGGCGCGAATGCGCGGCCCGTCGTCGGACAGCAGATGACGTTGGATCTCGATGAAGCAGCCGTCGCGGCCGAACATATCGCGCAAGACGCCCGCCGCACGGACCGCGGCCGCCATCTCGCCGCGCGCACACGCTTGCGCCGGAGCACCGGCTTCGAAATCCGCCAATGCGATCAGACCCGCCGCGCCGCCGGCCAACTCGGTGTACGAGATGCGCGGCGCGCCGCGCGGATGATCCATGTGCGCGCGGCTGAGCAAGCGCGAAAGGTTCGCGTAGCCGCGCGCATCCTTGACGAGCGCGACAATGCGCGCCCCGTCGCTGAGCGTGAGTTCCGCGCCGACGATCGCATCGATGCCTTCTTCTCTCGCGGCTTCGGAGAACCGCACCGCACCATACAGGCCATCGCGGTCGGTGATCGCGATGGCCGTCAATGCGAGTTCCTTCGCGCGCGCGATGAGCTCTTCGGGATGCGACCCGCCGTCGAGCAGCGAGAAATTCGACCGGCAATGGAGCTCGGCGTATGCGCTAGTCAAAGATGCCCTGCACGTACCACTGCCCGTCGCGCAGATCGTGAAAGACGAGCAGTAATCCATCGCTGACGCTCGCGAGCTGATAGTAGTCGCGTTCCACCGGCCGCTCCCACCAGCATTCGCTCAACCGGAATGGGCCGGCGCATGCGGCGCCGGCAGCGGGAGCGTCGATGCGCTTCGGCGGTTCGACGAGACGCAGCGCCGGCGCCCACGCAGCCGGCTTTTCCGGCGCGGCCGGCCTTGACCGCACATCGCTTCCCGCCTTATCGAATTCTCGCGGCGACGTGACCGGCTCCGCGCGCTGCATGCGCTCGGGCAAACGCGACCGCGTCGGGGTAGGAGACATGGTGACGACCGCGTTGCGGTCGAGCGCAGCCTGCAGTCGCGCGAGCGTAGCCGCCAGCGCGGCGCGGCGCGAACCGCTTGCGCCGTCGAAGAGCGTCATTTGCGGCGGTGGATCCGCGCACGGCAATACGCGCGCCATGACTGCCGTCACCGCGCCTTGACCGAGACGCGCTTCAAGCGCGATGCGCGCGAGATCGAAGATGGTCGCAGCCGATGCAGTCGGTTCCGCGAGCGCCACCGCGATCACCGCCGTCGTCGCCCCTGACGCACACTCGGCAATGCCTTCGCCGGGGACGCGGCGGAGCTTCGGGATGCCCAAGCTCCGCCGCTCGACTTCGGCGGCTCTCACCGCCTCAGACGCCCCGGCTTTCGGCATCGCCGGTGTTGCGTCCGGAGCGGCCGCATGGCGTGCGACGGGGCGTCTGACGAGGAGCGGAGCCATGGATGGCGAGAGCGACGAGGAAG
>DATBOZ010000029.1:0-9466 GCA_036561585.1 Candidatus Eremiobacteraceae bacterium | reverse complement strand
CGGATTACATACGTGATCTCAGAGGAGTCGATAATGTCTCGACGCTTGTCCATCGTCTGCGCGATGTACATTTGTGCATTTGGGCTCGAAACGTCCGGGTGCTCGAACCTTGCAAACTCGACGATCGTCCCTCGCGTTGACACAAATGCAATTCGAGGCAAGCCGCAATCTGCCGGCACTTGGACCACGAAGGCGCCGATGCCAACCGCGCACGCCTTTCCGGGCGCAGCCGTCGCGAACGGAGTTCTGTACGTGGCCGGCGGCTCCAACGGCGCGAAATTGAACGAACTCGATGCGTACGATCCGGCGACGAACGTGTGGACGACGAAGGCGCCGATGCCGACCGCGCGCGACTTTCTCGCCGCGGGCGTCGTCAACGGAACGCTGTTCGCGATTGGTGGCGATAGTGGGGTTACCTCGAATAAGGTCGAGGCATACAACCCTTCGACGAACACGTGGACGGCCAAAGCGCACATGCCGACGGCACGCTACGGCCTCGGCGTCGGCGTTGTCAACGGGATATTGTACGCTGTGGGCGGCTCGAACGGCTCGAGCAACTTCGCTATGCTCGAAGCTTACAATCCGACGACGAACAGCTGGAGCACCAAGGCGCCCATGCCAACGAGGCGTTACGGCTTGGCGGTGAGTGTCGTCAACGGAATACTTTATGCCATTGCCGGCCAAGACAGCTTTGTTCTGAACACGGTAGAAGCATATGATCCTACGACGAATACTTGGACCACCAAGGCGTCGTTGCCGACCGCGCGCTTGTACCTCACCGCAGGAGTCATCAAAGGCAAGATTTATGCGATCGGCGGTTCAGACATCACGGGCAACTCAGGCGAAGTTGACGCCTACAACCCCGCGACAAATTCCTGGAGCACCAAGGCGTCCATGCCCACACCGCGCGACGGCCTCGGTAACGGTGTGATTGCAAAGAAACTCTATGCTGTCGGCGGCGAGAGCATCGCCAGTGGCTACTTGAACACGGCGGAGGCCTTCAGCACACATTAGGGACGAGCTTCCGTAAGTAGATTTCATATCGACACCCCTTCGACGGCCCCCTCAAAGGTTGCGGTCAGGTCTTAACATGAACATCGGTGTCACACGATCATGACGGCCGATGATTCCGCCACCAAAACGGTATGCCCCGGCTGCGGACTCCAAACGACCGCGAACGGTTCCATACCTGATGCTCGCTACAACGCGTCCGGTGAATGCTGGGATGTCTACTGCGAGTTGTCCGCCTACACCCTGAGCCGCGGTTATTCGACGTTTATCCATCAGCACGCGGTCGATGCGTACAATTTGCAACATGCTGTCGGCACCGCGAGCAATATCGGTACCGCGTTTTCGCTCATCGGTCTTTACCTCGCGGTCGAACGGGGATTTTCGGGCCGGGCCGTGCAGCGCGCGCATATGGCGCTCGCGAGCAAAAGAAAGCAATGGCCCAAGTTGGAGCGCCCGCAAACGCACGCCGAGCTCACCGTCGTCGACGTCATGCGCGCTGAGCCCGGCCAGAGTCGAGATGCTCTGATCATGCAGTGGGCGGCGGCGGTGTGGACAAACTGGTCAGGTGCACACGATTGGACACGGCGCATCTGCGAACAAATGCTAGACGTCCGAAGCGAACAATAACTGCACGAGCGCGCGACCAGTCCGGCTCAATGGAGATTCGGAAACAAGAACGGGCCGCGCTGCTAAGCGTGGCCCGGTTTCGTCTTGAGTTGTTTGAATGTGTCCCTACGTCTCAGGACGGTGCTAGAGCTTCAGGTGTCCAGTAACCGTTAGGAAGATCAAGACCGCAAGAACCAGAATCGCTGTCTCCAAAGTTACCAGCCTCCTTTATTTAAGGGTATCAAACTTTTACCCAGATCGCACGATCGATAATCAGTCAACCTCCGTTTGCCTGCTTGCATATCGTACACGCAGGGCGGTTGCCAACTTCGCTCCCAATCACGCGAGGCGCATCAGCCCGTATTCCACCTAACGCGCGGTTGCCGCGTTCGCAAGCCCACTTTCGTTTGCGTGCGTCCGCTCCAACGTCGACGTGCGCGATCGAGCCTGAGCGATGACGATGCTATGGTTAATCAGGAAGAACGGCACTAACACCGTTGGTATGAGCGACCACGGCAGTGTTTGAATCGCGGCCGAACCCACGCCCGCGTGGATGAGCTGCATCGGCGATCCATTTGCCGACACCACGCCGAGCGTCACAGCGACGACGAGGTCTAGAATTCCTAACGCGTTCCACGCTTGGATTCGTACGTCGCTTGCCGGCTTGCGAATCGCCAGCATCGCCACGGGGACGGCGAGGGCGCCGACAAGGATGTCGCCCCAGCCCGCCGATTGCGGGAAGGGACCGGCGAGTCGCCCGACGTTTGCCAAGACGAGAAATTGTACGCCGATAACGCGAAACACGTTAAGCCCGATGACGAGTTGCACAGGGATCGCGAGCAACGCGGATCGCATCGCAGGGAAGGCCAGGGCTAATCCGGCGGTCGCCGCTAGCGGAAAGCCAAAGAGCACTCCGAGCGTGGCGGGATTGGCGAGCATTCCCGCCGCGACTATCGCGATTGCGATGCCGATCCACACGCCTACCACTCCGGCGACCGCTAGGCGCCAACTCAGGCGAACCGGTATCGTGCAGATGACGGTAGTAAACACCACAGCAATCGTCATCGCTATAAGAACTGTACCGATGAAGTCGATCATGGTTTCCTCCCATAAGTGTAGCTACACGTTATGCCTGAAAAAATAATTGAACGCGCTAGGTTACGTACGGCTCTCTACCCGATCGGCATGCCAGCTACCGCACGGAGAGCAGTGGATCCAGCTTGGCCGAGCGCCGCGACGGCGGTATCCTGCGCTTTTCGCCACGCAGGCAATGCGGCGGCGACGGCCTTACGACCGCCCGGCTCGACAGCGACGATGCGCGAGCGTGCGTCTTCGGCTCCGACTCCGATCTTCACCCAACCTTGAGCTGCAACGACATCCAGATTTCGGGAAAGCGTCGTCCGCTCGATGCCCAGCGCGTCGGCAAGCTCGCCGATGGTCGACGGCCCACGCTCGATCAGCATCACGAGGATCGAAAATTGGGTAGCACGGATTCCATGCGGCCGCAGCCGACGATCAAACGCCCTCGTGATGGTGCGGCTCGCGCGACGCGAGGCAAGGCACACGCAAGCGCGACAAGCAGTCAGATCGGGATCGGATTTGCGCATATATGTATCTACACCTAATCCGGGGAACTATCCTGCACAAGAGGCAGGCCAGACAGCGGGAGGGCTCACGAGCTGGCGGGAATCACATGAATAAACCGGTGCTCGCTCCATATTCGAGAATATGCTTTGCCCTATTCAGGAGGAGCAAATGAGTACATCATGGCGGATAAAAGGCCGCGAACTCGCCAATTGTAACTGCGCGTATGGATGTCCGTGTCAATTCAACGCATTGCCGACCCACGGCAACTGCAAGGCGTTCATCGGATACCAGTTCGACGAAGGCAACTTCGGAGATGTCCGGCTGGATGGCCTACGAGCCGCGCTGATCGCGAGCTGGCCGGGTCCGATCCACGAAGGCAACGGCACGATACAAGTCGTTATCGACGAGCGCGCCGACGCCCGGCAGCGCGAGGCGCTGCGGAAGATCATGCACGGCGAGGATACCAAGGAGATGGCCACTATGTGGTGGGTGTACAGCGCGATGTCTCCAACCAAACTTGAGACGCTGTACAAGCCGATCGAGTTGGAGTTGGACGTCGAAGCGCGTACGTGCCGTATGACCATCCCCGGCGTTGCGACAATGACTGGTGAACCGATCCGGAATCGCACGACGGGAGCCGAGCATCGGGCTCGCATCGATCTTCCGCACGGCTTCGAATACACGATTGCGGAAATGGGAAGCGCCTCGTCGAGCGTGAAAGGACCGCTTGCCATGGAGCTCACGAACAGCTACGGGCAATTCAACAATCTCCACTTAAGCGACAGCGGCGTCGTTCGCTAACGTCGGTGTCGCGGACCGTCTCGCTCGAGTCATTCCTTCATCGCGATCGGGTGATCGTCGGCTTGGCGCTGGCCGTCGTCGTCGTTCTCTCGTGGACCTACATCTTTTTGGGCGGCGGCACGGGCACACCCGCATTGCAGATGTCCGGGTTCCCGACCGCGCCGCACATGAGCGATCCGATGGCGGCGATGCAGCCATCGCAATGGACATTCGGATACGCCGCGCTCATCTTCGTCATGTGGTGGCTCATGATGCTCGCGACGATGCTGCCGTCAGCATCCCCGATGATCCTGTTATTCGCGGCACTAGCGCGAAGGCAGAATGAATCGCGCGTGCCCTACCTCGGAACGGGTTTCTTCGGTTTGGGATACCTCGCGGTGTGGGCGGCATTCAGCGCGCTAGCCGTCGCCCTTCAATGGCAACTCGCTCGTCTTGCGCTGCTTTCGCCGATGATGGTCACCACGAGTGTGACGCTTGGCGCATGCCTGCTGATCGGTGCCGGGATATGGCAATTCACACCGCTGAAGCATGCGTGCTTGCAACATTGTCGCGCGCCGGTGGACTTTCTGAGCCGTCACTGGCACGCGGGGCGGTCAGGAGCTTTGCAAATGGGCGTGCTCCATGGCGCATACTGTCTCGGTTGCTGCTGGATGCTGATGCTGTTGCTGTTCTACGGCGGCATTATGAATATATTTTGGATCGCGGGTCTTGCAACGCTGGTGCTCGTGGAGAAGATCGCCCCGATGGGGACGAGAATCAGCGGTTTTATCGGCGCAGCATTAATTTTTTGGGGCGGAACAGTGCTCGTCCACTTGTTGAGGAGTCAGTAAATGTCAGAACGATTGGCCATCATTCGCACGCTCGTAATTATTGCAACTGTCTCCGAATTGTTCGGATGCTCAATCGGTACGACGCCGAGTTCGCGGCCCGCTTCCGGCGAGGATGCAAGACATTTCACGGCGCACTCCGCCGACGGCTGGACACGCAAAGCGCCGATGCCTACCGCGCGCGAAGCCCTCACTGCCGGCGTCGTTGACGGAATCCTGTATGAAATCGGCGGTCTTAATCATACCGCGTTGGGCGCGGTCGAGGCCTACAATCCGGCAACGGACACGTGGACCACGAAGACACCCATGCCGACGCCACGCTATTTCCTTGCTTCGGGCGTCATCAACGGCATACTCTACACGGTTGGCGGCTTTGACAACAACGTCGTCGCTTCAAGCAAAGTTGAGGCCTACGATCCTGCAACCGATAGCTGGACCACCAAGGCATCCATGCCGACGCCGCGCTCGGGCCTTGCGGTCGGCGTCATCTCGGGCATACTGTATGCCGTCGGTGGCGTCAATCAAGGATTCAATCCCTTGAACACGGTCGAGGCCTACGATCCGTCGACGAATTCATGGACAACCAAAGCTTCGATGCCGACCGCTCGCGCGGAACTCGGCGTTGGTGTCGTTGACGGCAAATTGTACGCGCTCGGCGGTTCGAGCTCGAATCGAATGGCGACCACCGGCCGACTGGCGACCGTTGAAGCGTACGATCCCACAACGGATAGCTGGAGCACCAAGCGACCCATGCCGACTCAACGCTTGGGACTGGCGGTTGCATCGATGGATGGCAAGATCTTCGCGCTCGGCGGCTATGCGTGTTGCAAGGATACGCACAAATTCGATGCATACGATCCGGCGACGAACGCGTGGACTGCCGAAGAAAATATGCTGTCGAACAGCGTATATCTGGTTGCCGGCGTCGTCAAAACCGGAAGCCGAGCAATCCTCTATGCGGCCGGAGGTTTGAGCGGAGCAAACTATCTGAACACGATGGAGGCCTTCACCCCCGGTAGTTGACCCGCGCGCATTGCCATCGGCCAGCGTAGGCTTTTCGTCGCCGAGCGAACAACCGGACGCCACATGCTGCCGCTGATCGGCGTGCTCATCGTCGTCGCCGGATTCGCGCTACGCCGTAATCCCCTCATCGTCGTCACGATCGCGGGCATCACATCTGCGCTGCTCGCCGGGATACCGCCAGCGCGCATCATCGACGCGTTCGGCTCCGGCTTCGCGAACAGCCGCTCGATCTCGCTCGCGTTTATCGTCTTGCCGGTCGTCGGGCTGGCCGAACGATACGGCCTGCAGCAGCGCGCGAAGTTCTTGATCGCGAACGCGGCCGGCTTGACGGCGGGAAGACTCCTGCTCGTCTACCTGTTCGTCCGCCAGCTCGCTTCGGCTTTTGGTTTGGTGAGCATCGGCGGCGTCGCGCAGATGGTGCGCCCGGTGATTTATCCGATGGCAGAAGGCGCCGTCATGCGTGCGCACGGCGACGACTTGCCGGAGCGTGTCAGCGACGAAGTGAAGGCGCACTCGGCTGCGGCCGATACGATCGGCGTCTTTTTTGGCGAAGACGTCTTCGTCGCGGTCGGTGCGGTGTTGCTCATCACCTCGTACGTCGACGCGACGTATCACCTCGCGCTCGACCCGTTGCAGATCGCCCTGTGGGCGATACCGACGGCCATCGCGGCGTTCGTCATCCACGGCTTTCGCTTGCTGCGGCTCGATGGACGGCTGACGGCGATGCTCGCACGCGACAGAGATTCTCGCGAGAAGAAACCGTGATCACCGCCGAGTGGATCTACTGGCTCGCCGGATCGTTCTTCCTCGCGACCGGTGTGCAGATCGCGCTCGACGGCTCGCACGCGCATCGCTGGACGAACTGCGCGTTCTGGTCGCTGCTCGGCCTTTCGTTCTTCTACGGCAGCTTCGTCTCGATGCTGCCGCTGTGGCCGCTCGGTCTTGCAGTTTTCGCCATGGCGCTCATCGCCGGCACCGGTCTCACGTCGCCCGGCAGGGTGAGCACGACGACCGAGGCCGAACGCGACGAGAGCGCGCGCAGGAAAGGCGATCTGCTGTTCGCGCCGGCGTTGACGATTCCGATCGTGACGATAGGCTTCGCGGTCGGCGTCAGCAAGGTTGTGATCGGCGGCGTTCCGCTCCTCGCGAGAGGCCAGGCGACGCTCGTCGGACTGGGCGTCGCGGTACTCGTCGCGCTGACGGTTGGCGTCGTGCTGCTGAAACCGAAGCAACCGGGCGTCGCGCTGCGCGAAGGTCGCCGGCTTCTGGAATCTGTAGGATGGGCGGTGCTCCTGCCGCAGATGTTGACGGTCCTCGGCGGACTGTTCACGCAAGCGGGCGTCGGCACCGATGTCGGAACCATCGCGCAGCACATCGTACCCGAACAGTCGAGAATATTCGCGGTGATCGTCTATGCGCTCGGCATGGCGTCATTCACGATCGTCATGGGCAACGCATTCGCTGCTTTCCCGATCATGACCGCCGCAATCGGGTGGCCGGTTTTGGTAGAACGGTTCGGCGCACACCCGGCGCCGCTCTTCGCGATCGGGATGCTCGCCGGCTACTGCGGTACGCTCTGCACGCCGATGGCCGCGAACTTCAACCTCGTGCCGCCCGCGCTGCTCGAGATGAAAGACCGTTACCTGCAGATCAAAGTGCAGATCCCGACGGCGATCGCGCTGTTCGCCGTCAACGTCGCATTCATGCTGGTCTTGCCTTTTTGGTGAGTGCCCTGACGCGCTAGTGCGTTTCGCTTTCTTGCGTGCAACTGCGGACGACGCGCGTGGCGGCGGCTGCTGCGCTTGATTCGGCGTCCGCGCCGAGCTGCCGATCGCGCGGCATGTGCAAGACGAACTCGACGACCGACGCATAGTACGCGTGCGGCGCCCGCGCTGACGGCAAACTGTCACCGGGATGCGGTACTGGAGCGTCACCCGGATCGATGGTTTTTTGTCGTTCATCCATCAGACCGCTGTTGTGATGGCCGACCGTATCTTCGGCGGTGTGCAAGTCGAGCGTGGCATCGACGGCATCGTTCAATTCGTTGGCGACGATGCGCTGATGATCGATCGACGTCTGCAGTTGGGCCGCACCTTCAGTCAGGGCCGAACGGCGCTCGACATCGGTGCTCGCCTTTGCTTGCGCTCGAAGATCATTCACCGCCGCCTGCGTTTTCGGAATCGTGTGGAGAATCTGATTTAAGGCGGCGATCATCGCCAGGCGATGATCCCAACTGCGCATCGCTCCGTCAAGATGGAAGAAATCGTTCTCGTAATCCGTTTCAGCGGCGGTGGCGTCGTCCAACAATTTGTCGTCGGCGAGCATCGTGGTCGCGGCCACATTGAATCGCGCGACGAAGGTGCTGCAATACGCGCTGACGACTTCATGGCCCAAAATCTTCGGCGTCGCCGTTCCCTGCACGGTCGGAGCGGAAGATTGGTCGTCACCGATAGGCGCGAGCGTGGCGGCAGGCGATGGGTCCGGCGGATTATCGACTACATTCGCCGGCGGCGTAGCGGATGAGGCCATGGACAATTGCATCGCGAGCAAAACTGCTGCGAACCAGGCGGCAAAGGCGAACCAAAGCTCGGCCTTCATCAGGCGGTGGGTTTCGCAGGGCGCCGAAGGGCGACCTTTGCGCCAGGTTTGACGTCACTCGACGTCACATTGTTGGTTCCCCGCCCTTGCTCTGGCCTAAGGGTTGCATCGCGTATTGACCGGAAAGCACGAGACGAACAGACTTGATGTCGCGTGGTCGATTGCGGCCGTCACCTTTGTGCTGCACCTTGTCGGCGAGCCGCACTACGGTTTCTTCAGGGACGAGCTCTACTTTATCGCGTGCGGACGCCACCCCGCGTGGGGCTACGTCGACCAACCTCCGTTAGTCCCGTTATTGGCGGCGTTTTCCCAACTCTTCGGCCATTCGCTCGTGGCGCTGCGGGCCATCTCCTCGATTTTTGCGGCGGCAAGCGTCTTCGTGGCCTGCAAAATCGCGCGTGAGCTCGGAGGCAGGGAATTCGCTCAGGTTCTCGCCGGCGTTGCCGTTATGCTCGGGACGGCGTCCGTCGCGCTGAGCACGGACTCTCCCGGCATGTGGCTGTGGCCGCTTGCCGTGCTGTACGTGCTACGAATCGTGAAAGGTGGATCGCCGAAATGGTGGCTTGGCGTGGGCGCGGCGCTCGGACTTTGCGCGGAGGCCAAGTATAGCGTCGCGTTCTTCGCGGTCGCGCTGCTCGTCGGGCTGATCGATACGCCCGAACGCAAACCGTTGCGCACGCCTTGGTTCTTCGGTGGTATCGGCGTCGCCGTTGTTCTTGCGGCGCCCAGCATCGTGTGGCAATGGGGACACGGCTTCCCGATGCTGGAGTTGCTTCGCAACGGCGCATCGGGGAAAAACGTGGTATTGTCGCCGATCGAGTTCTTGCTGCGCCAATTTTGGCTCAACAATCCCGTCTTGTCGTTGGTTTGGATCGCGGGTCTCGTCTACGTGTTCGGGAACAGAATGCACCGGTGGCTAGGGGTGACGTACGTCGTCCTTATCACGATGATGATCGTATTGCACGCGAAAGATTACTATCCGGCCGCCGTCTATATCGCGCTCTTTGCAGCGG
>DATBOZ010000028.1:0-2866 GCA_036561585.1 Candidatus Eremiobacteraceae bacterium | reverse complement strand
CCAGTCCAGGCCGTTGAATATCGTTGAAGCGTACGATGCTGCGACGGATTCCTGGAGCACCAAGACCTCCATGCCGACGGCGCGCGGAACCCTCGCTGTAAGTGTCGTCGACGGGATACTCTATGCCGTCGGCGGTACTCGGAGATTCAACGCCATGAATATCGTCGAAGCGTATGATCCTTCGACGGATATCTGGACTGTTAAGACGTCTATGCCGAAGGCCCGCAAAGAACTAGCATCGACGGTCCTAGGGCACAATCTCTATGCGGTCGGCGGCGCCAACAGTGGCGCTCGAAATACGGTTCAGGTTTACAATCCTGCGACGGACACCTGGACTGACACGGCGACCATGCCAACGGCGCGCTTCGGCCTATCAGCGAGCGGCCTCGATGGAGTGCTCTACGCCATCGGCGGCTGCGCCGTGTTCTGCAACTACATGCTGCCGTCGCTGAATACGGTCGAGGCCTATAGTCCTTTGACGAACACTTGGCACACGAAGGCACCCATGCCGACAGCGCGCTCTTGGCTAGCCTCCGGCGTCGTCAACGGTATACTTTATGCCGTCGGCGGGTTTGAGTCCAGCCCCGCAGCGACGGTTGAGGCGTACAGCCCACGATAGACGCAGTTGCGTGGTGGTCGTCAGCGCTACGGCGACCTCCGGTCGACGCCGATTTCGAAGCGGTCCACGAAGTTGGCTTTTGCCTCGGCAGTGACGACTTTGCCGGCAACAGTTAAGATGCGCACGGCTTTGTGCGCTCCGCTTGCGGGCGGGCCGGCGTATGCCAAATCCAAGAACTGCGTCGGCATGAGCGCGAGCCAGGTCGCGCGCTGCGCCGCCACGAGTTCCCAAAACCGTCGTGCGTCGAAACGCTCCGGCAGGACGAATTTCGATCCGGACGCGATCGCGGCAACCAGCGCGGTCGCGCCGTCGCCGTGGCCGAGCGGAACGAAGCCGATGCCGCGGTCTTCGTTCGTCAGTGCCAATCGTTCCGCGAGTTGCACCGCTGTTCGGCTGAGCTCGTCGTGGGTTCGAGGCACAGCTTCCAGATTGTCGGTGTGAAAGCGATAGGCTTCGATCGCGCTCTCGTTCGGCTGCGGTTTGGCGTCGTCGATGTTCGTGTGCGCTTCCGTCGCGGCCGTGAGCGCTGCGTCGAAATCGCGAAATCGAGATGATGTCGGCGCCGTACCAACGGTGAACACCGTTTGCACAGCATTACATTCGTCGAGCAGGCCGCTCACTTCCATAAGGCGTCGTTCGTCGATGGCGAGCGCGACTGCGCCGCTCGCCTTGATGAGATCGCGCGCGTCCGGCCCTTTGAGCATTGGGTCTACCGGCACTGCGGCAGCGCCGAGCCGCCACGCCCCGACGAGGCACGCCACGTAGCGGGAGCCGTTAGCCATCATGATCGCGAGCTTCTTGCCACGCGCGAGTCCACCGCTTGCGAGCGCTGCGGCGCAGGCATCGGCGCGGATGCGAAGGTCTGCATTCGTCAGCGCTGCGTGTTCGTCTGGGAAGATGAGTGCGTTGACCGTCGGATCCTGTGCCTCGCGCGTTGCGATGATATCGATGACGGTTTGCTGTGCGGGTCGGTCCATGCGTGCCGGATTTGCCCCAAATTGCATCCGCCCTGCACCGTTGCGCACCAGGGCGGCTCCGCGGGCTGACCGAACCGATACGGACATCGCTCAACGATCATTTGCCCGGGAGATAATACCTCATGCTCGCACCGGAACGCAACGCCGAAGCGCTCGAAATGGAGCGCATGATTTTGGACACGGTCCGACGGATCACCGCCGACAAAGTGGCGCCGCGCGCCGCTGAGATCGACGCCACCGGCAAGTATCCGCAGGACATCCGCGACATCTTCGCCGAGAACGAATTGTTCAGCGTGCCGTTTCCGGAAGAATACGGCGGTTTGGGTTCGTTCACCACCTACGTGAAGGTGGTCGAAGAAGTCAGCAAGGCGTGCGCCTCGTCCGGTCTCATCATCGCGGTGCAGGAGCTCGGCGGCTTGCCGATCATGATCGCCGGAACCGATGCGCAAAAGAAAACGTATCTGCCCAAGCTCGCGACCGGCGAGTGGATGGCGTCGTATGCGCTCTCTGAAGCAACCTCAGGCTCCGATGCGGCGAACATGGCCACAACGGCGGTCCGGAGCGGCGATCACTACGTCCTCAACGGCACGAAAGTCTTTATCACCAATGTCGCGGTGGCCGATGTCTGCATCGTGTTCGCGGTGACGAACAAAGAGCTCGGTCCCAAGGGCACGTCCGCGTTCATCTGCCATACCGATGACCCGGGATTCAAGTTGGGCAAGGTCGAGAAAAAGATGGGCATCAGGGGCTCCCCGACCAACGAAGTCGTGCTCACCGATTGTCGCATCCCAACCGATCGACTGCTCGGCGTCGAAGGTCAGGGTTTCGCCATCGCGATGAAGACGCTCGACAAATCGCGGCCGGGGATTGCCGCGCAAGCGCTCGGCATCGCGCAAGGCGCGCTCGATTTCGCCGCTAAGTATTTGCAAGAGCGCGTTGCGTTCGGCAAACCGCTCTCCAAGCAACAGGGTTTGCAGTGGATGATCGCCGACATGGATCTCGAGGTGCAAGCCGGCCGCTTGCTGCTCTACGAAGCGGCGCGACGCTGCGATGCCGGCGCAGCCGATGTCACGTATTGGGGCGCGCTGTGCAAGCTCAAATGCGGCGACGTCGCGATGAAGGTCACCACCGATGCGGTGCAATTGGTCGGCGGCTACGGCTACATGACCGAGTACCCGGTGGAACGCATGATGCGCGACGCGAAGATCACGCAGATCTACGAAGGCACGCAGCAGATCCAGCGCATCGTGATCGGCCGCCACATCCTCGG
>DATBOZ010000027.1:0-11945 GCA_036561585.1 Candidatus Eremiobacteraceae bacterium | reverse complement strand
CGCGACGAACGAAGATCATCGCGCGCTGCGGCTGTGGCTGCGGTTGCTCACATGCTCCAATCTCGTCGAAAGCACGGTGCGTTCCCGCTTGCGGACCCGATTCGCCACCACGCTGCCCCGCTTCGACTTCATGGCGCAGCTCGAACGCAGCGCGGGCGGCCTTTCCATGGGCGAGATCTCGCGCCGCATGATGGTCTCGGGCGGCAACATCACCGCGATCGCGGACCAGCTCGAACGCGAAGGATTGGTCGAGCGGTCCACCGCCCCCAACGACCGGCGCGCGCAGCGCGTGCGCCTGACCACGGCGGGCAAACGGATGTTCCGCGACATGGCCCGCGCGCACGAAGCGTGGATCATCGAGCTCTTCGGCGGACTCGGATCACGCGGCCAAGCGGAGTGCTACGGTCTGCTCGCTACCCTCAAGGCCCACCTCGCGGTCGCGGCAAAGGACGGCACACGATGAGCTTCAGGGGCGGACGATTTTCGGCGTTTGATTACCGTGCACACTCGTTTTCCTGGCAGGTCGCGGACGGCATCGGCACGATCGTGCTGAACCGGCCCGAACGAAAAAATCCGCTCACCTTCGAATCGTATGCCGAACTCCGCGATCTGTTCGACAATCTCCGTTTCGAAAGCAGGATCAAAGCGATCGTCCTGACCGGCGAAGGCGGAGATTTCTGTTCCGGTGGCGACGTCCACGAGATCATCGGTCCGCTCACGAAGATGACCGCGCCGGAGCTGCTCGCCTTCACCCAGATGACCGGCGATCTGGTGAAGACGATGCGCGCCTGTCCGCAGCTGATCATCGCGGCGATCGATGGTGTCTGCGCCGGCGGCGGTGCGCTCCTCGCGCTCGCGTCGGACCTGCGGCTCGGCACGCCGCGAAGCAGCGTCGCGTTCCTATTCACGCGCGTCGGACTCGCGGGGTCGGATATGGGCGCCTGCGCCATGCTCCCGCGCGTCATCGGTCATGGCCGCGCAGCGGAGCTTTTATACACCGGCCGCGCACTGAACGCTGCCGACGCATTGGCCTGGGGATTCTACTCGCGATTGTGCGCGCCCGAGTCGTTGGCCGCCGACGCGCGCTCGCTCGCAGCGTCGATCGCGGCCGGCCCGACCTTCGCGCACGCCACGACGAAGAAGATGCTGCACCTCGAGTGGTCGATGGCGCTCGACGATGCGATCGACGCGGAGGCCCAAGCGCAAGCCCTGTGCATGCAGACCGCCGATTTCCGCCGTGCCTACGATGCGTTTTGCGCCAAACAACGGCCCCAGTTCCGAGGCGATTAGATGAGCGATCGGGCGTACCTGCGCTGGCCGTTCTTCGAGGAGGCGCATCGAGAATTGTCGGTGAGCGTCGAAGATTGGGCGGCGCACAATCTCGGAGCTCGGGCGCACGGGACCGATGTCGATACGGCGTGCCGCGAACTCGTCCGCAACCTCGGCCGCGACGGCTGGCTGCGGTACTGCGTGACGTCGGAGTTCGGTGGCGTGCGCCCGGCGCTGGACGTGCGCTCGATTTGTCTGATCCGCGAGATCCTTGCGCGTCACGACGCGCTCGCCGATTTCGCGTTCGCGTTGCAAGGGCTCGGAAGCGGCGCGATCTCATTGCATGGCTCACACGCACTCAAAGAGCGCTACCTGCCGGCCGTCTGCACAGGCGACGCCATCGCCGCGTTCGCGATTTCCGAAGCGGATGCCGGCTCCGACGCCGGCGCGATGACCACGACCGCGCAGCTCGAAGGCGATCGCTACGTCATCGACGGCGAAAAGACGTGGATCTCCAACGGCGGCATCGCCCAGTTCTACGTGGTGTTCGCGCGAACGGGCGAAGCCGCCGGCAGCCGCGGGGTGAGCGCGTTTGTCGTCGACGCGGATACTCCCGGCATGACCGTCTCAGAACGCATCCACGTCATCGCGCCACATCCGCTCGCCACACTGCGCTTTGCGAAGTGCAAGGTGCCGGCGGCGAATCTCATCGGATCGCGCGGCGATGGTTTCAAGATCGCCATGCAGACGCTGGATATCTTCCGCGCGAGCGTGGCCGCTGCTGCGCTTGGCATGGCTCGGCGCGCACTGGATGAGACTCTGGCACGCACGACGGCGCGGGTCATGTTCGGCAAGACGCTTGCGGATATGCAGCTCACGCAGGCGGCGGTCGCCGACATGGCGACCGGCATCGATGCCGGCGCGCTGCTCACCTATCGTGCGGCCTGGGCGCGCGACGTCTTGGGCACCGCGGGCACGCGCGAGGCGGCGATGGCCAAGATGACCGCCACGGAAACCGCGCAGAAGGTGATCGACAGTGCGGTGCAGCTCCTCGGCGGCTTGGGTGTCGTGAGCGGCAATCCGGTGGAGCGCCTGTATCGCGAGATCCGCGCGTTGCGCATCTATGAAGGCGCGACAGAAGTGCAAAAGCTGATCGTCGCGCGCGAGATCTACCGCGAGTATGGCGCGGCCGCAAAACCGGCCGCGGCGGAGCGATGATGCGCTACACCGCACACGTCGATTCATTCGCGGCGGACAATCTCCCGCCGAAGGCTCAATGGCCGGAACTCATCTTCTCATTGCCTGAGCTGCAGTATCCCGAGCGCTTGAATTGCGCGGCCGAGTTGCTGGACAAGATGGTCGATGCGGGCCACGGTGCGCGTCCGGCCGTCATCGGTTCGGAAGGGATGCGCACGTACGCGCAACTCCTGGACGAGGCGAATCGCATCGCCGGCGTGCTGCGCGACGACCTCGGCCTCGTTCCCGGCGCTCGCGTGCTCGTGCGCGGCTATAACAATGCGACGTTTGCGGCGAGCTGGCTCGGAATCGTGAAGGCGGGCTGCATCGTGGTGGCCACGATGCCGCTGCTGCGCGCCAAAGAGCTGTCGGAGGTGATCCACAAGGCGCGCATCAGCGCGGCATTGTGCGACAGCCGCCTCCGCGACGAGATAGACCTCGCTGCGCAAGGCTGCCCGATGTTGGAGAAGATCGTCTACACGCACGGCGATCGTGAGGACGGACTTGAAGCGTGCATGGCGCGCCGGTCCGGATCGTTCGTGAATGTCGACACCGCCGTCGACGATGTGTGCATGATCGCGTTCACTTCAGGCACGACCGGGAAGCCCAAAGGCACGATGCATTTCCATCGCGACGCGCTCGCGGTCTGCGACACGTTCTCAAAGCACGTCGTGCGGCCGACCACCGACGATGTCTTCATCGGATCGCCGCCGCTCGCGTTCACGTTTGGCCTTGGCGGTCTGCTGCTCTTCCCGCTGCGCGCGGGCGCGTCGACGGTGTTGTTGGAGAAGAGCGCGCCCGATGCGTTGCTCGAAGCCATCGGACGTCACCGTGCGACGGCGTGTTTTACCGCACCAACAGCATACCGGGCGATGACGCCGCTGGTGAGCGATCACGATCTCGCTTCGTTGCGCACGTGCGTCTCTGCCGGCGAAACGCTCCCGCGCGCCACGCGCGAGGGATGGGAGAAGGCCTCCGGCATCAAGATCATCGATGGGATCGGGTCGACGGAGATGCTCCACATCTTCGTCGCAGCGGCCGGCGACCAGATCCGGCCGGGCGCGACGGGTTTGCCCGTGCCCGGCTATCAAGCGCGCGTGATCGGCGACGACGGCGCTCCGCTGCCGGCAGGCGTTGTCGGCAGGCTGGCGGTGAAAGGGCCGACCGGATGCCGTTACCTCAGCGACGACCGGCAGCGGCAATACGTGTTCGAAGGCTGGAACCTCACCGGCGACGCGTACAAGATGGATGATGACGGCTATTTCTGGTTTCAGGCGCGTACCGACGACATGATCATCTCGTCGGGCTACAATATCGCCGGTCCGGAAGTGGAGGCGGCGCTGCTCGCGCACCCGCACGTGCTCGAGTGCGCTGTCGTCGGCGTGCCGGACGAGCAACGCGGACATGTCGTGAAGGCGTTCGTGGTGCTGCGCGCCGGGGCGACCGCCGGCCCGGAGCTCGCGACCGAACTCCAGGACCACGTCAAGGCGACGATCGCTCCGTACAAGTATCCGCGGCGCATCGACTTCGTCGATACCTTGCCGCGGACCGAAACCGGCAAACTGCAGCGCTTTAGGCTGCGCGAGGGATAGTCAGATGAAAGTGCTGCAGCCCGCAGGGTTTGCGCCGACCAAGGGCTATGCGAACGGCATCGCATGCGTGGACGGCCTTGTGTTCGTCAGCGGCCAGATCGGTTGGGACGCGCAGCATCGCCTGGTTTCGACCGACTTTGCAGACCAAGTCCGCCAGGCGTTGCGCAACATCGTCGCTGTGGTCGGCGAGGCCGGCGGCGGCCCAGAGCACGTGGTGCGCCTGACGTGGTACGTCACCGACAAGCAGGAATATCTTGCGATGCAACGCGAGGTCGGAACGGCGTATCGCGAGGTCATGGGCCGCCACTTCCCCGCCATGTCGGTGGTCGAGGTGCGTGGTCTCTTGGAAGACGGCGCAAAGGTGGAGATCGAAGCGACGGCGGTGATCGAGCGATGACGGATTTTCGCTGGGACGATGCGCTGCTGCTCGAAGACCAATTGACCGACGACGAACGCCACGTGCGCGACGCGGCGCGCGCATACTGCCAGGAAAAGCTCATGCCGCGCGTGCTCGAAGCCAACCGCCGCGAGCACTTCGACCGCGAGATCCTGCGCGAGATGGGCGCCCTCGGATTCTTGGGTTCGACCATCGACGGGTACGGGTGCGCCGGCGTCAATAGCGTGAGCTACGGCCTGGTCGCGCGCGAAGTCGAGCGCGTCGACAGCGGCTACCGCTCTGCGATGAGCGTGCAGTCGAGTTTGGTGATGCACCCGATCCATGCGTATGGAACGGAAGAACAACGCGCGCGATTCCTGCCGCGCCTGGCGCGCGGCGAGATCGTCGGCTGTTTCGGTCTGACCGAGCCCAATCACGGATCGGATCCCGGCAGTTTGATCTCTCGCGCGCGCAAGCGCGACGGCGGCTTCACCCTGCAAGGCGCGAAGACGTGGATCACCAATTCGCCGATCGCGGACGTGTTCATCGTCTGGGCCAAAGATGATGCCGGCGTCATCCGCGGATTCATCCTCGAAAAGGGGATGAAGGGCCTGACCGCGCCGTCGATCCAAGGCAAATTCAGTCTCCGCGCTTCGAGCACCGGCGAGATCAGCATGAACGATGTCTTCGTGCCCGACGAGAACTACCTGCCAAACGCTGAAGGTCTCGCGGGGCCGTTCGGCTGTCTCAACAAAGCTCGTTACGGCATTGCGTGGGGCGCGCTCGGCGCCGCCGAATTCTGTTGGCACGCGGCTCGGCGGTACACGCTTGACCGCGAGCAATTCGGGCGGCCGCTCGCGGCCACACAACTCGTCCAGGTCAAGCTCGCCGATATGCAGACCGAGATCACGATCGGACTTCAGGCAGTGCTTCGCCTAGGTAGGCTCATGGACGAGGGCCGCGCCGAACCCGAGATGGTTTCGATGCTGAAACGCAATTCATGCGGCAAGGCGCTCGCGATCGCGCGCGTCGCGCGCGACATGCACGGCGGCAACGGTATCTCCGACGAATTTCACGTGATCCGCCACGTGATGAATCTCGAAGCGGTCAATACCTACGAAGGCACGCACGACATCCACGCGCTGATCCTCGGCCGCGCGCAGACCGGCATCCAAGCCTTCAACTAGTGTGGGGCCGACCTTTATGGTCGGCCGGCCGGCCGTAAAGGCCGGCGATACAAGTAACGGAAGCTGATCACACTAACCGCCACCGCCGGAGTCGTCGACCGGCGCTTCAGGTGCCGGCTCGGAACTCGTGCCCGATGAATCGCTCGGCGCGCTATAGTCCGTATTGTCCTGAGCATCCTGCGCTGCTTGTTGCTGATCTGCCGCATCATATTGCGCGTTTTCCTGTGCTTGCGCGGCGTCATTTTCCGCTTGTGTCTGCGCGTACTGGGCGTCTTCGATCGCGGCCTGTGCTTGTTCTTTGTCGTTATTTTCGGAAGCCTGCGCGGAATCGAGGCCCCACGACACGCACTCGGAATAGTAATCCGATCCGGACTCGAAATGCTCGCCGCACGATTGCACGCGCTGATCATACTCAGAGCCGGTCGGCAGCGGCGCCGGTTCCATCATGGACACGTTGAGGCCCGATAGCTCGCCCGACCACTGCGGATCCACGCGATGATTGGCGACCCAGGACATCAGCCAACTGCGGTTCTGCAGTGCAAGGGAAAGGTGCGGCGCGAAATGCAGCGCCATCGCGTAATCGGCAAATGCGCCGCGGATGTCGCCGGCCAGCTGACGCGCATACCCGCGGTTGTTGTACGCCATCGCATAAGGCGGATATGCGCGGATCGCGGCAGTCGCGTCGGCGATACCGTTCCGGTAGTCGCCGAGTCCGATGTACGCGCGGCTGCGGTCCACGTACGCGGCGGCGAAGCGCGAAGCCAAATGAACGGCGCGATTGCAATCGCTGAGGGCGTCCTGATATTCGGCAATGTCATTATAGGAGTCGCACCGCTGGTCGAACGTCCACGCGTCTTGGCCGTTCCGGTGCAGCGCGCTCGTGAAGTCGGCGATGGCGCGGTCGAATTCGCGCAGATCTGCCTCAGCGACACCACGATCTGCGTATGCCAAGCCGAATCGCGGATTGCTGTGGAGCGAGCGGCCGAAATCGTCGAGTGCCGCACGATCGTTGCCGGTTTGAATACGAGCCCACCCGAGGAGCGTGAAGAGTTCGGCGCTGCGACCACCGTCTCGGACCGCGGTGGCGTATTCCAGGATCGCGTCGTGATAGTCGCCGAGTTGCGCCATCGCAAATCCGCGATTGGTGTGGCCTGAATACGAGGACGGCCGAAGGTGCAGCGCTGCAGATTCGTCCTTTACGGTGGTGCGGTAGTCATTGGTGTATTCGGCCGCGATCCCGCCGTAGAGCATCGCGTAAAATCGGAAGTCCTTGGCGAGGGGTGAGCCCTGATTCGCCTTTGCGAGCGCCTGATCGAAGTCCGATTGGACGGCCCTGTATTTTCGTTGGCGGTATTCGACGGCGCCACGATCGTAGTATGCCACCGCAGAATTGGGATCAACGGCAAGGGCGTGATCGTAGAGCGCGACGGCACCGTTGTAATCGTGCCGCTGTTCACGCGCGAGGCCCGCGTTGACATCGTGCACCGCTTGCGCCCGCATGCTTGCCGTCGTACCGCTGCCAGCGCTATGACCGCAGCCGCAAAGCGCGAAGCCGGCGACGAAGATCGCTGCGAGCATAAAGAACTGGCGAGCCGATGTCAGAAAATCGAATCGCCGCCGACCATAAAGGTCGGCCCCACAGAGCAGGTCAGCGTCGCGCATATATCTTCAATACTGTCCTGGCCGACCATATAGGCCGGCACTACCTGGGTTTCGGGTGAGCATTGCTCACCCTACTACATCGGATTACGGTAGGAAGCGCGCGTGCGCCTTGTCGTCGGCCTTTGCGGGCACGCGATGTTTCGCCATCAATTCGGCCAGTCGCACGAGGGGCCGCAGCGCGACACCGGTCGGTCCCTTGGCGAGATGACCTGAATCTTTATCGGTGGTCGACGTTCCCGCGATATCGAGATGGATCCACGGCCGGTCCTCGACGAACTCCTTGATGAACATCGCGCCGAAAATCGTGCCGGCCTGACGACCGCCGCTGTTCTTCATATCTGCGATGGGACTGCGGATGAGATCCCCATACTCGGGGTAAAGCGGAAGCTCCCAATAGCGTTCGTCGTAGCGGTCGGTGGCCGCGTGGAAGAGATCGGCGAACGTGCGATCGTTGGACATCACACCGGTCGTCGTATTGCCGAGCGCCACAACCACCGCGCCGGTCAGCGTCGCGATGTCGACGAGCTGGGTTGCGCCGAGATGGCGCGCGTAGCATAATCCGTCGGCGAGCACGAGCCGGCCTTCGGCATCGGTGTTGATAACCTCGATGCTCTTGCCGTTCATGGCGCGCACCACGTCGCCGGGTTTGGTCGCTTTGCCGGACGGCATGTTCTCGGTCGCGCAGACGACCGCAGTGACGTTGACTTTCGGTTTGAGCTGCGCGATCGCCGCCATCGCAGCGATGACGGTCGCGCCGCCCGCCATGTCGCCTTTCATCGCGTCCATGTCCAGCGCCGGCTTGAGCGAAATGCCGCCCGTATCGAAAGTGATCCCCTTGCCGACGAGGCCGAGCACCGTCTTGCTCGATTTGTCGCCGCGATATTCAAGCGCGATCATCTTCGGCGGCTCATCGCTGCCGACCGCGACTGAGAGCATGGATCCCATGCCGAACTTCTTCATGTCGCCGCGGTCCAAGACGTGGATCTTCAGCCCATATTTCTTGGCGAGCGCGCTGGCGCGCTTGGCCATGTGACTCGGCGTCATGTCGTTAGACGGCGTGTTGACGAGCTCGCGCGC
Source organism: Candidatus Eremiobacteraceae bacterium (assembly GCA_036561585.1). GTDB lineage: Bacteria > Vulcanimicrobiota > Vulcanimicrobiia > Eremiobacterales > Eremiobacteraceae > JABCYQ01. Next base: position 3,546 of record DATBOZ010000027.1, on the reverse strand, counting down.
GATGTTGGTGGCCTCGCCGAGGATGATCCCACGCTTGACGCCCGCTTGCAGTGTCTTCACCGCGGCGGGTTTGCCCAGGAGCAGCGTCAGCGATTTCACGGCATCGGGGTGTGCATCGCGTTTGCTCCGGTACGATGCCGGATCGAACGTGGCCATGATCGCGCCTTCGGCGCTCAGTTCGCCCGCCGCTTCGAGATCGGCGGCGCGCAGGTCCGGCATCGCGAACGCGACGTCCGTCAGCCCACGTCGCGCACTCGCGCGGACACCGGCGCCCACCGCCGCGGTGAGGTAGGAAGGCGTGAATTCATCGGATTTGCCGACACCGACGAGGATCACCCGCTTGGCGCCGAGGCCGCTCATCGCCGCCAACACCGCTTCTTCCCCACGCCGGCCTTTGAATTCACCGGTGGAGATCAACTCGCTGATGACACCATGCAGTGCGCGGTCGACCGCGCGTGCGGCGGGCGATAGTTCGCCCTTGGCATATATCGGAAGAATAAGTGCACTTGCGCGTGTAGCCTCCGGTTTGCCGGCGGCGACGGTGATCTTCATGTACCTTTAAAATCCTTTCGCAAATGTCGTTCGGAAGCGCCGAGGGGTTCGCCGGGCGAGCCGATGCGACCTGGATGCAAAGGCCACTCGGCATGTTCCGCGAACGGTGCCGCACGGAGGATCATCACGTGGGAAATAAATCGGTCCTCGGATGTTTGGGGCTCATTATTCTCGTCGCGCTGGTCGGCGGCGTCAGCGCGAGCGCGACGTACAACAACCTCGTCACCCTCGATCAGGCCGCGCAAGCCCAGTGGGGGAACGTCCAAAACGTCTACCAGCGGCGTGCGGATCTTGTGCCGAATCTCGTCGCCACCGTGAAGGGCGTCGCCAATTTCGAGAAGAGCACCTACATCGCCGTCGCGGAAGCGCGCGCGAAAGTCGGGCAGGTCACAGCCGGCGGCACGCAGGCCATCCCGAACGACCCTCAGGCATTTGCGCAATTCCAAAAGGCGCAGGATGGGCTGAGTTCGGCGCTGTCGCGTTTGCTCGTCGTCGTCGAGCGCTATCCGGATCTGAAGGCGAATCAGAATTTTCTCGACTTGCAATCGCAGCTCGAGGGAACGGAGAACCGCATCGCCGTGGAGCGTATGCGCTTCAACGAAGCGGCGCAGGCGTTCAACACCGCGCGCCAGTCGTTTCCAACGGTGATCTTCGCGAACTTCTTCGGACCGCGTTTTGCTGAAAAACCGTATTTCCAATCCCAGCCCGGCGCGGAGACCGCGCCAAAGGTCACGTTCTAAGGGCGTGACGCTCGCCATGGGTCGCGCGTTCGGAGTTTTGCTCGGCGCCGCACTGCTCTTCGCCTGCGCCATGCCCGCAGCAGCGACCGTTGCCGCGCCGCCGGCGCCCACGCGCTGGGTGACCGACTCGGCCGGATTCTTGAATCCTTCGACACGCGATACGCTGGACGGCGACCTAAAAGCGTACGAGCAGCGGACCGGACATCAAGTCCTCGTCTACATCGGCGATACGACCGGCGTCGTGCCGCTCGAAGAGTACACGGTCAACGCGTTTGCGGCGTGGAAAGTCGGCCGCAAGGGACTGGACGACGGTCTCGTCCTCTTCATCTTCGCAAAAGATCACAAGGTGCGGATCGAGGTCGGTTACGGGCTCGAGCCGGTCGTCACCGATGCGGCTGCAGCCGAGATCATCCGCAACGTGATCGTGCCGGCGATCCGCGCCGGTGACAACGACGGCGCCGTCACGGCCGGCGTCGCGAAAATACTCGCGACGATCGACGGCACTGCTGCACCGGAGATGAACGGCGGCGGCGTCACGCAGGCGGGCCCCGAAACGCCGTATCAACCGGAGCAACCCTCGCTCGGTTCGCTCATCTTCATCGGCCTCGCGCTCATCATCTTCATCATCTTGTTCATCCGCAGCCCGGGGTTTGCGTTGTTCCTCCTCTATTCGCTCATGTCCGGAGGTCGCGGCGGTAGTGGCGTTGGCGGCGGTGGATTCTCGGGTGGCGGCGGAGGCGGAGGCGGTTTCTCTGGAGGCGGCGGCGGGTCTGGCGGCGGAGGAGCGTCGGGATCATGGTGAAGCATTTCGTGCATCGCAAGCTCGCGAAGCACGTCGACACGGCGGCCATAGAACGCGCGATCGCCGCGGCCGAGTTGCAGACGTCCGGACAGATCCGCGTCTCGCTTGCGCCGCATTTCTGGGGCGACGTCCGGCGTACCGCCGAGCGCGCGTTCGAGCGGATGGGTATGACGGCGACGCCGCACCGCAACGCCGTGCTGTTCTTCGTCGTTCCCGCGCGCCGCAAATTTGTGGTGTTGGGCGACGCCGGCATCCACGAAAAGGTCGGTCAAGAGTTTTGGGAACGTGTCACCGCCGCGGTCTCCGAGCGCTTCCGTGAAGGCGATCTCACCGGCGGTCTCGTCCACGGGATCCAGACGGTCGGCGAACAACTGGCGCGCCATTTCCCACACGATCCCGGTTCCGCACCGGGTCTTCCGAACACGGTCGATATCTCGTAACGCCGCGAAATGGCGCCGCCGCGCGCGCGGCGAATCGAGTGGTCATGCCCGATTCTTACGCCGCGACCGGCGTCAATATCGATGCCGGCAACGAAGCGGTCGTACGATATCGCGAGATCGCGTCGCGCAACCGCGATCCGAGGATTCTCGACGGCATCGGCGGATTCGGCGGCTGCTTCGAGTTTCGCGGCTACAAAGACGCCGTGCTCGTGGCCAGCACCGACGGCGTGGGAACGAAAGTGCTCGTCGCTGCGCAGTTACAAAAGTTTGACACCGTCGGACAAGACCTCGTCAACCATTGCATCAACGACATCCTCTGCGTGAACGCACAGCCGCTGTTCTTCCTTGACTATTTCGCGGTGGGCAAACTCGACCCGGACGTCGCGGCTCAAGTCGTCGGCGGCGTCGCCAAAGCGTGCGCGCAGAACGGAACCGCACTTCTCGGCGGTGAGACCGCCGAGATGCCGGGCGTATACGCGCCCGCGCATTTCGACATCGCGGGCACGATCGTCGGCGCGGTGGAACGTAGCGCGCTGATCGACGGAACGCAAGTCGCCGACGGCGATGCGATCCTGGGCCTTCCGGCAAACGGTCTGCACACCAACGGCTATTCGCTCGCGCGCAACGTCTTGGCTGCGGATCGTTGGCAAGACTCGCTGCCCGGCACCGGCGGCAGCATCGGCGATGCGCTGCTCGCCGTGCATCCGTGCTATCTCGCCTGCGTGCGCGCAGTGGAGGCGGCAGGCGTCGCCATCCACGGAATGGCGCACATCACGGGCGGCGGTTTGATCGACAATGTTCCCCGCGTGCTGCCCGCACATCTCGCCGCGCGATTCGATCGCACGAAGTGGCGAGTGCCTCCGATCATCGAGGTGATCGTGCGCGAAGCAAATCTTGGCGTCGAGGAGGCGCATCGGACGTTCAATATGGGCGTTGGCTATTGCATCATACTCGCACGTGCCGACGCGCAAGCGGCGCTGGACGCTGTGCGATCGGCGCTTGCCGCAAATCC
>DATBOZ010000026.1:0-2612 GCA_036561585.1 Candidatus Eremiobacteraceae bacterium | reverse complement strand
TTGGCGGCATTGTGGGATGAAGTCAAAGACAAGTGGCATCAACCCGGCACGTCGCTCTCCGGCGGGCAACAGCAGCGGCTCTGCATCGCGCGCGCACTCGCCGTAGAGCCCGAAGTGCTGCTGATGGATGAGCCCGCCTCTTCACTCGACCCGATCTCGACGATGAAGATCGAAGAGCTCATGCGCGATCTGAAGAAGACCTACACGATCGTCATCGTCACGCACAACATGCAGCAAGCAGCACGCTGCTCCGACTACACCGGCTTCATGCTGGCCGCCGAAGCCGCGCCGGGCGAGCTCGTCGAGTTCGGCGAGTCGTCGCGGATGTTCACGACGCCAAAAGACAATCGCACGGAAGACTACATCACCGGACGGTTCGGATAGGTTCTTAATCCGCGCTTAAAGTTCAGTTCACACATCGTTAACCTCCGCCGCCTACGGTTACATCACAAGGCGGCACTCTGAAGATGCCGCTCAGTTTTTCACGAAAGTCGGGGGCTCATGCAGGCACGTTTCAATATCGTCATCGTCGCGGCCGCCACGGCGTTCATCGCATCGGCCGCATCTGCGGCCGATGCCTACTCGCTTCTCCCAGATGGACGTTCGGTGACGCCGATCGGCTTCACGATCCCGGTGGAAGGCTTCGCGTCGTCGGAAGCGATGTCGCCCGACGGCAAGTGGATCGCGGCGCTTTCGCAAGACGGCGGCGCGATCGACGTCATCTCGGTCGGCGAAGACGCGCGCGAAGTCGATCGGCTTTCCGCGCTCTGGGCCACCGGCATGACATGGACGAAAGACGGCCTCTACGTCACACGCGGTTACACCGGCATGGTCTCGCGCTATTCCTATGATGCCGCCGCATCCGTCGATGCGCCGAAATTCACGAAACGCGCGGACGTGCACGTTGGCGGGCTCGTCAACGGCATCGCCGAGGATCCCCTCACGCACCAGTTCGTGGTGGCACGCACCGGCGCGCGCGAGATCGACCTCGTCAACGATCGCACCGGCGCCGTCACGAAGCGATTCGCCACGACCGGACAGCCGTTCAGCGTCGGTGTCACGGGCGATCTGCTGATCGCGACGATGTACGATAGCGACCACGTCGACGCATTTCCAAGCGGCGTCTCGACGCCGATCGCGATCCAGACCGGACCGCACCCAACCGAGTTGCTGCTCGACCACGAGCGGGCATTTGTCGCCGATGCGGACGGTCACGATGTCGCGCAGATCGACATCCCCTCGCGCAAAGTCGTCCGGCATCTCGACCTTTCGTTGTCCGCAGACCCGTTCGCCGGTCAGACGCCATCGGGCATGGCGATCTCAAACGGCGGGAAGACGCTCTTCGTGGCGGAGTCCGGCTTCAACGACGTCGCGGTTGTCGACCTCGCAAGCGGAAACGTCGCCGCGCGCATCCCCACCGGTTGGTATCCGACCGGCGTGCTCTTCCGCGGACAATCGACGATCGATGACGATCCGCGCTCGAAATCGCAGTTGTGGATTCTCAGCGCGCAAGGTCTCGGCACACAGCCCGACCCGGGTTCCGAGTGGAACGGCTGGTATACCGGCTTCATCCAACATCTCGTCGTGGAACCGGGCCGCTTCAAGGAGTGGACCGACACGGTCGCGACCGACAACCATTTCGCCGTCGCTGCGCCGCCCGCCGCGACGCTTCCACCGATCAAGCACGTCGTCTTCATCGTTCAAGAGAACAAGCATTTCGACGAGGAATTCGGCGACGAACCGCAAGCGGATGCCGATCCGGCGCTGTTGCTGTTCGGCAGGAAGTACACGCCGAACGCGCATGCGTTGGCCGAGCGCTACACGCTCTTCGACAACTTCATGGGCAACGGACAGGCGAGCATCTACGGGCACGCGTGGGTCACGCAGGGGATGAATAACGATTACCACATCCGTAACGCGCACACACCCGACGACGCGGCAACGCCGCAGGACCGGCGCGTGGCGTTTTCGATCTGGCCGTACGCGGCGGCCGGCGAAGACACGGTCACCGTCAAAGAGATGGACTTCGACTGGTTCAAGAATCTCGCCGATCTGCCGAAAGGGCCGCGTGTCAACGTGAGCGCGATCTTCGGGCCGCGCGGCGAGTTGGTCGATGAGTTGCAGCGCAAAGGCGTTTCGTATCGTGTTTACGGCGAGCAACTGACTATGCTCTCGAACGGACATATCGCTCCCGGCCTTGCCGCACATGCGGACCAGTCCTATCCTGGGGCGCACATCGACTTCGCCGTGCTCGATACGGAACGTGCCAAGCTGTTCCTCGACGACGTGAACGCGCACGGCCTCGCCGCGTACTCCTTCATGACGCTGCCGACCGATCACACCGCCGGCACCAAGCCCGGATTCTATACGCCGGCATCGTACGTCGCCGATAACGATGTCGCGTTGGGCCAGATCATCGCCGGTCTGTCGAAACGGCCGGAATGGCGCGACACGGTCGTGTTCGTGACCACCGACGATCCGCAGGGCAGCGGCGATCATGTGGACTCGCACCGGCAGCCGGCCTTTGTGATCGGGCCGTACGTGCGCCCAGGCTTCGTGGACCACACCCACTACAGCATCCCCAGCATCTTGCGCACCGTCGAAGTGCTCAA
>DATBOZ010000025.1:0-7028 GCA_036561585.1 Candidatus Eremiobacteraceae bacterium | reverse complement strand
ACTCACGTACGAAAGCAGATCGACGCGCGCGTTGATCTCGGCCAATACGGCGCGATCAAACCCCGGCATGCGGTATCCTGGCCAGTTTCTCTGTAGTAGGGCGAGCACCGCTCGCCCATTTGTGGGGCCGACCTTTACGGTCGGCCAAAAACTCAGACATCCCATTCCTTCGGCAATAACAGTTGGAGCGGATCGACGAACAATTCCTTGAACTTCTTGATCGCATAGCGATCGGTGAATCCGGCGACGTAGTCGCAGACGCGACGGACGAGCGGGTCGTCCGCAGGCAAGGCTTGCGTGAACTCTTCAGGCATCTCGTCCGGATGTTCCATGTAGTGCGCGAACAGCTTCTTGACGATGTTCTGCGCCTTCGGTTCCTCGGTCTTCGCCTCCGCGTTGAGATACACGCGTTCGTACATATATTCTTTGATGTTCTCGACCGCGGCGAGCACTTTCTCAGAAAGCCGGATCTCGTTCTTGTCGCGGCACGCGGCGATCATGTCTTCCACGACCGTTTGGATGCGGATGCTGCCGCGCGATCCGAGCACGCGCAGAGCCGATTGCGGCAGATCCTCTTGCGAGATCACGCCCGCGCGGATCGCGTCGTCGATGTCGTGGTTGATGTAGGCCAAGCGGTCGGCGTATCGTACGATCTGTCCTTCGAGCGTGAACGGCAAGTCTTGCCATCCCGCAAGGGCGCCCTTATTCTTGCTGTGCTTGGCGATTCCGTCAAGCACTTCTTCGGTGAGGTTGAGTCCCGGCGCGTCGTGCCGGCGCTCCAAATACATCACCACGCGCAAACTCTGCTGCGAGTGGACGAACTTGAATCCCGGCTCGTACTGCGCGCCGACTTCGGTGAGCGCAGACTCGCCGGCATGGCCGAACGGCGAATGCCCCAGGTCGTGGCCAAGAGCGATGGCTTCTGCGAGGTCCTCGTTGAGCTTCAATCCACGCGCGATCGAACGCGATAGCTGCATGACTTCGAGCGAGTGCGTCATCCGGGTACGATAGTGATCACCGATCGGCGAAAGGAAGACTTGCGTCTTGTGCATCAACCGGCGGAACGCTTTGCTGTGGATGATGCGGTCGCGATCGCGCTGGTAGCATGTGCGGATCGAATCGTCGGGCTCGGGCGAACGACGGCCGCGCGACTTACTCGACAGCGCCGCGTGCGGCGAGAGCGTCGCGGCTTCGCGCGCTTCGAACTCTTCGCGGATGGAGGCCGTCTTCGCCATTGCTCCTTGTCGAGCCGGTCGCCCGAACCGTCAGTCCTGGTCTTTCTTCTTCGCGCTTTTTTCCGCAGCGGCGCGCTCGCGCAGCACGACTTGCGAGGCGGCGAGCCGCGCCACCGGCACCCGGAACGGCGAACACGAGACGTAGTCCAGCCCAAGATCGTGGCAGAAGGCGACCGACGACGGATCGCCGCCGTGTTCGCCGCAGATGCCGATCTTGAGGTCCGGGCGCGTCATGCGGCCGCGCTCCATAGCCATGCGCATCATCTCGCCGACGCCATCTTGGTCGATGACTTGGAACGGATCTTCGCGCAAGATCTTCTTCTCGAGATATGCCGGGATGAACGTGCCTTCGGCGTCGTCGCGCGAATAACCGAACACCGTCTGGGTGAGGTCGTTCGTGCCGAACGAGAAGAATTCGGCGTGATCGGCGATGCGGTGCGCCACGAGACACGCGCGCGGCAACTCGATCATCGTGCCGACCTGATACGGCAATTTCACGCCGCCTTCTTTGATGATGCGCTCGGCCTCTTTGACGACCAATCCGCGCACGGCGATCATCTCGGTCACAGTCCCGACGCCGGGAATCATGATGAACGGACGCGCGTCGATCTTCTCCTTGCGCAGTTCCACCGCCGCCTCGACGATGGCGCGCACTTGCATCTGGTAGATCTCGGGGTACACGATGCCGAGCCGGCACACGCGCAGACCGAGCATGGGGTTGCTCTCGTGCAGCGCCCGCACGCGGCGTAAGATCTTGTCTTTCTTCGCCAGCAGCGACGGGTCGGACTTGCTCACGCGCAATTCGGTGGTCTCGACAAGCAGGTCCTCGAGCGACGGCAAGAACTCGTGCAACGGCGGGTCGAGCAGCCGGATCGTGACCGGCAAGCCTTTCATCGCCTTGAAGATGCCTTTGAAGTCATCGCGTTGCATCGGCAAGAGTTGTTCGAGACATTTTCGCCGGGAATCGGGCGTTTCGGCCATGATCATCTCTTGCACGACCGGCAGCCGCTCCTGTTGCATGAACATATGCTCGGTGCGGCACAGGCCGATGCCCTCGGCGCCGAAGTCGCGCGCCTTTTGTGCGTCTTCGGGCGTGTCTGCGTTTGCCCACACCCCGAGGCGTTTGTATTCGTCAGCCCACTGCAGGACGTGTTGGAACTGTGCCGACATCTTGGCGGCCTGCATGGGCAGCTCTTCGAGGTAGACGTTGCCCGTCGTGCCGTCGATCGTGATCGGGTCGCCCTCGCGCACGATGACATTCGAACCTTTGATCGCGAATTGACGTGCGCGCAAGTCGATCAAGATCGCCTCGCAACCGACGACGGCCGGTTTGCCCATGCCGCGAGCCACGACTGCGGCGTGCGACGTTGCGCCGCCCTGCGACGTGAGGATCCCCTCGGCGGCATACATGCCGTGCACATCATCGGGCGCGGTCATCGGCCGGACGAGCACGCAGCGTTTGTTCAGCCGTTTGTACTCGACGGCCGTGTCCGGTTCGAACACGACCACGCCGGCGGCGGCGCCGGGCGATGCGTTCAGACCGCGCGTGGCCGGTTTGACTTTGATCTTGTCGTCGAGCTGCGCGTGCAGCAATGCTTGGATGGAGCCTGGGTCGATGCGCATCACCGCCTCTTCGCGCGTGATGTGGTGCTCCTTCACCATGTCGGCCGCGATTTGGATCGCGGCGGCCGCGCTTCGCTTGCCGGAGCGGCACTGCAGGATGAAGAGCCGCCCGCGCTCGACGGTGAACTCGATGTCCTGCATGTCGTGGTAATGCTTTTCGAGCATGGACGCGTGTTCGAGGAATTGCTTGAACAGCTTCGGATTGCGCCGCTCGAGTTCGGTGATCTTCATCGGCGTGCGCGAACCCGAGACGACGTCCTCGCCTTGTGCGTTCGGCAAGAACTCGCCGTAGAGTTTCTTCTCGCCGGTCGAGGGATTGCGGGTGAAGGCGACGCCGGTCCCCGAGTCCTCGCCCATGTTGCCGAAGACCATGGTGACGACGTTGACCGCAGTGCCCCACCAATCCGGAATGCGCTCGTGCTTGCGATATTCTTGCGCCCGTTTCGAATTCCACGAATTGAAGACCGCGTCCACCGCCATGCGCAGTTGGGAATAGACGTCTTCGGGAAAATCTTTCTTGGTGTAGTGGCGCACGAGCGCTTTGAATTCGCTCGTCATATTGCGGAACGCGAGCGCGGTGAGTTCCGAGTCGGACGCGATGCGCGCCTTGGCCACGTACCGCTCGATGACTTCCTCGAACGGATCGCGCTTCATCCCTAGTACGACGGTCGCGAACATCTGCACGAAGCGCCGGTATGCATCCCACGCGAACTTATCGTTCTTCGTGAGGACCACGAGCGCGTTGCACGTGCGATTGTTGAGCCCGAGGTTGAGCACCGTGTCCATCATGCCCGGCATGCTGACGCGCGCGCCCGAACGCACCGAGACGAGCAGCGGGTTGGTCTCGCCGCCGAATTCTTTGCCGGTCTTGCGCTCGAGCTCGGCGATGCGGCGATGGATCTCTTCTTCAAGCCCCGGCGGAAATTGGCGGCCGAGCTCCACGTAGCGACGGCAGACTTCTGTCGTTATCGTGAATCCGGGCGGCACCGGCAGTCCGATGCGCGTCATCTCGCCGAGTCCGGCACCCTTACCGCCGAGGATGTCGCGCAGTTCGGCGCCGCCTTCCTCGAACGTGTAGGTCATCTTGCCGAGGTGCAGCTTGGTCGGCGGATCCGGCTTCTTTTGCACGCGGTTTCTTGAGGTGGGGAGCTTGGGCATCGGCTTTCGTTCGACGTAGCCGAGCGGCGGGATCAAATCGATCGGCGGTGGCGCTGCGACCGCGACCACTGCTTCACCGTTGACCGGCGCCGCTTCGACGACGCGCGTCGCCGCGCCCGACTTGCCGTTGCCGCCCTTGTGCGCTGCCGCGATCTTGCCGGCCGGCGCCTTGGCCGCGACGATCTTGCGCTGCCCGGTGACCTTAGCCGGTTCAGCTTTCACGACATCGGATTTTTTCGCAGGCTTGGCTGCCTTCGGAGGTGCGATGGGTTTGGGGGCGGGTTTTGCTTTTTTGACCGCCGTCGGCGGGCTCTTTTTCGGGATAGGCTTCTTCGCAGTTGCGCTAGTCTTGCCGGTCTTCAACGATGGTTCCTCACGCGAGAGTGCACTCCAACAAAACAGCCGGGACGCCGCAAAATCGGGGTCCACGGCCATTTTTGGGCACACTATTCCTGGTAAGCCGCATACGCCGGGGGTCCGGAGAACCCTCTTTGATCACCGTCTGTCGTGCCGACCTTTACGGTCGGCCCGTGGTGCTTGTGGTATTGACGGCGTTGCCGACCGTAAACGGCGGCCCGACCGAGATTTGTGTAACCCGGGCGCCTTTTCCGAGTACGAATCGACGTGGCATTTCCGCCAGGAGGCCTGCGGGCTAACAACTAAGAAATAAAGAGTGATGCCAATGGTGGTACCCTATTCGGAGGCACTTTTCTCAGATGTTGATGACAGTTGGTGAGAAGAACTCGGTTCTCGACGAGATCGACTCCAAAATCCTCGAAGAAGTCCGCCTCGACGCGCGCATCAGCTATCGCGACCTCGCTGAAAAGGTCGACCTCAGTGCAAATGCCGTTGCCGACCGCCTTCGACGGCTGGTGAAATCGGGCGTGATCACCGGATTTCACGCCGCGGTCGACAATGTCGCGGCCGGTCGCGGCATGCTTGCGCTCATCGACCTCAAGCTCGGAGCGAGTCAGACGCGCGCGGGTTTCGAAGAGGCGTTGCGCGGCATTCCGGGCGTGTTGAGCGCCATGCTGATGACGGGCAAATCCGATTATCAACTGCGCGTGGCATGCCGCGACGCGTCGGATCTGGATGCGCTTATCGGCACGTTGCGTGAACGCGCAGGCGCCGTCGATACGTATAGTCACGTCGTGCTGCGGGAAATCGTCTTTTAGGCGAATCCGTCCGTCCTAGGATGCGGCGCTCGGCGAGCGAACACCGCGGCCTCCACCTGTGAAAGGGGGCCGCATGTTCAAGGACCGCGTCGCGATCGTCACCGGCGGTTCGCGGGGAATCGGCGCCGCGATCACCGCGCTGCTCGCCCGAAGTGGCGTCCATGTCGCCGCCGGATACGCGCGCGACCGGGCGCGCGCCGAAGAACTTCAGAAGTCCCTCTCGGCCGAGGGTGCATCGGTTTCGGTGCACCAGGGCAACGTCGGCGACGCCGATGATTGCAGACGGGTCGTCGACGAAGTGCTCAAAGAGCGCGGCCACGTCGATTTCTTGATCAACAACGCGGGCATCACCGTCGACAAGACCGTACGGAAGATGACGGTTGAGGATTGGCACGCGGTGCTGCGCGCCAATCTCTCGGGTGCGTTTTATATGACCAAGGCGCTGCTCGAGCACATGATCGAGCGCAATTACGGGCGCATCGTCAATATCAGTTCGGTGATCGGCGAAACCGGCAACGTGGGCCAGGCCAATTACGCCGCGTCGAAATCCGGCCTTTTCGGATTCTCCAAGAGTCTCGCCCTCGAAATGGCGCGCAAGGGGATCACCGTCAATTGCGTTGCGCCGGGGTTCATCGGCACGGAAATGGTCGAGGCCATTCCTAAGGCAGTACTCGACACGGTCGTCGAAAAGATCCCGATGCGCCGGCTCGGTACGCCGGATGAAGTGGCGCGCGTCGTTCGTTTCTTGTTGGAAGACGAGTCGGGATACATCACCGGCGCAGTCTACACGGTCAACGGCGGTCTTGATATGTGATCCCATATCTGCTCTGTAGTGCCGACCTTTATGGTCGGCCATTTTTTTTCGGGCGAGCGATGCTCGCCCTACTACATCTCGAGGGCGAGCGATGCTCGCCCGACCACAGGGGCCGGTCAATCAGACATACGAGGTCACTCCTCTTGACGCGCTAAGCAACCGCTAGGTACACTTAGCGCATGATCGACACACAGAAACCCGCGCTCGCGGAGCGCGTCGCTATTATCACCGGCGGAGCGCGCGGCATCGGCGCAGCGGTCGCACGCAAACTTCTCGCCGACGGCGCCGCCGTCGCCATTACCGGGCTTCCAGCCGATCGCGAGCGCGCCGCAGCATTGCGCGCTTCGCTGCAGCACGACGAAGCCGAGCGTCTGACTTTTCATCAAGGCGACGTCGGTGACTTCGCCGATTGCGAGCGCGTCGTCGCTGAAGTTTCGGCGAAGCGTGGCCGCGTCGACATCCTCGTCAACAACGCCGGCATCACGCAAGACAAAACGATTCGCAAGATGAGCGTCGCAGAATGGGAGGCGGTGCTTCGCGTGAACTTGAGCGGACCGTTCTTTATGACCAAGGCGGTCTTCGGGCACATGCTCGATCGCGGATTCGGACGCATCGTCAACATGAGTTCGGTCGTCGGTCTGGCCGGCAACTTCGGCCAGGCGAACTACGCATCGTCGAAAGCCGGGCTACTCGGGCTGACGAAGACAACCGCGCTGGAAGGCGCCGCGCACAACGTGACCGCAAACGCCGTTGCGCCCGGCTTTGTCGCGACCGATATGGTGGCGGCCATGCCGCCCGCGGTGCTCGAAGCCGCGATCAAGCGCACGCCGGTGGGGCGACTCGCCGAACCCGACGAAGTCGCTCATCTCGTCAGGTTTCTCGTCGACGACCGCTCCGGCTACGTCACCGGTACGGTGGTCAGCATCAACGGGGGATGGTACATGTGACGGACTCGGCCACGATGTTCGGCACGATGCCGCCGCTCGAAGAATTCGCCTACGGCCTTGACGTCACCGGCGTCGA
>DATBOZ010000024.1:0-15299 GCA_036561585.1 Candidatus Eremiobacteraceae bacterium | reverse complement strand
CGTCTTGGGTGGCCGGTCATGACGGCGGCGGCTCGGATCGGCCTAGCCGCGGTGTTCGCAGCGGGCGCGCTCATCGGGGCTGCGACGATCGGACCAGCGCGTGCGGCGATCGAAGCGGCGATGAACTGCGCGTCGTCAGCGCCGTGTCTTGCATGGCAAAACACGGCGACCGGTGACGGAGTAAAAGGGGTCTCCACCAATGGTTCGGGTCTTGAAGGTCTGACGAAGTTCAAGAGCGCCGGCAAGACCGCGGGCAAAGCGGGCGTGCTCGGCCAGGACGCAAGCACGAGCGGCACACTCAACTCGGGCGTGAGCGGCGTCTCGGTTAACGGCGCGGGGGTGACCGGCACGTCGACTAACCTCAACGGCGTGCAAGGCTTCACCGCGTCGGGAGCCAGTGGCATCTACGGACAAGATTCGGTGGCCGGCGGCTTCGGCGTGGCCGGCCGGAACACGTCGTCGACGCACAACAATAACAGTGCAGGCGTGCTCGCTGACGGCAGCACTGCGAGCGACGCACTGCACGCATTCGCCTACGGTGCCAACGCCAACTCGGTGTACGCGTTCGCACAGCAAGGCACGGCGCTGTTCGCGAATCAAGGGCCGAACGCGAATCTGCCCGAGGTATTCGTCCAAGGCGGCTCCGGCAGCGTCAACGACATGATCGAAGCGGTGGACGCGGGCGGCTCGGACATCTTCGCGGTCACCGCCCAAGCCGGCACGTTCGTGACGACGGGATTCAGCGCGGACAGCGGCTGCTGTAAGCCCGCGGGCGAATTCACTTCGTCGGGCTCGAATCCCGTGGTGTGGATGTTCGCCGGCGAGGCGAGCACGAACGACTACGTCATGTCGGCGTTCGATGCGAACGACGCGACGATGATGAATCTTGACGATAGCGGGAACCTCAGCATCTCGGGGCTGCTCACGACCGCGGGCGCTTGTCATGCCGGGTGCGCGATCGGCGGAAAACGCACGCGTTCGGTGTCGGAGTATTCGGCGCTCGAAAGCGAGCCGACGATCGAGGACACCGGCGACGCGGCGCTCGTGAACGGCGTCGCACAGGTCGCGCTCGACCCATCGTTCTCGAACGTGATCGATATGAACGCCGGCTATCGGGTGTTCGTCACGCCCGACGGCGACTGCCGCGGCTTGTACGTGGCGTCGCGCTCGTCCGGCGGCTTCATCGTCCGCGAACTCCAGGGCGGTCGGTCGGATGTTCAGTTCGAATACCGGATCGTCGCAAGACGCTTCGGCGTCAATGCGGCGCGGCTGCCGATGGTCGCTGTGAAGCATGCCATTCGGCCGCACCACAGAACGACGACGCATCCTCATTAAGCGGCGCGGGTGAGCGCCAAAAATCGGCCGCAAATCCCGGTAAATGGACCGGATGGCGCAGGGCCCGCACCGCGAACGAATGCAACAATAGTAGGGTCGAGGTTGTATAGACGTTAGTAGGGTGAGCGTTGCTCGCCCTACTACAGGGCGGGATCACATGATGAACTACGAAGAGCGTCTGTTACGAAAACAAGCACGGCTGACGCAAAAACTGGAGCGAATCAAAGCGAAACTGGCTGACCGTACCTCGCTCGCAAAGGGCCGCCGCGTCCGCTCGCCGCGCAACTCGAATCTCACCGGGCTACGCGGCCTCATCACCCTTATAGCGTTCTCCGGATTTTGGTGGGTCGGCCGCTCGCGCATCCACGGATTTATCGATGATCTGTTCGGACACACGAGTTCGGCGCCGCCGCAGTCCGCGACGCCGGGTTCGGCGCACGAAACTTTTTGGACATTTGGGCGGCGCCGCCGAAGCGGAGAGTCGCAGATCCGGCCGGTCTCGTAGACGTTTCCAGACGCCAGAACCTACGGCGTCATGATCTCGATCGTGGTCACGCCCACGATGAAGCGGCCTTGCGTCGCGTCCTCAGGCACGATGAGTTCGGCTATTCCTGAACCCGGCATGGCTCCGCCGTCTTCTTCATACGCAAGGATAATGCGCTTCGCGTTGTAGTCGCGGTGGAATTCTGCGAATGCGATGATGGCCGATGTGCCATTCATCCCGCTGACCAAGGCGTACGCGTGGGTGGCCATGTCCACACCGGTTGATGTGGTCGGCTTTGCTTGACTGATGACATCGCTGAGGAGGGGGCCGGTGAAAATATGCACCCGGCGCTTGCCGTCCAAGTCGAGCACGCGCATCGTCAGGGTAGAACGCGTCATCGCTTGCAGATCTTTGAGCCCCAGCACGATCGGGGACGCGACCGCGCCGGTCACTTGAATGAGCGTGCCCGGAGGCGCCACGATGCCGGACGGCGCCGGCGTCGACATTGCCGGAGCCGCCGTCGCCGGAACTGCGGATGTCGGCAAAGCGGGCAGCGTCGTGGCTGAAACGCTTGGCACGGGCGTAGACGTCCGTTGCGCGACCATCGCAGCTGCGACCGACGCCGATGGTGCGCCCCAGGCAACAGCGAGAGCGGCGCACGCTGCCGTCGCAAGAGCTATCCATCCAAGCCGTTCGCGCATTTCGTGGTTCTCCTTTTGGGCGACGGCCGACCATGAAGGTCGGCACTACATTGGCTGGGCGAGCGTTGCTCGCCGTCGTGTCGGCACTACACTATCCGGGTGTTACCCCGCGGCGAAGCCTCGCGCCTTCAGCCAGCGTGAAATCACAAATCGGGAACGTTCGGCGCAGTCTGTGTGATTGGCGTCGATGAGCTCAAACGTCTTTGGTTCAAACGCGGCGTCGAACAGCCGGCGCACCGCCGACGGTGAGACCAATCCATCCTTGCTGCCGGCGATGACAAGCAGCGGCCGCGGTGCGATCTCAGCAACGCGCGACGTGTACGCATCCATCGCCGTCGCGATCTCGTCCGGCGGGGCTCCGTCGACGTACGCAGCGCGATTCTGCAACCCCGAGAGCATGCCGGCATCGGTGAGGACGCGGCCACGATCCAGCGCGGTCGCCATCGCGATGACGGCCTCGACGACCAAAGAGCTCGCCGCCGCGCCGATCGCCGTCGCGGCGCCCATCGAATGGCCGCCCAACACGACGCGTTCGACGCCGGGCAGCGTGCGCGCGAGCGCGACCGCATCCAGCGCGTTCTCGAGCAGATCCGCGCCGGTGCGCAGCGGCCCCGTGCTCGCGCCGAGCTTGTGGCCCAAGAAATCGAACGCGAACGCGGAGAATCCATCCACCGCCAAATGAAACGCGAGCGGGTCGACGTTGTGTTTCGACGCCGAGTATCCGTGGCAGAGTATGACGCACGTCGAAGGGCGTCCGGAATGATAGAACAACCCGCGCACGGTGCCGCCGGCGCTTGCGAACGCCAAGAGGTCGATGCGGATGTGCGAGAGATCGCGGACTTTCACCATCGTGGCGTCACATCACCGTGTGGAGTGTGAGTCTGGTGGTGTGGGTGAAAATGCCGCGGTGGAACCGCACGGCGATCGACGTGCCCAGCGCGCCTTCGAACGCCGAGCGCACATCTTCCAGTGCGCTGACGGGCCGGCCGTTGAGCGCGAGCAACTGATCGCCGCTGCGCAGACGCGCATCGTCTGCAGGGGATCCCGGCAGCACGCTGCGGACCTCGACGAATCCGGCGCGCTGCACGAGCCACGCACCGCTGCGATCGAACGGCGCGGGCGCGGTCGCGGTCGAACTCGCGGGCGCAAGCACGAGCTTATTTCCGGGCATATCGAGGGTCACCGTGAAACGCTGCAGCAGCCATGCGCCGATAGCGCCGTCGGCGCCGCGCGGCAGCGCGTTGGGCTCCGATGGCCCCGCTGCAACGGTGATCGGACGGACGAAATTGAGCGAGCCGAGCGAGAGCAACCCGAGCCGCCCCATCCGCCCTGCGATTTCCCCACTCGGCCGTGCGAGCCACGTCGTGTCGATCCAACCATTGTTCGAGATAAGCCGACGCGAACGCGCAAAGCCGTCGCTCATCAAGACCTCGGTCGTCGCAAGCGAATCGAAGACGAACTCGCCGTCATACTTGCCGGCAACGCGCGCGGTCGTCGCTGGCAGCATGTCGCCCTGCGCGAGCGAAAGAACCGCAGTGTCCGCCGGTTGCGCCGCAGACTCGGCGTCAGCGCTGGAATGATAGAGCGTGAGTCGCCGATTGACGTAATCGATCGTGACGGGATAGCGCGACAGAAAATCCATGCCGACCGCGCCATCGGCCGGTGCGCCGAGATACGTCACCGAATACGGCAAGATGCGTTCTTGCGCGACGAGCAGATTGGTGAGCCGCGCATCGCCGATCTGCAACGTGCCGATTGTTGCAGATGGTGCTGCGCCGGTGCTGCTCATGGAGTCGTCGACGGCCGAGTTGCCGCGCGTGTCCAACAAGAATGTCCGGCGTTTGCCGTCGGCAACGACCGGCACGTACACGACGCCGTCGTGGATCTCGATCGGAATCGTCGACGTCTCGCCGGGAGCGAACCACAACGCGTCGGGAATCGTCGGCGTCGGCACCGGCGATTGCGGCGCGATCGGCGGCGTCGTCACACTGATGCCTGCTGCATCACGCGGCGGCACGGGTGATGGCGGCGGCGATATCAACGGCGACGGCAGCACCTGTGGCGATGGGATAATGCTCGGACTCGGCGCGGGCGTGGGTGTTGGCGATGGTATGGGTGTTGGCGTTGCGGCCTGCGACGCGGACGCACTTTGCGAAGCAACCGCATTTGGTGACGCAGCGGCGCTTGGCGCGGTTGATGGACTTGGCGCGGCCGCTGCACTCGGCGAAGCGGCCGCAGTCGGCGACGCCGTGGCCGACGCGACCGGCGATGCCGACGCCGGCGGAAACGGGGTTGACGTCGCTACGGGCGCCGGCTGCGGTGTGGTCGTCGGAGACGGTGCTGCGCTCGGCTGCGGAATCGCATGCGGCACCACGACGGCACCGGCGTTCGCGGCACTCGCGCAAAGAAAGACGATGCCGGCACAGACCAGGTTGCGGAGATTCACTCGGCCTGAGCGTTCGCGTCGCGTCGTGCGGCCGCCCTCTTGAGCGCCGGCGTCGCGCTAGAACGGCTTGTGGGACCGGATCGTGACGCGTCCGAACTTGCTGGACGCCGTGATCTCAGGGCCGCCGCCGCGCAGCGACATGGAAAGCGCGTGCCGGTTGAAGATGCGCACGTTGCCCGGCCGCCGGCCGAACGCATTCACGACGGATCCCGATTCGCTTTGCGCGTCGACGTTCGCCGCGGCATCCGGCGCCAAACCCACTTGGATGTTGCCGGCTCGTGAGTTGAAGCGATAACCGCCTCGCCCGAGCGTCGAAAATTCCCAATCGACGTTTCCGGTCTGCGTGAGCACGTCCGCCCGGGTCACCGACATCTCGCGCGCGGTCACCGTGCCGCGCGCCGACTCGACACCGAGCACGCCCGCGACGCTGTTCAGCGTGATCGGCCCGGCCCACGTGCGCACGAGTCCGCGCCCCGAAACGTTTTGGAGGTTGACGGCGCCCCTGCCGGTCACGATCACGTAGCTTCCGTTGAGATTGCTCGCGGAGACGTCGCCGGGACCCGCGCCGATGATCAGCCCGGCCAACATCGGCGGCACGTAAATCGTCACGTCGCTGCCGGAGCGGTTCACGATACTGATCCCGTCGCTACCATCTTGAAGCCCCGGGATGGTGAAACTGCGCGGGCCGAATCCGCCGCGTCCAACGCCGGGCTTTGCGCCGCCGCTATTCGCGGGTGAGCCGGCCGCAGCCGGCGGGCCTGACGGGTTGCCGCCGGGCGCCGGACTCGCCGCGCCGGCCGCACCCGGACCTTGCTGCGGCAGCATGATATGACCGTCGGCGTCCGCGGAGACCGCGAAGTGCCGGACGAATATCCGGTCGGGACCGACGATGCGCACTTCGCCTGGATTGCCGACCGCGATCGTGACGTTGCCACCGGTCGATTTGATCGCGACCAAGCCCGCGCCGGAGAGCGGCGACGTCTGATCTGCGCAGGCCGCGGCCGCCGTCGCGGCGACGACGAAAGCGGCGAGGATAGTGGCGAGCGCGGCGGTCCCGCGCATGTGCTGAGGCATTATGAACCAATCGGGGCGACGGCGATCGTCTTCCTAGCTCTCACACTACGCTTCTGGCGGCGGAGACGCATGAATGCCCTGTGAACTGAAGATGAGGCCACCATGAGAACCATCAGGCGGCCGGTAAATTGATGACAAATGTCGTGCCGCCGCCGTGCGCCGCCTCGGCTCGCACATCGCCGCGATGCACGCGGACGATGTTGCGGACCACCGCGAGACCTAAGCCGGTACCCTCGACATTGCGCGATCGCGCGGGATCCGCGCGGTAGAAGCGCTCGAAGACGTGCGGCAGCGCATCGGGCGGAATGCCCGGCCCGGTGTCGCTGACCGTGACGCGGACGCGCCCTTTTTCGCGCTCCACCCGCAGCGTCACGCCGCCGGTTTCGGTGAACTTGATCGCATTCTCGGTCAGATTGGTGATCAGCTGTCGGAGCAAGCCGGGCTCGCCGCGGACGAGCGTGCCGTCGGCAGACCGCACTTCGAGCGACAATCCCTTTCGCTCTGCGGCGGGCCGCATCGCGTTCGCGACATCGTGCACGACGGCTGCCATGTCGACTGCTTCCATCGCGAGCGCATCGGCGTCGTCGGTCTTCGCGAGCGTCAGCATCGCATTGATCACGCGCGCCATGCTCGCGCTTTCAGCGCGGATGGTCTCGACGGCTTCTGCCCGCACGACGGGATCGCGGTCCGCCCAACGTTGGAGCATTTGCGCGTTGCCGTTGATCACGGTGAGCGGCGTCTTCAATTCATGTGATGCGTCGGCGATGAAGCGTCGTTCGCGCGCGAATGCCCCTTCCAGGCGGCCGAGCATGTCGTCGAAGGTCGCGGCCAATACACCGAGTTCGTCGCGGCGATCCTGCCAATTCAACCGTTTCGCAAGGTCGTCGCCGCCGATCTCGCGCGCCGCGCGCGCGATCTCGTTGATCGGCGCGACGGCCGTGCGCGACAACCACGCGCCCGCGGCGACCACGGCGACAGCCGCGAGCGCACAACAGATGAGCAAGAACACACCGAACGCCGCGAGCGTCTGCTGCACGAGCGTCAACGATTCCGCGACGTAGACGACGACCTCCGGTCCTTGTGTGCCCCTGATCGTCATCCAATGTGCGAGCACGGGACCGACGTCGGTGTTGGCCGTTCCCCAATTGGAATCGAATCCGCCGGGAGATTTCCACGGCGTGTATCCCGAGGTCGGCAGCTCGAACGGACCGAGATTACCGCTGCGGCCGATCGGGTATGGTTTGTCGCCGGGTGTGAACACTTCAACATAGAGTCCGGCGCCGGCGAATGTGTTGAGGGTCGACTCGTCGGCGAGCAGCGTCCGCACACTCACGACGCCAAAGGGCTCGTTGCCACCTTCGATCGCGGCACGCGCGATCGCCGTGCTAACACCGCTCACGCGTTGCGCGGTCGAGATCATCAACACGCGTGCCGCGCCGGCGTTCACCGCGAACGCGAACGCGGCGAGCAAGACGAGCAGCAGGCCGCCATACCACGCCATCATACGCCAGCGCAGCCCGGCGAAGAACGGCGTCGCGGCCGACTGCGTCTCGACCGGCATGCGTGGCGCCTCGCTACGTTCGGAGCGCGTAGCCCACGCCCCGGACGGTATGGATCAGCTTGTCGTCAACGCCTTCGTCGACTTTGTTGCGCAGATAGCGGATATAGACGTCGATGAGATTCGACTCGCCGAGAAAATCGGAACCCCACACACTATTGAAGATCTCATCGCGCGTGTGCACTTTGTTCGGATACATCAGCAGAAATTCGAGCAGCGAGAATTCTTTTGCGGTGAGGGTGATGCCGCGTGGCCCGCGCTTCACTTCATGGGTGTCGCGATTGAGGACGAGATCTTTGGCGCTCAGCGTCCGCTCGGCGGGTTCGTGCGAGCGCAATTGCACGCGGATGCGGGCGAGGAGTTCTTCGATGGAAAACGGTTTGGTCAGATAGTCGTTGGCGCCCGTGTCGAGCCCGGCGATGCGGTCCGGTACCGCGTCCTTCGCGGTGAGCATGATGATCGGCACCGACGAGTGACGGCGCACGCGACGGCAAACTTCAAGGCCGTCGATCCTTGGCAGCAACAGATCGAGCACGATGAGATCGGGGCCCTTGAGCGCCCGCTCGATGGCGCTCGCACCGTCGGCGCAGATCTCGACCCGGAACCCTTCGTGCTCGAGCTCGAGCTGCAGCACGCGCGCGATCTTCTCGTCGTCTTCAACGATGAGTATCCACTGCTTCTCGTGCTTTTCAGCCGATGCAGCGCTTGCGGTGTACTCCATGATCTCCTCGTTCGGCGCCCCCACCTATAAAGGTTAACGGCTCGTGAAGCGCTCCGCATTAACGGGACGTGAAACCCTGTACTGCCGACCTTGACGGACGGCCATGTAGTGCCGACCTTTATGGTCGGCCGTGTAGTAGGGCGAGCATCGCTCGCCCAAAAACTTTGACATCATGAGGCTTTTCGCCGGCATACCTTTGGACGCCGCCGCGCGCGCATTCGTCGCGGCAGCGGCCGATGCGCTTAAGCGCAACGGCGTGCGCGCGCGATGGACGACCGCTGAGAACTGGCACGTCACGCTGGCCTTTCTCGGCGACGTGGATGATGCCGCCGTTCC
This sequence comes from Candidatus Eremiobacteraceae bacterium, assembly GCA_036561585.1. Classification (GTDB taxonomy): domain Bacteria; phylum Vulcanimicrobiota; class Vulcanimicrobiia; order Eremiobacterales; family Eremiobacteraceae; genus JABCYQ01. Next base: position 6,644 of record DATBOZ010000024.1, on the reverse strand, counting down.
CGCGATCTCGTCAGCATTCAATGCTGTCGTAGGGCGAGCACCGCTCGCCCAAAATTCGCTCGGCCCCTTCTCGTTGCACTTGTCGAACATCGGCGCGTTCCCCACCTCGCGTCGTCCGCGAGTGCTCTGGGTCGGCGGCCCGGAACAGGAACAACGATTTACCATCGCTGCGCTAGCTTTGCGGAGCGCATTTGAACCGCTCGGATTCCATTTCGAAGACGCACCACTGGCGCACGTGACCATCGGTCGGACGACCGGCGCCGAGCCGCTCCTTGCGCCTCTGCTTGCGGCCGCCCACGCGATGCCGGTGACGCACCTCGCCCTCTTCGAATCCGTCCGAGCCTCTGCGGGCGTGCGCTACGAAGAGCGCGAAGTGATCTTCCTCTAGAATCACGTCGTGACCACCGCGGAAAAGGATCGGACATGAAACTATCGCTCATTGCGTGCGCAGCGCTCGTCTCGCTTTCCGCGAGCGTCGCACCCACCGCCGCTCGCGCCGCCGACCCACCTAGTATGATCGGACCGCCGAGCATTTCGGTCTCAGCTAGCGGAAGCGTCAAATACGCACCGGACATCGCACACGTCACGTTCGGCGTGCGCGCGCAGTCTCCGACTGCATCGGGAGCGGCCGCAGAGGTCAACACGCGCGCCCAAGCCGTGGTGAAGCAACTGCGAGGCATGGGCATCGCCGACGCCGATATGAAGACGAGCGGCTATTCGCTCGACTATCAACCGCCGGACATCGGCGATGCGAGTACCAGTGGACCGCTGGCCGGCGAAGTGCATAGGCCGATATCGATGGGCTCCTACGTCGCAAGCGAGAGCATCGACGTCACTGTTTCGGTGGCGAAAGCCGGCGAGGCGCTCGACGGCGCAGTCAAGGCCGGCGCGAATCAGACCTACGGCCTCTCGTACGACACGTCGCAGCGCGACCGGCTCTATCGGCAGGCACTCGCGGCGGCGCTGACATCCGCTCGTTCGCAAGCAGTTGCGCTCGCCACCGCCGCAGGCGTGCAGCTCGGCAACGTGATCGCAATTTCCACTGGCGGCGGCGGCGGACCGATGCCGTTGCCGATGGCAGGGCGGATGATGATGATGACCAACGCGCCGTCCCCACCCGTGTTAGGCGGCACCGACATGATCGACGCGATGGTCAACGTGGTCTACGCCATCAGGCCGTAGTGCCGACCGTTATGGTGGGACGGCCGATGATAAACATCGGCACTACAGACGATCGGTTCGCCGCGAGCTTGCGCGGATTCGGCCTGGCCGGGATTCTCGCCATCCTCGTCATTCTGGCGAGCGTTCTGATCGCCGTCCCTATCAGCGCGATTTTGGTTCTGGCGTGGGTCGAATTATCGAAAACGCCGTGGAGCAAGATCGGCTACGTGCGGCCGAAAAGTTGGCTCGGCACGGTCGCCATCGGCGTCGCTTTCGGTATCGCCTTCAAACTCTTCATGAAATCGATCGTGATGCCGCTTCTCGGAGTCGATCCGATCAACCACACCTATCACTATCTCGTCGGCAACCCAATCGCGCTGCCGGCGATCCTCCTCAGCGTGATCGTCATCGGCGGCTTTTGTGAGGAGACCGTATTTCGGGGCTATCTCTTCGAACGACTCGGCACGCTCTTCGGAGGCGGCCTCGGCGCTAAGGCGTTGACCGTCCTCATCACCACTGGCTTATTTGCGTCGGCCCACTTCCATGACCAGGGTCTTGCCGGCGTGCAACAGGCTATATTCACGGGCGCTGTGTTCGGAACGATCTTCGCAGCTACCGGGCAGATTTGGATGTTGATGATCGCGCACGCGGCCTTTGACGTCACCGCGATCGCGATCATCTACTGGAATCTCGAATCTCAAATCGCGCATCTCTTCTTCAAGTGAACAATGCCATACACCAAACAAAAAAATAGGGCGGTTGCAATGCCCTATTTCTTGTATCGCGAGGAGTCGAGGAGAGATCTAGTTTTTGCTGACCAGCGCGAGCGCCCAACCACCGGACGTCATCTTTCGAACCAGCGTTCCGTCAGCGCGGCGATCGAAATATTGGAAGCCCAGCCGTTCGGCTTCTTCGAGGTTCTTGAATACGAGCACACCTTGCATGGCTGAGTTCCCCTTTTCGCTGTCTATGCTTATGACGGTATATACCACCAATTCATTACGCCCATGTCCCGCCGAGGCGGTGTTTATGTCATATGTTGATGGCGCGCACGTCGAGGTGGGCTCGCAACGGGACGCGAAATCCGTCATCCGAAATGTCCGCCGTCCAACTTGCGCTTGAAACCGCCGTTGTCACCAGCCGGGAGTCCGTAGCTCCCGGCTTTTGGCGTGTCGCCCTGCGCAGTCCGCGCATCGCACGAGCGGCCGGCCCGGCCCAATACGTCGCGACCGATTTTCCGGGCCCGTTTGCCGTGCGGCTTCCGCTGGGAATCTGGACCGTCACCGATGATGAATTCAGCCTGCTCTTCCGCGAATGGGGGGAGCGCACCGCGCAGCTCTCGCGCGTGATGCCCGGTATGGAGATCTCCGTCATTGGGCCGCTCGGCAATCGCTTCGACATCCCCGAAGCTGGCACGCGCGCGACGATTGTCGCCGGTGGCATCGGCATCGTGCCGTTCTGGCTGCTTGGTAAGACGCTCATCGAGGCCGGCGTGAAGACGCGCGCAATCATCGGCGCGCGCACAAAATCGATGCTCGCGGGCGTGGACGAATTGCGCGAGCTCGGACTCGCGATGGAAATCTGCACCGACGACGGTAGCGCCGGAGAAAAAGGTTCGGTCATCGATATATTGCGCGCTCACGGTGCGACCGACATGCTCTACGGCTGTGGTCCGCCTGCGATGCTGCGCGCGCTCTGCGAACATGCCAACGCTGCCGGCACGATGTGCCAGATCTCTATGGAAGAGACATTCGGATGTTCGATGGGCACGTGCTGGGGCTGCGTTGTGCCGCTGCGACGTGGCAGCGCTCAAGCCACCGGCTACCCTAAGGCAAAAGAAGAACAGCGCGCGCACGATTTTTCGCGCGTGTGCACCGACGGCACCGTTTACTCCGCAGCCGACGTCGTGTGGTAGTGAAGACCGTGGATACAAAAATTCGCATCGGCACGGCCACACTCAAGAATCCCGTGATCGCGGCGAGCGGCTGCTACAATCGCGGCTCGGAGTTTGGGCGGGTGACCGACATCCAAGCGTACGGCGCGATCACAATCAAGAGCGTCACGAGCCAGCCGCGGCTGGGTAACGCGATGCCGCGCGTGATGCCGGTTCCAGGAGGTCTGCTCAACGCGATCGGCCTGCAAGGACCGGGAATCGACTACTTCCTCACCAACGAGGCGCCCAACCTTGCGTCGACACCGACCGCGATCATCGCAAGCGTCGCGGGGTTTTCCGTTCGAGAATTTGCGGACGTCGCAGCACGGATGAATGGCCTCGCGAACGTCGTCGCCATCGAGCTCGATGTCTCGTGTCCGAATGTCGATCGCGAGGGCGAGTGTTTCGCGGAGAACGCCGCCTCTATCGGCGCGGTGGTTCGCGCGGTGAAGGCGGTGGTCACATTACCCGTGATCGCAAAGCTCACGCCCAACGTGACGGACCTCAAGCCGATCGCATGCGCCGCCGAAGAGGCCGGCGCCGACGCGCTCTCGCTCATCAACGCGGTGCGCGGGATGGTCATCGATACGGCGCGCACCAGACCGTGGCTCGCAAACGGCACCGGCGGACTCACCGGTCCGGCGATCCGCCCGATCGCCGTGCTCGCGGTATGGGAAGTCGCGCGCGCGGTGCGGATTCCGATCATCGGCATGGGCGGCATCGAGACCGGCCGCGACGCACTCGAGTTCATGTTTGCGGGCGCGACTGCGGTGAGCATCGGCACCGCAAACTTTCGCGATCCAGACGTCGCGGCGAAAATCAATTCGGCCCTTGTGGACGAAGCGTCGCGCCGTGGATTTACGAGCGTGAGCGCGCTGACCGGCTTGGCCAATCCCGAGTTCGCCGGTGCGCGCGTGAGCGCATGACGCAACTCGTCGTCGCACTGGACGAACCGAACTACGACCGTGCGCGCATCATCGTCGAGCAAACCGCGCCGCACGTGCAGTGGTACAAAGTCGGCTACGAAGCATACTACGGTTACGGCGACCAGATCATCACACTCTTGCGCGAAGCCGGAAAATCGATCTTCCTCGATCTCAAGTTGCACGACATCCCGAACACCGTCGGCGCCGCTATTCGTGCGGCCGCAAAATCCGGCGCGCGGTTGATCACCTTGCACGCCACCGGCGGTTCGGCGATGCTCGCGGCTGCAGCAAATGCGCGCGACGAACACAACGCCGCAGGTGGGCAACTGCGGCTTCTCGCGGTCACCGTGCTCACCAGCCTTACCGCCGACGATCTTCATGCGCTCGGCGTGCAAGGATCGCCGGAAGAGCAGGTGCGTCGGCTCGCGTTGCTCGCGATGGCAGCGCGAATCGACGGCGCGGTGTGTTCCGTTGCGGAGGCGCCGACCGTGCGTTCCGCGTGCGGCCCCGATTTCACCCTACTGTGTCCGGGTATCCGTCTCGCCGGCGGCGCCGCGCAAGATCAGCGTCGCGTCGCGACGCCCGGGGCCGCGACACTCGCGGGCGCGGACTTCATCGTGGTGGGCAGGCCGATCACAAAGTCGCAAGAACCCGGCGCAGTCGCGCGAGCGATTCTCACCGATTTGGGTCAAAATCTCAGCGTGTGATGATGGGTGTGAGCGCCAGCGTCTTAGAGATCATCGGAAATACATCGCTCGTAGAACTGCGGCGCGTCGTGCCGGCGGGTTGTGCAAAAATCGTCGTCAAGGTCGAAGGCGAAAATCCGACCGGCAGCATGAAAGATCGAATGGCGCAAGCCGTGATCGCGGCAGCTGAAAAAGATGGAAGATTGCGGCCTGGAGACACCGTTGTGGAGTATACCGGCGGTAGTACGGGTGCATCGCTCGCGTTGGTCAGCGCCGCGAAGGGATACGCATTGCGGATCGTCACCTCCGACGCGTTTAGCGGCGAGAAGCTCACGCAGATGGCGGCCTTCGGCGCGAAACTGACGCTCGTCGAAAGTGAAGGCGGGCTCTTCACGAAAAAGCTTTTCTTAGGCATGATCGAAGCCGCCAGAGAAATCAGCCGGCAACCGCACACGTATTGGACCGACCAGCTGAACAATGCCGATAGCATCGCTGGTTATCACCCGATGGGTGAAGAGATTTGGGATCAATCAAACGGGAAGATCGATGCGTTTGTTCAGTCCGTTGGAACGGCGGCTTCCTTACGAGGCGTGGCGGCGGCGCTTCGGCGTCACAATGCAAAAGTCAAGATCATAGCCGTTGAGCCGGCCGAATCCGCGGTCCTGTCCGGGGGTCAACCCGGCGCGCATAAGATAGAAGGAATAGGAATCGGTTACGCCCCGCCGCTGTGGGACCCAAGTCTGGTTGACGAGATCACTCAGGTTTCCACGGCCGATGCGGAAGCTATGGCAAGGCGCCTCGCTCGCGAGGAGGGTCTGTTTGCGGGCACGTCGTCGGGAGCGAACGTGATCGGAGCGATACGGGTTGGCGAACGACTGGGGCGCGGCGCGAGTGTCGCAACGCTTCTTGTGGATTCTGGACTCAAGTACCTGAGCACCAGTGTGTATGCCAACGCGTGATCACGCGACTTAATCCAAGATTGAATGGGGTTGGGAACTCTTCGATGCCGACGCGGACAGGCCCAAGATAATTCCAATGATCATTCCGATCGAAAGTATCGAAGTGGTAAGCCCTATCGACTCCATCAACGGGTCGTGGAAACGATAACGAATAAATGCCGTGGCGATCACGCCGAGATTTACGGCGGATACGATTAGGAAAATTCCTGCGACCACCCAAGCGGCGACTTTTTTTCGAACCGGCTCGTATGCGATGACGAGGGCGACGACGATACCAGTGGAGATGACGGCGGTCAAAATGTTTGCATACGGCAACGGCAGGCAATAATAACACGCCTTAACGACGCCGAAAGCGATTGCTTCGAACGCACCTGACGCCGCCAGCGCAAGGGCGATGCCGAGCCCGCGCCGCAGGCCCAGGTCGGTCACACGCACCTTCACCAACCGCATGGGTTCGTCGGTCAGGGTCTTGCTTACGACGAGCGAAACGATGGCCGCCGCCGCACCGAGCAGCGGCAGCATGAAATTGGGCGATCCGATTTTTGCCGGATTATAAGTTTCGAACATGCTGTATATCAGATCGTCGAGAAATACCGAGCAAAAGACCGCGACTTCTGAAAAGATGATTGTGAGTCCGACTTGCTTCTTGTACGATGGCGCGATACGCGCGGCGATTTGCGCAGCGCCAAAGATCACGCCCGCGATCGCTGCCGGAAAAATGATCCCGCTCGTGACGTCGTCAAATCCGGTGTACACAAGACGCCGAATGGCCATCGCTCCGACGATGGCGACGCAGGGTAGTGCGATGAACCATCGTAGCCAGAGCGGCATCGCGGCGGTCCATTCGAACCGATTGCCGCTCTCCTCGATCTTAGCGAATAGCACCTCGTTGCAAACGGCGCACGACGTCGCTCCATCCGGATTACGCTCACCGCACGTCGAACATTGCACTAATTTCAACTCCTGTTCGCCTAGGCCC